>NZ_JBYTEN010000005.1:0-197618 GCF_058790595.1 Sphingomonas sp. EU05-FHT14C10 | reverse complement strand
ATCCCCCACCCGGCCTCCCATAGCATATCCTGGATGGGAGGCCGGGTGGGGGAGAGGGCCGGTGCCGCTTTAGTCTCAGCGGCTCAGCGCTCGATGCAGAGTGCGACGCCCATGCCGCCGCCGATGCACAACGTAGCGAGGCCCTTCTTCGCGTCGCGCTTTTCCATCTCGTAGATCAGCGTGGTCAGCACGCGCGCGCCGCTCGCGCCGATCGGGTGGCCGATCGCAATCGCGCCGCCGTTCACATTGACCTTGTCGGCATCCCAGCCCAGCTCCTTGCCGACGGCCAGCGCCTGCGCCGCAAAGGCTTCGTTGGCTTCGATGAGGTCGAGATCGGCGATGCTCCAGCCCGCCTTCTCCAGCGCGCGGCGGCTTGCCGGCACCGGGCCGATGCCCATGATCGAGGGGTCGACGCCGGCCGAGGCCCAGCCGGCGATGCGCGCCAGCACCTTCGCGCCGCGCTTCGCAGCCTCGTCGGCGGTCATCAGCACCAGCGCCGCCGCGCCGTCGTTGAGCCCCGAAGCGTTGGCGGCGGTGACGGTGCCGTCCTTCTTGAACGCCGGGCGCAGCCCCGCAATGCTCTCGACCGTCACGCCGTCGCGGATGAACTCGTCGGTATCGACCACCGTCTCGCCCTTGCGCGTCTTGATCGTGACGGGCGCGATCTCGTCCTTGAAGCGGCCGGCGGCGCGGGCGGCGGAAGCGAGGTTCTGCGAGCGCACGGCGAAGGCGTCCTGCGCCTCGCGGCTGATCTGATACTGCTCCGCCAGATTTTCGGCGGTGATGCCCATGTGATAATTGTTGAAGACGTCGGTCAGGCCGTCCTTGATCATCGTGTCGACCAGCTCGACCGCGCCCATCTTGGTGCCGCCACGCAGGTTCTGCGCATGGTTGGCGAGTGACATGCTCTCCTGTCCGCCGGCGACCATGATCTTCGCGTCGCCCGAGATGATCGCCTGCGCAGCGAGGGCCACTGCGCGCAGACCCGATCCGCAGACCTGATTGACGCCCCAGGCGGGAATCTCCTTGGGCACACCTGCCGCGATCGATGCCTGACGCGCCGGGTTCTGGCCCTGCGCGGCGGTGAGCACCTGGCCGAGAATCACTTCCGATACTTCCTCGCCCGCGATGCCGGCCTGCGCCAGCGCGGCCTCGATCGCCACGCGGCCCAGCTCATGCGCGGGAGTCGCGGCGAACGAACCCAGGAAGCTGCCGACCGGGGTGCGCTTCGCGGCAGTGATCACGACATCAGACATTGGATGCTCCTCAACATATTTTCCGCGGTGCAATATCAGGCGGCAGCGGCGCGCGAAAGCCATGCCGCCAACGGCTCCCACAATTGCGCGCGGGCGCGGCCGCCGACGATCATGCCGACATGGCCGGCGCCCAGCATCATGCGATCGGGCAGGGCGGCGGCGGAGGCGGCGGGGACGATGCGGTCGCTGAGCGAGATGATGTCGATCGCGGGACAGGCAAGGGCGGCCGGATCGATCGTCACACCGCCCACGCTCCACCGGCCGGTTCCCGGCGTGTCGCGGCCGACGAAATCCTCCATCAGCTCGCGCCCCGCGGCGAGGGTGAGGGGCGCGCCGTCATTGGCCCAGTCTTCCAGCGTCACGAAAGCGCGCGCCTGATCGCTGTCGGGGTCGAGCCGCCCGAAATCCTCATATTTGCCGATCGTGCGCGCCGGATCGAGCCGCCAGAAGCCGGACTGCAGCACTTCCATCGGCACCAGCCCCATCGCCTCGGCAGGCAGACGCGCGGCTTGCCACAGCGCCGCGATATCGGCGCGCGCAGCATCGCCGAAGCCGCCGAAATGGAAAGGCGCAGCAACGAGCGCGAGGCCGCGCACCGGGCGCAGCATCGCCGCCGCCATCGCCATCGTTCCGCCGAGGCAGTAGCCGAGCAGCAGCGGCGGCTCGCCGATCGCATCGATCAGCGGCAGCAGCAGTGTTTCGATATGGCCGGCGATGTCGAGCCCGGACTCTTCGGGCGTCGGCGTTCCCCAGTCGAGCAGCAGCGGGCGGAAGCCCTGCGTGGCCAGCCATGCGGCGAGCGAGCGATCCTCGGCAAGGTCCAGAATATGCGGCGGATTGATCAGCGATGGGACGAGCAGCAAGGGGGCGCCCGAGCCGCCGAAATCGATCAGCCGCGCGCGCCCGGCCTGCGCCGCGACCGGGCGGCCGGCGCGCGCCGGCGGGCGGGGAGCGGACTGATAGGCGGCAAGCCCCCCGAGCGCTGCGGCGCGGCGTTCGGAGGATGTTGCAGTCTCGCTGCGCAACAGGTCGAGAAACAGGGGTAAAGGGCGTGGGCCGTGTTGCGGTGCATCATCGAATGATGCTACGCCTGCAGCATCAGATAAGTGGGGCAGCGGCATGGCAAAAACTCGTTCGGGCGACTCGGACGTCGTCATCATCAAGAAATACGCCAATCGGCGCCTCTACAATACCGACACGTCGAGCTACATCACGCTCGAGCATCTCGCCGCGATGACGCGCGAGGGGCGTGAATTCAAGGTCCTCGACGCCAAGACCGACGAGGACATCACCCACGCGGTGCTGACCCAGATCATCATGGACGAGGAAGCGCGCGGCGAGTCGATGCTGCCGGTCAACTTCCTCCGCCAGCTCATCTCCATGTACGGCGATTCGATGCAGGCGATGGTCCCCAAATATCTCGAAGCCTCGATGGAAGCCTTCCGCCGCAACCAGGCGCAGTTCCATGACGCGATGAAAGGCGCCTTTGCCACCGGCCCCTTCGCCGAGATCGCCAAGCGCAACATGGAAATGTTCGAGGCGGCGACGAGCGCGTTCAAGCCGCGCGTCGGCGGGGCCGTTGCCGCCGAAACGAAGGACGACGAGATCGCCAAGCTGAAGGCGCAGCTCGCCGACCTGCAATCGAAGGTCGACAAGCTGGGCTGAGCGCCTTCGCGTCCGTCGTCCTTTTCGTCATTGCGAGCATAGCGAAGCAATCCAGCGGGTGCCGGGGCATCGTCTGGATTGCTTCGCTATGCTCGCAATGACGGCGTGGGCAGCGTGACGATGGTCGCGGTAGGGAATGGCGGAAAAGCGCGATTCTTACCCTTGGAAGTTGACAAAGTTGAGAGGCTGGAGCGCTTTTCTCAACTTCGGAGTTCGGGCGATGTCAAAGAGCGAGGCGGAGTGCGCCGGAGATCATCATAGTATCGCCGGCATGGTGTAGGACAGCGGAGTCTTTCTCCAGCCGCCACCCCGGCTCGGGGCCGGGATGACGATCGTGGCGTCGCCTATTTCAGCGGCTTGCGGAATTTGAGCGTCATGCGGTCGCTTTCGCCGATCGCGGCATATTTGGCGCGGTCCTTGTCGCCTTCCGTATAGGTTGGGGGCAAGGTCCATACGCCCTTGGGATAGTCGTGCGTGTCCTTCGGGTTGGCGTTCACGTCCGACGCGCCGACATATTCGAAGCCGGCCGCCTCGACGATGCGTCGCACGGTCGAGACCTTCAGATAGCCGCTCTTGGCTTCCAGCGCGGTATCCATGGATTCAGGTAGCCGGTGCTCGACCACGCCGAGCGTGCCGCCGGGCTTGAGCATGCGGAAGGCGCTGGCGAAGACGCGCGCATCCTCGCCCTTGCCCGGGATGGTGAGGTTGTGGATGTTGCGGAAGGTCAGCACGACATCGACGCTGTTGTCGGGAACCTGATCGGCCGGTGCCGGCAGATCGACGACAGCGACCTTCGACCATGACGGCGTCGCCGCCAGCTTCGTCCTGAACCGATCCTGCCCCGCCCCCGCAGGCATGGCATCGTAGAGCTTGCCCTGCGCCGCGAGATAGGGCGCCAGTATCTCGGTATACCAGCCGCCGCCCGGTAGCAGTTCGACGACGCTGTCGCCGGGTTTCACCCCGAAGAAGCTCAGCGTTTCCATCGGATGGCGATATTTGTCGCGCGCGCGATTGGCTTCGCTGCGGCCGGGATCGGCGATCGCCCTGGCGAGCGCGGCATGGGCGCTCATGTCATGCCCGGCATGGCTTTGCGCGATCAGGGCTGTGGTTGCAGGGGCGCCGGCCGCGACAAGCGCGGCGGCGATCAATGTGGTGCGCTTCATACATCCTCCAGTCGGTTGACCGGCCGGATTGATAGCTTGCCGCAGGCCGCATGTCGCCTCCCGGAGGCGGCGGGAAATCGGTCATCCTTTCGGATATGTAATTGTAAGAGAATGTTAGTTTTAAGGAGTCGATAACCGTTCGAGGAGCTAATCGATTTCACGACCCCATCGGACAAAATGGAGTCGTCGATAGAGGGGTAGCGTTGAAATGTTAAAACTTTTCTCCGGCGTTGCTTTGGCTGCTCTTGCGGTAGCTCCAGCGAACGCGGCGACGTTTCTGTTCTCGTTCACGGGAACGAATGTATCGGGCAGCGGATTGATTTATACTGCCGACAATAACAACGTGTCGACCGTCACGCGCGTGACCGGCACGATCTATGACAGCGAGATCGGCGCGGGGCCGTTCACGATCACCGCGCTGTCTTCCTATGCTGGCGCAAGCAACCTGCTTTATCGCAACGCCCAGCCCTATGTCGATTTCGGCGGGATTTCCTTCACCACCGATCGTGGCGGCGACTTCAATCTCGGCCTTGGCGGCGGCGGTTTCTATGGGCTGGTGCTCAACGCCTCGCGCCTCAACCCGTTCGGTTATGGCAATGGCGGCAAGGCGACGAGCGGATCGACCGACGTCGGCATGCGCCTCAACGCCGTGCCCGAGCCCGCGACCTGGGCAATGATGATCGGCGGTTTCGCGATGGTCGGCACGATGATCCGTCGCCGCCGTCGCTCCGTGGGATCAGTGCTCGCCTGACCTGACCTCTTTCATGTCCCGATCGACTGCGCCGTCGGCTTTCCCGAGCCGGCGGCGGATTTTCAAATGTCGAGGCGTTCGAGTATGCGCTGCAACTCGATCTCCCGCGCCGCTTCGGGCGCGCATGGACCCGGCCGGACGAACAGGCAGATGCTGCGCACGCCGTAGGCGCGCCCCGAGCCGCGCCCGCTGCCGGGGGCGCTGAAGCAGGCCCGTCGCGCGAAATCGCGCGGAAGGGCGATGGCGTCGTCCGCCGGGGCGAGCATCGCGTTGAAGCCCTTCGCGCTATGCTCCAGCGGCGGCAACGGACCGATATCGACCGAGGAGCGGGCCAGGTAGAGCGGTAGCTTTCGATGCATGTAGGCATATCCGCCGCCTTCCCAGAAATCGAGATCATAGAGCGCGACGCCGCAGATGCCCGGCGTGGTCCGGACCGCACGCGCGGTATCGAGCCCGGCAGAGAAAGCCGTCCAGCGCGGCAGCCAGGACGGACGCGCGGCCAGCGAGGCAGACGCGCCGGCCCAGAGCAGGAGCAGGGCTGCTGGAACCAAGCGGCCGGCATGCGGCGGCAATCGATCAGCGAGCCGCCTCGCCAGCTCGGCAGAGCCGATCGCGCCGAGGATCACCAGCACGGCCATGCTCAGCAGGATGAAGCGATATTCCTTGTGGCCGATCAGGCTGTGGAAGGCGAGGTTGACGATCGCCATCCACAGCAGCGGACGATAGCGGCGCAGCGTCGGCTGGAGGAAAAGGAAGGCGGGGACGAACCAGAGGCCCCAGTTACGCACGATCATCGCCAGATAGCCGCCCCAGCCCGAGACGCCATAGTCCGCCGCGCGATCGAGCAGCAGGTTCTGGCGCACATTCTCGGCAAGCCAGTGGAAAGGCATCTGGCCGGCGGCGGCATCGGCGATGGCGCCCGCCGCGAGCGCGGCGATGCCGCCCGCGACGAGCGGCAGCCAGCGCGCGCGCCACTGCAGCCCCGCGCTCAGCAGGACGAGCGTCGCGATGGCCGGCAGATATTGGAAGCGCATGATCGCCGCGAGGCCGAGCAGCGCGCCGGCCAGCACGAGGCGTTCGCGACGCGCGGGATCGAGCATCAGGGCGGCGGCGGGCAGGACGAGAGCGGTCGCCGCAGCCTCGCTCAGCACATGCCCGCCATAATAGACGAGCTCGAACCAGATGGCGGCGACGACGGCCGCAACGAATGCGTGGAAGCGCCCCATGCGGTCGCCGATTGCGAAGGCCGCCGGCACGATGCTCAGCGAAAGCGCGGCCATCGCGATCTTGGGAAGAAGCAGGTAGAGATTGCCCGAAGGAGCGATCCACGCGCCGATCCGCATGGGCAGCGAAAGCAGCAGCGGCAGGAGCGCGCCGCGCATCCCGTAGCGCTGTTCCCACGTCATGATCCCCCACCCGAAGGCGAGGCGATGCGCCTGTTCGAGATATTGGAATATCTCGTCGGGATGCGCCATCGTCGGCGCAGCCAGCACGAGCAGGCGCAGCGTCGCCGCCGCCACGAGAAGAGCGGCGAGCGCGCGGCGGGTCGTCCGGTCGGCGCAGTCCGTCACGGTCGTGCGCCGGCTTGGGGGGATTACAGGCAGGCTTCGAGGAAGGCCTGATCGAAGCCGTACTGCTTGGCCTTTTCAAGCGTGTAGGGGCGCAGGCCCATCGAACGATATTCGCCGATGATCTTGCCGTCGGCGCTTTCGTCCAGATACTCGAACTTGAAGAGTTCCTGCGTGACGATCACCGGGCCTTCCATACCGATCACTTCGGTGATGTTGGTTACGCGGCGCGAACCATCGCGAAGGCGCTTCACCTGCACGATGAGATCGACCGAGTCGGCGATCTGGCGCGAAATGGCTTCCTTCGGCACCTTGATGTCGGACATCATCACCATGTTCTCCATACGCGCCAGCGCTTCGCGCGGGCTGTTGGAGTGGAGCGTGGCCATTGAGCCGTCGTGGCCCGTGTTCATCGCGGCGAGCAGATCGAAACATTCCGATCCGCGAATTTCGCCCAGGATGATGCGATCCGGGCGCATACGCAGCGCGTTGATGACGAGATCGCGGATGGTGATCGCGCCCTGGCCTTCGAGGTTGGCAGGGCGGGTTTCGAGCGGCAGCCAGTGCGGCTGCTGCAGCCGGAGTTCGGCCGCGTCCTCGATGGTCAGCACGCGCTCGCCGGGGTCGATCATCTTCGACAGCGCGTTGAGCATCGTCGTCTTGCCCGAGCCGGTGCCGCCCGAGATGACGATGTTGAAACGGCAGGCGCCAGCGACCTTCAGCGCGGTCGCCATCTTGGTCGACATCGAGCCGCCGCCCGCCATCATGTCGAGCGTGATCGGCTTGGCCGAGAATTTACGGATCGAGATGGCGGTGCCGCGCAGCGACAGCGGCGGGATGATGACGTTTACGCGGCTGCCGTCCTTCAGGCGGGCGTCGGCGAGCGGCGTGGTCTGGTCGACGCGGCGGCCGACCTGATTGACGATGCGCTGGGCGACCTGGAGCAGATGCTCCTCATCGCGGAACTGGATGCTCGCCAGCTCCAGCTTGCCCTTGCGTTCGATGTAGGTCTGCTCGGGCCCGTTGACCATGATATCGCTGATCGCCGGGTCCGAGAGCAGCTCCTCGAGCGGGCCGAGGCCGAGAAGCTCATCGACCAGGACCTTTTCGAGCGCGAACTGCTCGCGACGGTTGAGCGTCAACTTCAGCTCGGCAAGAACCTCGCCGATGATCGGGTGGAATTCCTCGGCCAGTTCTTCCTTGCTGAGCGAAGCCGCCGCTTCGGGATCGACGCGCTCCAGCAGGCGGGGAAGCACTTGCTCCTTGATGCGGTGGACCGAGGCCTCGAAGCCCTCGGCCTTGATCGGAGTCGCTTCGGCCGAGGCATCCTGACGGCTGGCGAGGCGGGCCATCGCGTCCATCTGCGGCGCGGGCGCATCTTGCGGGGCATCGAGCGATTCGATCGGCGGAAACTGTGCGCCGCCTTCGGGTTCAGCGGGAGCAGGCGCCGCGCCGCCGCGCATCGGCCGCGCAACGCCGAAGGAAGGCCGGGCACCGGCAGTGCCGATTCCGCCGCGTTTTCCGAATGCGCTCATTCCCTACCCCTCAAAATCCTACGCATGGACCTGGGCCCATTCGACTGAGTGAATAGGTCGGAAACTTTGATAAATGGCTAATCAGCGGGGGCGCGGCGTCGACGGGCGCCGGAACAGGGGGGGCGGAATGCGCAGGATGACGATCATCGCGGCGGCGGCGATGCTGATCGGGGCGGCCGACGAAAAACCGGCGCTGCCCGGCTGGATGGCGGGCTGCTGGGAGCAGGTCGAGGGCGATGGCTGGACCGAGGAATGCTGGACCGCGCCGCGTGCGGGCATCATGCTTGGCAGCGCGCGGAGCGGGGAGGGCGGCAAGCTCGCCTTCTGGGAAACGATGCAGATTATGCTCGATGCGCCGGCCACGGATGGTCCGGTCGTGCGGATGGCGTTCTTCGCCGCACCCCGCGGAGTCAACCGGACGATGTTCGCATGGAGCCCGGAGGCGGGCGGCGGCGCCACCTTCATCAACATGGCGAACGATTATCCCCAGCGGATCCGCTATCGCCCCGAAGGCGACATGCTGGTTGCCGAGATAGCGATGGCCGACGGCAGCAGGCCGCAGCGCTGGCGCTACCGGCGCAAATGAAAAGGGCGGCGCTTGCGCACCGCCCCTTCATTCATTCGCCACAGGGGCGGAAGATCAGGCCTCGGCGCGCTCCGCGAGCACGGTCAGCCCGTTCGCGCCGACTTCGGCAAAGCCGCCTTCGACGCGGATCGTGCGTGGCTGCGCGCCGGCGCTGTCATAGACTTTCAGCTCGCCGTCGCGGACGGTCGACATGAAGGGCGCATGGCCCTGGAACACGCCGAAATCGCCCTCGGTGCCGGGCACCGTGACCATATAGACCTCCTGCGAGAGGACGAGCTTTTCAGGCGTGACGAGTTCGAAGTGCAGCATCTCAACTCTCTCTCCCCTCCCGCGAGCGGGAGGGGTCAATTGGCCTTAGGCCTCGGCGGCCAGCTTCTGCGCCTTGGCGATCGCTTCCTCGATGCCGCCGACCATGTAGAAGGCCGCCTCGGGGAGGTGATCATAGTCGCCGTTCACCACCGCCTTGAACGACTTGATGGTGTCCTCGATCTGTACGAAGGCGCCGGGGATGCCGGTGAACACTTCGGCGACGTGGAAGGGCTGCGACAGGAAGCGCTGGATCTTGCGCGCGCGGCTGACGGTCAGCTTATCTTCTTCCGAAAGCTCGTCCATGCCGAGAATAGCGATGATGTCCTGCAGCGACTTGTACTTCTGCAGGGTCGCCTGCACGGCGCGCGCCGTCTCGTAATGCTCCTGGCCGACGATGCGCGGCTCGAGGACGCGGCTGGTCGAATCGAGCGGATCGACCGCCGGATAGATGCCGAGTTCCGAGATGGCGCGATTGAGCACGGTCGTCGCATCGAGGTGCGCGAACGAGGTCGCCGGCGCCGGATCGGTCAAGTCGTCCGCGGGGACGTACACGGCCTGCACCGAGGTGATCGAACCCTTGTTGGTCGAGGTGATGCGTTCCTGCAGCGCGCCCATGTCGGTCGACAGAGTGGGCTGATAGCCCACCGCCGACGGAATGCGGCCGAGCAGCGCCGACACCTCGGCGCCCGCCTGGGTGAAGCGGAAGATGTTGTCGACGAAGAACAGCACGTCCTGGCCTTCGACGTCGCGGAAATATTCGGCGATCGTCAGGCCCGACAGCGCGACGCGGGCACGGGCGCCCGGCGGCTCGTTCATCTGGCCATAGACCAGCGCCACCTTCGAACCGTCGGTGATCGCGTTGCCGTCGGCGTCCTTGGCGATGACGCCTGCGTCGAGGAACTCGTGATAGAGATCGTTACCCTCGCGGGTGCGCTCGCCGACGCCGGCGAACACCGAGGTGCCGCCATGGCCCTTCGCGATGTTGTTGATCAGTTCCTGGATGAGCACGGTCTTGCCGACGCCGGCGCCGCCGAACAGGCCGATCTTGCCGCCCTTCGCATAAGGCGCGAGCAGGTCGATGACCTTGATGCCGGTGACGAGGATCGCGGCTTCGGTCGACTGGTCGACGAATTCCGGAGCCTTGGCATGGATCGGCGCCTTGAGGTCGGTCGCGACCGGGCCGCGCTCGTCGATCGGCTCGCCGACGACGTTGAGGATGCGGCCAAGCGTGGCGGGGCCGACGGGGACGCGGATCTGGTCGCCGGTATCAGTGACGTTCTGGCCGCGGGTCAGGCCCTCGGTCGAGTCCATCGCGATCGTGCGGACGGTGTTCTCGCCGAGATGTTGGGCGACCTCGAGGACGAGGCGCGTGCCGTTATTCTCGGTTTCCAGCGCCGAAAGGATCGCCGGAAGCTGGTTTTCGAAGGTCACGTCGACGACGGCGCCGATGACCTGCGAGATGCGGCCGACATTGTTGGTCGTCGCGGGCTTCACGGTCGCGGTCGAGCCGGCCGCCTTGGGCGCGGCGGCCTTGGTCGCGCGGGGCTTGCGCGCGGGCTTCTCGGTGGTCGGGGCGGTTGCCATTCTGCTTTCCTTGCCTTCGTGTCCTTAGAGCGCTTCGGCGCCCGAGATGATCTCGACGAGTTCGGTGGTGATCGCGGCCTGACGGCTGCGGTTATATTCGATGGTCAGGCGCTTGATGAGGTCGCCTGCGTTGCGCGTCGCATTGTCCATCGCGGTCATCGAGGCGCCCTGTTCGCTGGCCTGGTTCTCCAGCAGCGCCTTAAATATCTGGATCGCGATGTTGCGCGGCAGAAGGTCGGCGAGGATCGCTTCCTCGTCGGGTTCATACTCGACCGCCGCGTCCGCCCCGGCATCCGCGCCGGCGGGGATCGCCACGGGGATGATCTGCTGTTCGGTCGGGATCTGCGCCAGCGCCGAACGGAAGGTGGAGAAGAAGAGGTGCGCGACGTCGAACTCGCCGGCGAAATAGCGGTCGGACACGTCCTTCGCGATTGCCTGCGCTTCGCCGAAGCCCGGCTGGCGGACGTCGGTGGTGTCGAACTGCGCGACGATCTTGGCCGGGAAGGTCCGGCCGATCACCGCGCGGCCCTTGCGGCCGACGAGGTAGAACTTCACCGTCTTGCCCTCGGCGATCAACTCGCGCGCCTTGGCGACGGCAGCCTTCACGATGTTGGAGTTGAATGCGCCCGACAGGCCCTTGTCGCCATTGGCGACGAGCAGCAGGTGCGTGTCCGACTTGCCGGTGCCGGCAAGCAGGCGTGGTGCGCTGTCGCTCTTGCCCACCTTGGCGGCGAGGCTCGCGACCACGCCCTCAAGGCGCTGCGCATAGGGGCGTGCGGCCTCGGCGGCCGCCTGCGCCTTGCGCAGCTTGGCCGCTGCGACCATCTGCTTCGCCTTGGTGATCTTCTGGGTCGATTTGACCGAGGCGATCCGAAGCTTGAGTTCCTTGAGGTTGGCCATCCGCCGGGGTTCCCTTAGGCGAAGCTCTTGCCGAACGCGTCGAGAGCGTCCTTCACCTTGGCCTTCACACCGTCGCCGAAGTCGCGGCTGTCGCGGATCTCGGCCAGCAGATCGGCGTGATGCGCGCGGAAGTGCGTGAGCATCGCATCCTCGTAGCGGACGACGTCGGTCACCGCGATCGCATCGAGATAACCGCTGGTGCCGGCGAAGATCGACACGGTCTGCTCCTCGAAGGGCAGCGGCGAGAACTGGGGCTGCTTGAGCAGCTCCGTCAGGCGCGCGCCGCGGTTGAGCAGCTTCTGCGTCGAGGCGTCGAGATCCGAACCGAACTGCGCGAAGGCAGCCATTTCGCGATACTGGGCGAGCTCGAGCTTGATCGAGCCCGACACCTTCTTCATCGCCTTGGTCTGCGCCGACGAACCGACGCGCGACACCGAAAGGCCGACGTTAATCGCCGGGCGGATGCCCTGGTAGAAGAGGTTGGTTTCGAGGAAGATCTGGCCGTCGGTGATCGAGATCACGTTGGTCGGGATATAGGCCGACACGTCGCCAGCCTGCGTCTCGATGATCGGCAGCGCGGTGAGCGAGCCGTTGCCGTTGTCGTCGTTCATCTTCGCCGCGCGCTCGAGGAGGCGCGAGTGGAGATAGAAGACGTCGCCCGGATAGGCTTCGCGGCCCGGCGGACGGCGGAGCAGCAGCGACATCTGGCGATAGGCCACGGCCTGCTTCGACAGATCGTCATAGACGATGACGGCGTGCATGCCGTTATCGCGGAAATACTCGCCCATCGTGCAGCCGGTGTAAGGCGCGAGGAACTGGAGCGGAGCGGGTTCGGACGCGGTCGCGGCGACCACGATCGAATATTCCATCGCGCCATTCTCTTCGAGTTGGCGGACGATCTGCGCGACGGTCGAGCGCTTCTGGCCGACCGCGACGTAGATGCAGTAGAGCTTCTTGCCCTCGTCGCCGCCCTTGTTGGCGTCCTTCTGGTTGATGAAGGTGTCGATCGCGACCGCGGTCTTGCCGGTCTGGCGATCGCCGATGATCAGCTCGCGCTGGCCACGGCCGATGGGAACCAGCGTGTCGATCGCCTTGAGGCCGGTCTGAACGGGCTCGTGCACCGACTTGCGCGGAATGATGCCCGGCGCCTTCACTTCGACGCGCTTGCGCTCGGTATATTCGATCGGGCCCTTGCCATCGATCGGGTTGCCGAGGCCGTCGACGACGCGGCCGAGCAGGCCCTTGCCGACGGGGACGTCGACGATGGTGCCGGTGCGCTTGACGGTGTCGCCTTCCTTGATCTCGGCGTCCGAGCCGAAGATCACGACGCCGACATTGTCGGCCTCGAGGTTGAGCGCCATGCCCTGGATGCCGTTGGCGAACTCGACCATCTCGCCGGCCTGAACGTTGTCCAACCCGTGGATGCGCGCGATGCCGTCACCCACCGAAAGAACCTGGCCGGTCTCCGAGACCTGGGCCTCGGTGCCGAAATTGGCGATCTGGTCCTTGATGACCTTCGAGATTTCTGCGGCGCGGATATCCATTTTGAGCCTTTAGCCTTTCCTGCTGATGGCGTGTTCGCCGATCAGCCTTTCATTGCGTGCGCGAGGGTGTTCAGACGAGTGCGGATCGACGAATCGATCATTTGCGAACCGATCTTGACGATCAGCCCGCCGAGGATCGCGGGATCGACCGAAAGATCGACGGTGACGTCGCGGCCGACGCGGGCCTTGAGCTGCTTCTTGAGCGCTTCGACCTGCGCGGGCGCGAGTGCGTGCGCCGACGTCACTTCGGCGTTCACTTCGCCGCGATAGGCGGCGGCGAGCGCGCGGAAGGCGCGGGTGATGGCGCCCAGCTGGGCAAGGCGGCGATTCGCCGCGAGGACGCCAAGGAAATTGCTGGTCAGCGGATCGGTCTTCAGCAGCTTTGCGACGCCCGCGATGGCGTGGCCAGAAGCGGCGCGCGACAGCACCGGGTTGGTCAGCAGTTCGCGCAGGTCAGCCGATTCGTCGGCGGCCGTCTTCAGCGCGGAAAGGCTGGCTTCCACCGTCTCGATCTTCTTCGCGTCCTGCGCCAGATCGAACAGCGCCGTCGCGTAACGCCCTGCGAGGCTAGCCTGAATGCCGCCGGAAATCTCCACGCGCCTAAAGTCCTTCCCGAAGGATGTTTCCCCCCGCGTCAAAAGAGGGGCGGCAAGCACGCCCCGTCGCGGTTGGCGCGGCTGCTAGCATCGGCGGCGGGGGGATGCAAGCTGTGCAACGGGGCGGGGCCGAAGCGGCCGCGACTCGCACGCGTGACGCAGCGTCAAGCAAGCGCCCACGTCCGTGTCCGGCCCCGCGAATCATTTGCGCCGCGCACTCCAATCAAGGAATGCGCGGCGCTTGTCCCCCCGGACAAACCAATGAAGTCTGGCTGACTGGATCAGGCGTAGGTGACGGTCATCCTGCGGCGGCGACGCGACGCCATGCCGACCACGCCGAAGCCGCCGATCATCATCGCCCAGGTGGCGGGCTCAGGCACGCCGGCGGTGAGGAAGATCTGGCTCTGGTTGTCGCGGCTGTAGAGCAGTTCGATCTGCTTGCCGGCCACCGGCGTCCACAGGTTGCTGGTGATGTTCGACAGATAGGTGTTGGCAAGCGTGCGGGCCGCCGCGCTGTTGCCGCCGCTAATCGACAGGTTGCCGCTGGTGACCGAATAGGGATTGCCCGCGCCCTCGAACGCGATTTCCCACACCGCCATCTGCGTGGCCGACGAGATGAGCTGCTTCTGCGCGGTGGTGGTCGCGGCGGCGAGCAGCGGATCGGTGTTGCTGAGCAGCGTCAGGAGCTGGGCCTGGCGCGTCGTGCTCGAGATCAGCGTCGAAACCGGCGCCAGATCGAACGTGCCCGTGTGCAGCGTGTGGAAGATGTCGATGCAATAGGTGTAGAAATCGACGGCCGCGCCGCCCGGCTGCTCGGTGCCCGACAGGTGGAAGCGGCTGATCCCCAGATTGCCGAGGGTCAGGTTGGTCGGCGTATAGCTGAGCGTGCCGGTCAGATAGCCCGGATTGTCGGTGATCGAATTGATGACGACCGAGGCGCTGGCGGCCTGCGGCGTGATGGCGGCGGCGGCGAGGGCCGCGGCGAAAGCGAAGCGACGCATATACAAAAACTCCCCAATGAACGTGGCCTCACCTATCGGAGCGGGCACTCAATGAAGAGGTTAAAAGAGCGTTAACGCGCTGGGATCGGTGGCTTGTTTCGTTTCGATACAAAATGGGCGATCTTAACGATTTCGGCGTTGCTGCTTGGCCGGTCACTTTGAAAGCAAGGCGCGGGATGCATGCGCGTCGACATCCGCCTATCCTTGGCGCATGAGCATCGACGACCAGACCGCATGGCAGGCTTTCGAGCGGCGCGACCGCAGCTATGACGACGCGTTCGTCGTCGCGGTTTCGACCACGCGCATCTATTGCCGCCCGTCCTGCCCGGCCCGGCGGCCGCGACGCGAGCATGTCCGCTTTTTCGACGCCGGGCGGCTGGCGGAGGCGGAAGGCTATCGCGCCTGCCTGCGCTGCCGGCCGGATGCCGTGGCGCGCGACCGGGCGGCGATCGACGAAGCGTTGCGGCTGATCGCGGCATCTGACGAACCGCCGCTGCTTGGCGATCTCGCCGCCGCCGTCGGCTATGCGCCGCATCATTTTCACCGCCTGTTCAAGCGCGAGACCGGCACGACGCCGGCCGCCTATGCGCGGGGGCTGCGCGCCCGCCGCGCCGAACGGGCTCTCAAGGAGAGCGACAGCGTGACCGATGCGATTTACGAGGCGGGTTATTCCGGCCCCAGCCGCTTCTACGCCGACACCAACCGCCGCATGGGCATGACTCCCGGCGTGTGGCGCAGCGGTGCGAAGGGCGAGACGATCCGCTGGGCGACCGCCGACACCGCACTGGGGCAGATGCTGCTTGCCGTCACCGAGCGCGGCATCTGCCGCCTGTCCTTCGACGAAGGCGAGGCCGACCTGCGCGAACGCTTCCCCCATGCCGATATCGTCGCCGATGCCGAGGGGCTGGCCGGGCTGCTCGCCGGCGCGGTCGATGCGGTCGCGCGGCCCGAACGGGCGCACGACCTGCCCGTCGACATACGCGGGACCGCCTTTCAGGAAGCGGTGTGGCGCGAGTTGCAGCGCATCCCGCCGGGCGAGACGCTGAGCTATGCCGAACTTGCGGCGCGCGCGGGCAAGCCGGGGGCGGCGCGCGCTGCCGGCAGCGCATGCGGCGCCAATCAGGTCGCGATCCTCATTCCCTGCCACCGCGCACGGCGCGGCGACGGCACGCTGGGCGGCTTCGCCTATGGGCTGGAGCGCAAGGAGGAACTGCTGCGCCGCGAGGGGGCGCTTTAGCTGGAGGGCGCTTTAGCGCATCGGAAGGGTTGTGGGCGCGGTGCGCCGCTAGGCGACGAGCGGCGCAACGATTGCGCCCAGCGCTTCGGCGGCGTCGCGCGGGGAGAGCCTAAGCTGCAAGCCGCGCTGGCCGGCATTGATGAAGACGAAATCGTGCGTGAGGGCCGTTTCCTCGATCAGGGTCGGCACGCGCCTCTTCTGGCCGAAGGGGCTGATCCCGCCGACGACATAGCCGGCGATCCGTTCGGCCTCGACCGGCGGCATCATCTCGGCCGACTTGCCGCGCGCGGCGGCGGCCAGCCGCTTCATCGAGACTTCGCAGTCCGACGGGACGATGACGCAGGCCGGCCTGCCGTCGACCTTCGTCATCAGCGTCTTCAGAACCTGTGCAGGCGGCGCGCCCAGCGCCTCGGCAGCCTGCATGCCGATGCGGTCGGCATTCGGATCATAGGGATAGCTGTGGACGGTGAAGGCGACGCCGGCCTTTTCCAGTGCCTGCGTGGCGCGCGTTCCCTTCGACATGGCGGCGGCGTCCGGCGTGGGTCAGCGGCAGTGCGGCGTCACGCAGTGCGAGACTTCGATCGTCGCGTGGCTGATCCATTTGAAGCCGGCTAGCCGTGTGCGGTAGGCGTCGGGATCGAGCGGTTCGCGCGCGACGAGCGCAATGATCGCGGCGTGCGCACCGGGGCCGACCTGCCAGATATGGAGATCGGTGACGTCGACGTCGCCCGGCTGCTCGATCGCGCGCGTGACTTCGCCCAGCCGATCGGTCTCCGACGCGTCGACGAGGATGCGCGCGGTATCGCGCATCAGCGTCCACGACCATTGGGCGATGATCAGCGCCCCGACGATGCCGACGACAGGGTCGAGCCAGACCCAGCCGAGATAGCGGCCCGCGAGCAAGGCGAGGATCGCCATCACCGATGTCAACGCATCGGCCAGCACATGGATATAGGCCGAGCGCATATTATTGTCGTGGCGGTGATGGCTGCGATCATCGTCGTGCGCATGATCATGGTCGTGGTGATCGTGCGCGTGGCTGTGCGCCGCCCCATGCGAATGCCCGTGCGAATGACCATGATGATGATCGTGCCCGCCATCCTTGAGCAGCCAGGCACTGACGAGATTGACGATGAGGCCGAGCACCGCGACCTTCGTCGCGTCGCCGAAGCCGACGGCGGTGGGGTGCATCAGCCGCTCCGCCGATTCCCAGGCGATGCCGAGCGCGACGATGCCGAGGATGATCGCCGAGGTGAAGCCGGCAAGCTCGCCTACCTTGCCGGTGCCGAAGGTGAAGCGCGGATCGTTGCTGTGCGTGCGCGCATAGGCATAGGCCGCCGCCGCGATGCCGAGCGCGCCGGCATGCGTCGCCATGTGGAAGCCGTCGGCGAGCAGCGCCATCGAGCCGGTCATCCAGCCGACGACGATCTCGCCGACCATCATGAGCACGGTCAGGACGACGACGAGCAGCGTCCTCTTCTCGTTCCGCTCATGGTTGGACGCCAGATAATGATGCACGTGGCCATGATCGGCCAGGCTGTGATCGTCACGCATTGCCGCCGTCCACTCCAATGATATCTCAGGCCGTTTCCTTGGCAGGCAGTACGCCGCGCCGGATCTGGTCGAGCTCGATCGATTCGAACAGCGCCTTGAAATTGCCTTCGCCGAAGCCGTCATTGCCCTTGCGCTGGATGATCTCGAAGAAGATCGGGCCGACCATATTCTCGGTGAAGATCTGGAGCAGCAGGCCGCCGCCGGTTTCCGGCGCGCCGTCGATCAGGATGCGGCGCTTGCGCATCTCCCCGACATCATGGCCGTGGCCGGGAAGCCGCTTGTCGATCATGTCGAAATAGGTTTCGGGGCTGTCCTGGAAACGGATGCCGTTGGCGCGAAGCGCATCGACGGTCCTGAAGATATCGTCGGTCGCGAGCGCGAGGTGCTGGATGCCTTCGCCCTTATATTCGCGCAGGAACTCCTCGATCTGCGAATGCTCGTCCTGGCTTTCGTTGAGCGGGATGCGGATCTTGTCGTCGGGCGCGGTCATCGCGCGGCTGAGCAGGGCGGTCTGCTGGCCTTCGATGTCGAAGTAGCGGATTTGACGGAAGTTGAAGATCTTCTCGTAGAAGCCCGCCCAGAAATCCATGCGCCCGCGATTGACGTTGTGCGTCAGGTGATCGAGCGTGTGGATGCCGACGCTGTTGGCGTCCTTCACCGCGCCGGGAACGGGGCGGAAATCGATGTCGTAAATCTCGTGTGCGCCGTAGCGA
Source organism: Sphingomonas sp. EU05-FHT14C10 (assembly GCF_058790595.1). Classification (NCBI taxonomy): domain Bacteria; kingdom Pseudomonadati; phylum Pseudomonadota; class Alphaproteobacteria; order Sphingomonadales; family Sphingomonadaceae; genus Sphingomonas; species Sphingomonas sp. EU05-FHT14C10. The sequence continues at coordinate 179,656 of NZ_JBYTEN010000005.1, read as the reverse complement.
TCGACGAGATAGAGGTTCGATCCGCCGATCCCCTCGATCGCGGGGATGTTGAGCTCCATCGGGCCGACCTTGCCCTCGATCGGCCTGGCGCCGCGCTTCACCGCTTCCTCGAAGGCGAACTGGGCGTCGTGGACGCGGAACGCCATCGCATTGGCCGAGGGGCCATGCGCCTGACGGAAATCGGCGACCTGGCCCTGCTGGTCCATATTAAGCAGAAAATTGATGTCGCCCTGCTGGTAGCGGCGGACATTCTTCGAGCGGTGGGTGGCGATATGCGTGAAGCCCATCGCAGTCAGCAGGCCGGCGAGCGCTTCGGGATCGGGGCCGGTGAACTCGACGAACTCGAAGCCGTCGAGGCCCAAGGGGTTTTCGTGCATGGGTTGCTTATCGGACATCTGACTCACCATTGATCATGAATTCTTGTCCATGAACTACCATCGGCCCCGTTTCGCCGCAAACGCACCTTGACATGTTATAAAGTATCATGTCCATGGCCCGCGGTTTCAGCGGAGTTGTCAATGTCCCACTGCTCGAAGATCGCGTTTGCCCTGTTTCTGGCCGGTTCGTCCGCGCCCCTTTTCGCCGCCGACGATGCGGCCGACGCCACCGGCGATCATCATGAGGAATCGACCGATATCGTCATCACCGCGCTGTCGCGGAACAAGGGCGATCTGTTGTCGGGCACGTCGGTGCTGAGCGGGACGGACCTCGCCCAATCGGTGCGTTCGACGATCGGCGACACGCTTGCCGACCTGCCGGGGGTCAGCGCCAGCAGCTTCGGCCCGTCGGCCTCGCGCCCCATCCTGCGCGGCCTGCAGGGCGATCGCGTGCGTATCCTGACCGACGGCATCGGTTCGTTCGACGCATCGGGGACCAGCGCCGACCATGCCGTTGCGATCAACACGCTGACGGCGGACCGGATCGAGGTGCTGCGCGGACCATCCGCGCTGCTTTACGGATCGGGGGCGATCGGCGGCGTGGTCAACGTCATCGATTCGCGTATCCCGCTCAAGGTGCCGGACGAGCCCGTCCACGTGCAACTCGAGGGCGGCTACGCCACCGCCGCCAAGGAGCGCAGCACTGCGGGCACGATCGACGTGCCGCTGACCAGCAACCTCGTCTTCCACGTCGACGGCAGCTATCTGAAGTCGGGCGATCTCGACACGGGTGGCTTTCTTCTTTCGGCACCCCTGCGCGCGGAGGCGGCGGGATCGACCGACCCGGACATCCAGCGGCTCGCGACGCTCAAAGGCAAGCTGCCCAATACCGCGGCGCGGACCTGGGATACGGGCGTCGGCCTTGCCTATATCGGATCGGGCGGCACGATCGGCTTCTCCTATTCGCATCTCGACAATCTCTATGGCGTGCCGATCCGCTTCTCGCTCGATCCTGATGTCGAATCGGAGCAGCCGCGCATCGCGCTCAAGCAAGATCGCTACGACCTGCGCGCCGAGGTCGATGCCGGCGGCGGCTTCCTCGACAAGATCAGGCTGCGTGCGGGCTATGGCGATTACGTCCATCGGGAGCTGGAACCAGACGGCGCGGTGGCCACGACCTTCTACAACAAGGGTATCGAGGGGCGGCTGGAGTTTCTGCAGGCCAAGCAGGGCGTGTGGAGCGGCGCGTTCGGCGGGCAGGTGATGACGCGCGACTTCAATGTCGTGGGCGAGGAGAAATTCCTGCCCAAGACCGCGACGGAGCAGGGCGGCCTCTTCACCGTCCAGCAGTTCGACTTCGGCAAGCTGAAGGCGGAGGCGGGCGTCCGCGTCGAGAAGACCAGCGCGCACGCCACCGCCGACGCCGATCTAGGCAATCCCGACATCACGCGCCACTTCACTTCGATCTCGGGATCGGTGGGCGCGAGCTATGCGGTGCTCGACGGTTGGCGGATCGGGCTCAACCTTACCCATTCGGAGCGCGCGCCGACGGTCGAGGAGATGTTCGCCAATGGTCCGCATGGCGGCACCGAGGCGTTCGAGGTCGGCCTGCCCGATGCGCGGCTCGAAAAAAGCAACGGCGCCGAGCTGACCTTCAACGGTAAGGGCAACGGCTATTCGTTCGAGCTTTCGGGCTATTACAATCGCTTCTCCAACTTCCTCTACCAGAAGCCCACGGGCGAGATCGAGGATGACCTGCCCGTCTATGCGATGGCGCAGGGCAAGGCGACGCATTACGGCTTCGAGGCGCAGGGCAATGTCGATCTGTTCAGGATCGGCGAAGGCCGCGTCTCGCTCGATGGCTTCGCCGATTACACGCACGTCACGGTGCGGGATTATGGCCCGGCGCCGCTGATCCCGCCGCTGCGCATCCAGGGTGGGCTAGGCTATGACGATCCGGCGTGGAGCGGGCGCGTCGAGGTGCAGCGCAACTTCGCGCAGAACCGCAATGCCGAATTCGAGACTACGACGCCGGGCTACACGATGGTCAACGCGCAGGTCTCCTGGAAGGTGCTGGGGGCGGGAAGCCCGCTCACCCTGCGGCTTGCTGCGAACAATCTGTTCGATGTCGTCGCGCGGTCCTCCACCTCGCTGCTCAAGGATTATGCGCCGCTTGCGGGGCGCGACATCCGGCTTGGGGCGAGCATCAAGTTCTGAGATGTCATGAACCTCGCCGTCGCCATTGACGGAGCGGCGGCGGCGGGGCCAAGACAGCGGGATGGAGGAGGAAACCCGCACGATCGGAGAGGCCGCGCTCGACGCGGTCATCGAGCAGGCGTCCGGCCCCTCGCCGGAGGACCGGCTGCATCATGGCGACCATGCCCATGTCGATCGCCGGCGGGATCGGCTGCTCGCCTCGCTGACCTTGATGGCGGGGATCGGGCTGCTGCTCGGCCTGCCCTTCGCGCTCAAGCTGGGCGCCGAATTCTTCCTGCCGCTGGTCGCCGCGATCGTCGTCGCGATCGCTTTCGTGCCCATGCTCGAATGGCTCGAGCGCAGCGGCGTGCCGTCGCGGCTGGCTGCGCTGATCTGCATGCTGGTGTTCATCGCCGTAGCCAATATCGCGCTCGCCGCGATCATCGTGCCGGCGACGGCGTGGTTCCAGTCGCTGCCGTCCAGGATTCCGCAGATCCAGGCCAATCTGGCGCCGCTGATCGATTTCTACGCCAATCTGCAGAAGTTCGTCGATGACACGGTGACGATGCTGGCGAGCGGCCCGGTGATGCATGCGCAGGCCGAGGCGACGCAGGCCCCGACATCGCTGATGGCCTATGTCTCGTCGGCGCCTTCGGCAGCGCTGCAACTGCTGTTCATCCTGCTCGTCATCTATTTCTTCCTGTCGGGCTGGACTCAGCTGAGGCGGCGGACGATCACCAGCCGGGGGAGCTTCGACGGCGCGCTCGCGACCGCGCGGGTGATCCAGAATGTCGTCGACGCGACGTCGGCCTATATCGGCACGATCACCCTCATCAACGTCGGCCTCGGGCTGGCGGTGGCGTTCGGCGTCTGGCTGCTCGGCATGCCGTCGCCCCTGATGTGGGGCGGCATCGTCGCGCTGCTCAACTATATTCCCTATCTTGGGCCGATCCTCGCCGCGATCCTGATCGCGCTCGGCGGGCTGATGACTTTCAACGACATATGGTGGGCGCTGGCGCCGGCGGCGATGCAGATACTGTTCCACGTCGTCGAGGCGAACATCATTACGCCGACGATCCTCGGCCGGCGGCTGACGATCAACCCGCTGCTGATCATGATATCGTTGGCCTTCTGGGGCTGGGTGTGGGGGACGCCCGGCGCGCTGCTCGCGGTGCCGCTGCTGATCATCATCCAGACCGTCGCAAGCGCTGCGGGCAAGCCCGACATCGCCGGCTTCCTGTTCGAGGAAGGAACGCTGACCAATGCGCGCTATGCTGACGACGATCTCGACTATGACTGACGCCGCGCAATTATTTTCGTGGCGTCGCAAGAAGCGTGAAAGGGTCGCTTGACAGCCCCCGGTCGCTCCACTAGGTCGCCGGCTCCACGCTCAAGCGGGTGTAGCTCAGTTGGTTAGAGCGCCGGCCTGTCACGCCGGAGGTCGCGGGTTCGAGCCCCGTCACTCGCGCCATTTACGGCGCGGTTCCTTCATCGAAAATCGTCATCGGATGGTTCGGCCTCGTCGCCGGGGCCGACGACATCCGGGATGAGGAAAAGGCGCTGCGGCGCCAGAAACTCGGCGCCGAAATTATCCTCGTCCCGCCAGGCGATTCGCGCCCTGGCATGGCAAACCCCCGTTATTGTCAGGGTGACGATGCTGTCGGGCAGGGGAGCCGCGCCGACGGCGCCGAATCCCCGGCGCGACAGATTGACGAGGCGGACGGGCTGTTTGATCGTTTCATGATCGATCGAAGCCTCGATATTCACTTCATAGCGATGCGCACGGCGCTCTTCGGCGACCGCGCGCTCGGCCTTGGCACGACGCAACATGGCTTTCCCTCGACTGCTTTGCGGGAAAGAGTTTGCGGTCAGCAGGTTAACAAAGGCGCGCCGCGGCGTGGTTAACGCCAGCGGCCGGTTTCCATCCACAGCAGGAGCGGCTTGAGCGGCAGGATCCAGACGAGCCCGGCGGTAATGTAGATCGGCGCCTGCGCGAGGACCGGAAGGCGCCCGATTGCCTCGGCGAACTGGACCACGATGATCGCCCAGGCGAGGATGATGCCGAGGATCAGCATGATGCCCACGGGCTTGCGCCAGCTCGGCATCCTAGGCCTCCCTGTCGCGCGCGATCCACTCACGCTCGGTGAGCACGGCGTCGAGCGGTTCGTCCCACGCATCGTCGGGGACGAAATCGACTTCCTGCGCGCTCCATGCGATGCCGATACGCAGCGCGTCGGGAAAACGCGCGAAGGCGCGGTCATAATGGCCGGCGCCTTGCCCCAGCCGGTGCAGCCGGCGGTCGAAGGCGACGAGTGGCGTGAGGATCAGGTCGGGGGCGACTTCGGTTGCCGTCTCGATATCCGGCTGGCTGAGGCCGATCGGGCCGGGCTTGAGCGGATCGCCGGGCGTCCAGGCGAGGAAGCGCATCGGCACCGCGCGCGCCTCGACATAAGGCAGCGCCGTCGTCTTGCCCGCCTCGGCGGCGAAGGCGAGGAGCGCTTCCGGATCCGCCTCGCTGCCGACCGGGATATAGGCGCTGACGCAGCGCGCATCGTCGATCAGCGCGCGCAGCGGCCCCGGGACCACGCGGAAGGCGAGGGCGGCCCCGCGCGCGTCGAGGCCCGCGACGAATCCGTCACGACGTGCGCGGGCTTCGCGGCGAAGCTCTGGCTTGGTGGGAAAACGAGTCACGATCGCGCGAGGATAGGCGCTCGGCGAGCGGGAGGGAAGGGTGGCGGGTGACGGGACCGCCATGGCCGTTTGCCGGGATATCCTCTGACGCCGTTAACGTCAGGTGGGCGCCGTGTTTGCCGGACCAGGGCCCGACAAGGGACAGCTCCCATGGATGTATAATCGCCTCAGGGATATAAAAGGCGCGCACCGGGCAGTACCCGTCGCCTGCCAATCTAGGCGGCCCGCGCCGCGCCCTCAAGTCTCTCGGCGACTTTCTCGACGCGTTCGGCGAGTCGTTCGATCGCTAGGATGACGCCCGAGTCGACTGCTTCGCCGTCGAGGGGAAGCAGGGAAGGGGTGGCGGAGAGATTGAGCGCCTTGCTGGCGGCGCGCGCATCCTGCAGCTCATCGGCAAGCAGAAGCGCCGCGAACAGCAGCTGGCGGACCTCGTTGACGCCGCCCACGCTGGCGCTGGCCTGCGCCGCCTTCTCATCGACCAGCCGGCCCAGCGCGCCGAGCTGCTCTTCCTCGCCATCGCGACAGGCGACCGGATATCGCCGGCCGCCTATCTCCAAAATCACTTCCGCCATACGCTACCCCCCAGGCGTATCGGCAACAGTCCCTAGCCGATCAGCCGATCGAGCGCGTCGATCGCCTCCTGGGTTCTGCTGCGCAATGTCTCGTGACGGCGATCGAGCGCCGCGAGGCGATGGCCGAGTTCGGCGTCGCGTTCCGCATTGCCGGCCGCAGTCTCTGCACGGGTCAGCGCCCGTTCGAGCCGGCCTATCGCGAGGATGAGGCGTTCGTCTGTCACGGAATCTTAACTAGCAGGTCCAACGCACGGAGCAAGCGACTCCCGCCATGGCGTCACGCGCGCCGGTGTTGACGCATTCGTCACGGCGCGACAAAGGATCGCGCGCCCGTGGCGACTCGCCGCGCAACCCGGTCGCGCCTCTGCGACATTCGCTCTGGAGCCGACATGACAGTTTCTCACGATCAACTGGCCAACGCGATCCGGGCGCTGGCTATGGACGCCGTCGAGGCTGCGAATTCGGGGCATCCGGGCATGCCGATGGGTATGGCCGACGTCGCGACCGTGCTGTTTCGCGATTATCTGAAATATGATCCGAAGGCGCCGCGCTGGGCCGACCGCGACCGTTTCGTTCTGTCCGCCGGGCATGGATCGATGCTGCTCTACGCGACGCTCTACCTGACGGGTTATGAGCGGCCGACGATCGATGACATCAAAAAATTCCGCCAGCTTCATAGCGTTACGGCGGGACACCCCGAGAATTTCGAGCTTGCCGGCGTCGAGACGACGACGGGGCCGCTGGGGCAGGGGCTGGCGACCGCGGTCGGCATGGCGATCGCCGAGCGTCACCTGAACGCGACCTTCGGCGACGATCTGGTCGACCACCATACTTGGGTGATCGCCGGCGACGGATGCCTGATGGAAGGCATCAACCACGAAGCGGTGGGCATCGCGGGCCATCTGGGCCTCGGCCGGCTGATCGTGCTGTGGGACGACAACCGCATCACCATCGACGGCGCGACGAGCCTGTCGACCTGCGAGGACATTCCCGCGCGCTATGTCGCCGGCGGCTGGCACACGGTGCGCTGCGACGGCCACGATCCCGAGGACATCGCCCGCGCGATCGATGAGGCGCTGGCCGATCCGCGCCCGTCGCTGATCGCCTGCCGTACGATCATCGGGCGCGGCGCGCCGCACAAGCAGGGCACGTCCGCCACGCACGGTTCGCCGCTGGGCGCGGCCGAAGTCGCCGCCGCGCGCGAAACATTGGGATGGCCCTATCCGCCCTTCGAGATTCCGGCCGAGATCAAGGCCGAATGGGAGAGTTTCGGTACGAAGGGCGCCAGTCCGCGCGCAGCCTGGGAAGCGCGCCTGGCTGCGAGCGCCGAGCGGGCCGAGTTCGAGCGCCGCATGGCTGGCCGCCTGCCCGAGGGCAATGCCAAGCAGGCCTATATCCAGAGCCTGCTCGACAACCCGCAGAAGGTGGCGACGCGCAAGGCGTCCGAAATGGCGCTCGAGGCGATGACTGCGGTGATCCCCGAACTCGTCGGCGGATCGGCGGACCTGACCGGATCGAACAACACCAAGGCCAAGGCGCAGAAGCCGCTGACCAAGGACGATTATTCGGGCAGCTACATCTATTACGGCATTCGCGAGTTCGGCATGGGCGCCGCGATGAACGGCATGGCGCTGCACGGCGGCGTCATTCCCTATGGCGGCACCTTCCTCGTCTTCTCCGATTATTGCCGCCCGGCGATCCGCCTCTCGGCGCTGCAGCGCGCGCGCGTCGTCTTCGTGATGACGCATGATTCGATCGGGCTGGGCGAGGATGGGCCGACGCACCAGCCGGTCGAGCACTTGATGGCGCTGCGCGTCATCCCCAATCTTGACGTCTATCGCCCCTGCGACACGGTGGAGACCGCCGAGTGCTGGGCATTGGCGATCGAGAAGGAGAATGGCCCTGGCCTGCTCGCCCTCAGCCGGCAGAATCTGCCGCAGCTTCGCACCGACGCGCCCGAGAACCGGTCGGCGCGCGGCGCCTATCGCCTGTTCGCGGCGACCGCGCCGCGCAAGGTCGTGCTGATCGCCAGCGGATCCGAAGTGCAGCTCGCCGCCGACGTGCGCGATCTGCTGGAGGCCGAAGGGATCGGGGCCGACGTCGTGTCGATGCCCTGCTGGTCGCGCTTCGACGCGCAGGACGCGGCATACCGCGCCGATACGTTGCCGGAGGATGTGCTGAAGGTCTCGATCGAGGCAGGCACCACGATGGGCTGGGAGCGCTATGTCGGCCACGGGCTGCGCTTCGGGCTCGACCATTTCGGCGCCTCGGGCAAGGCCGAGGATCTTTATCGTGAATTCGGGCTCACCCCCGACCAGATAGCGCCGCGGGTCGCCGCCGCGCTTGCTTCAAGGAGCTGATAAACATGGCAGTCAAAGTCGCGATCAACGGTTTCGGGCGCATCGGTCGCCTCGTCGCGCGCGCGATCCTCGAGCGTCCGGAAAGCGGGCTGGAACTGGTTGCGATCAACGATCTCGCCGACGCCAAGTCGAACGCCTGGCTGTTCTCGCGCGATTCGGTCCATGGCAAGTATCCGGGCACGGTTTCGGCCGAGGGCAATGACCTCGTCGTCGACGGCAAGCGCATCCGCGTGACCGCCGAGCGCGACCCGGCGAACCTGCCGCACAAGGAACTGGGCGTCGACATCGCGCTCGAATGCACCGGCTTCTTCACCGACCGCGACAGCGCGCAGAAGCATATCGCGGCGGGCGCCAAGCGCGTGCTGATCTCCGCACCGGGCAAGAATGTCGACCTGACCGTCGTCTTCGGCGTGAACAACGACAAGCTGACCGGCGAGCATGTGATCGTCTCCAATGCGTCGTGCACCACCAACTGCCTCGCGCCCGTCGCGAAGGTGCTGAACGACACGATCGGCATCGAGCGCGGCCTGATGACCACGGTCCACGCCTATACGAACGATCAGAAGATCCTCGACCAGATCCACCCGGACCTGCGCCGCGCCCGCGCCGCCGCCATGTCGATCATCCCGACCACCACCGGCGCCGCGCGCGCGGTGGGCGAGGTCCTGCCCGAGCTGAAGGGTAAGCTCGACGGTTCGGCGATCCGCGTGCCGGTGCCCGACGTCAGCCTCGTCGACCTGACCTTCACGCCCAAGCGCGACACGACGAATGACGAGGTCAACGCGATCCTGAAGGCGGCGGCCGAGAGCGGCCCGCTCGCCGGCATCCTCGACTATACCGACGAGCCGCTGGTCTCGATCGACCTGATGCACTCGCCGGCCTCATCGACGGTCGACAGCCTCGAGACGGCGGTGATCGACGGCAAGCTGGTCCGTGTCGTTTCGTGGTACGACAATGAATGGGGCTTCTCCAACCGCATGGTCGACACCGCGGCCGCGATGGGCAAGCTGATCTGATCATGGGCGGGCGGCTGGCAGGCATAGCCCGCCACGCCCGCCCGCGTGCGCCCATGGAAACGGTGGAGGCGGTCGCGGTGACCGTCGGCGGCGGGATCGAAGGCGATTTTCGCGGCACGATCCCGCCCGGCAAGCGCGGCCGGCGGCAGGTCTCGATGATCGAGAAGGGCGATTGGGATGCGGCCACGGCCGAGATCAGCCGCCCGCTCGATTGGTGGAACCGCCGCGCCAACCTGCTGGTCGACGGGCTCGACCTGCCCCAGCGCGAAGGCGCCGTGATCCGCATCGGCGCCGACGTCAGGATCGTCACCACCGTCGAATGCGATCCGTGCGGCCGCATGGACGAGATCGCGCCGGGCCTGAAGGACGCGCTGACCCCCGACTGGCGCGGCGGCGTTCTGGGGCGCGTAATTGCCGGCGGACATATCAGGGTCGGCGACCCGATCATCATCGAGGACGATCAATGACGAGCTACAAGACTCTCGACGACATGGGCGAAATCAGTGGCAAGCGCGTGCTGGTCCGCGAGGATCTGAACGTCCCCATGGCCGACGGCAAGGTGAGCGACGACACTCGCCTGCGCGCGACGATCGAGACGGTGACCGAGCTTGCCGATCGCGGTGCGATCGTCCTCGTCCTCGCTCATTTCGGCCGCCCCAAGGCACCGGCGGCCGAATATTCGCTGGCGCAGGTCGTCGACGCCTATGCGGCGGTGCTGGGGCGTCCGGTTCATTATGTCGACTGGGAAGGCGATGCGGCTGCGGTCGCGGCGCTCAATCCGGGCGACATCGCCGTGCTGGAGAATACGCGCTTCTTCGGCGGCGAGGAAAAGAACGATCCCAAGGTGGTCGAGCGCTTCGCCGCACTTGGCGATCTTTACGTGAACGACGCCTTCTCGGCCGCGCACCGCGCCCATGCCTCGACCGAGGGGCTGGCGCATGTGCTGCCCGCCTTCGCCGGACGCGCGATGGAGAAGGAGCTGGCCGCGCTCGAAAAGGCGCTGGGCAATCCGCAGCATCCGGTGGCTGCAGTGGTCGGCGGCGCCAAGGTGTCGACCAAGCTGGACGTGCTCAAGCATCTCGTGACCAAGGTCGATCACCTGATCATCGGCGGCGGCATGGCGAACACCTTCCTTGCCGCGCGCGGGATCGATGTCGGCAAGTCGCTGTGCGAGCACGACCTGACCGGGACGGCGGAGGAAATCCTCGACGCCGCCGATCGCGCCGACTGCACGGTGCACCTGCCCTATGATGTGGTGGTGGCGAAGGAATTCCGCCCCAATCCGCCGACGCGCATCGCCAATGTCCACGAAGTCGCAGCCGACGAGATGATCCTCGACATCGGGCCGGCCGCGACCGAGGCGCTGGCCGACGTGCTCAAGACCTGCCGCACGCTGGTGTGGAACGGCCCGCTCGGCGCGTTCGAGACGCCGCCGTTCGACGCGGCGACGGTCTCGCTCGCGAAGACCGCAGCTGCGCTGACGCGTGAGGGATCGCTGATCTCCGTCGCGGGCGGTGGCGATACCGTGGCGGCGCTCAACCAGGCGGGCGTGGGCGACGACTTCACCTTCGTCTCGACGGCGGGCGGCGCCTTCCTCGAGTGGATGGAAGGCAAGGAGCTTCCCGGCGTCGCCGCGCTGGCGCGCTGATTATTTCGCCGAAGCGAGTTTCTGCGCCGGGGTCGGCTCGTTGAGGAGAGGCACGAGGATGCGGTTGAGCGCTTCGAGGTTGAACGCGCCCGACTGCGCATAGCGGAGCCGGCCGGCGCGATCGATGACGAAGTTGGTGGGAACGCCGGTCAGGGGCCCATAGGGGCCCTTGATCCGCGAGACCGAGGGCATGTTCATCTTCGCGAACAGCTTGCGCAGCTGGCGGAGCGGCACCGAATCCTGCGTGGTGATCGCGAAGACGCGCAGGCCGTGGGGCTGGTGGATCTTGTAATAGGTGTCGAGCAGCGGCAGCTCGGCGCGGCAGGGCACGCACCAGGTCGCCCAGAAATTGAGCACGACCACCTGGCCGCGCAGCGACTCCAGATCGATCTTCGATCCGTCGACAAGGGTAAGTTCGAACCCCGGCGCGGCTTCTCCGATTTTGGGCGCCTCCGATTCCGCCGCTAGCGCGCCGGTGCCCGCTAACAACAGGCAGGCGCCGATGAAGCTGAAAAACCGCATGATAGTGCTCCCCGCGCCAGAAGTGCTCGGGGCTTCCACGCGCGTCAAGCGCCGATCATCGTTACCGCCGTTGTCGGCGGGCGAGCGCATGGCTATGAGGCGCGCAAATAAAAACGATGACCATATGGGGACCGATATGACGCCGACCGTGAAGGCCATTCTCGACAAATATGAATCCGATAATCCGGGCGTGAAGGCGAATCTCGCCCGCATCCTGATGCAGGGGCGGCTGGGCGGCACCGGCAAGCTCGTCATCCTGCCCGTCGACCAGGGATTCGAGCATGGCCCGGCGCGCAGCTTCGCGGTCAACCCGGCGGCCTATGACCCCCATTACCATTATCAGCTTGCGATCGACGCCGGGCTTTCGGCCTATGCCGCGCCGCTCGGCATGCTCGAGGCGGGGGCCGATACGTTCGCCGGGCAGATCCCGACGATCCTGAAGCTCAACAGCTCGAACAGCTGGGCGACGGCGATCAACCAGGCAGTGACCGGCGGCATCGACGATGCGCTGCGCCTCGGCTGCTCGGCGATCGGCTTCACCATCTATCCGGGCGCCGACGACATCTTCGAGATGATCGAGGAGATCAAGGAACTGCGCGCCGAGGCCGCCTCGGTCGGCATCGCGACGGTGATCTGGTCCTACCCGCGCGGCGGCATGCTGTCGAAGGAAGGCGAACTGGCGCTCGACGTCGGCGCCTATGCCGCGCACATCGCGGCGCTGATCGGCGCGCACATCATCAAGGTGAAGCTGCCGACCGCGCATATCGAGCAGAAGGATGCGCAGAAGGCCTATGAAGGCACCGACTGGTCGAAGCAGTCGGACCGCGTGAAGCATGTCGTGCAGAGCTGCTTCGCGGGTCGCCGCATCGTCGTCTTCTCGGGCGGCGCTGCCAAGGGTGCCGACGCCGTCTATCAGGATGCGCGCGACATTCGCGACGGCGGCGGCAACGGATCGATCATCGGCCGCAACACTTTCCAGCGCCCGCGCGACGAAGCGCTGGCGATGCTCGACAAGATCGTCGCCATCTACAAGGGCGAGGCCTGATCGTGGTGGATCGGGCCTGGGACGCGGTCGACGCCTATATCGTCGACCGGCTGATCGGGCCCGATCCGGCACTTGAGGCGGCGCTTGCCGCCAATGCCGATGCCGGGTTGCCCGCGATCGACGTGTCGCCGGCGCAAGGCAAGCTGCTCGAACTGCTGGCGCGGATGAACGGCGCGCGGCGCGTGCTTGAAGTGGGCACGCTCGGCGGTTATTCGACGATCTGTCTGGCGCGGGCGGTGGGCGAGGGCGGCCGCGTCGTCTCGCTCGAGATCGATCCGCATCACGCAGCCGTGGCGCGTGCCAATCTCGATCATGCGGGCGTCGGCGAGCGCGTCGATATCCGCGTCGGGCCGGCGGTGGACAGCCTGGCGGCGCTGGTCGCGGCTGGGGAGCCTGCTTTCGACTTCGCCTTCATCGACGCCGACAAGCCGAGTAATCCCGTCTATCTGCGCCATGCTCTGGCACTGGCGCGTGTCGGCACGGTCATCGTCTGCGACAATGTCGTGCGCGAGGGGCGCGTGACCGATGCGGCCAGCAAGGACGCCAGCGTCGTCGGCACGCGCGCTCTGTTCGACGCGATCGCCGCCGAGCCGCGCCTTTCGGCGACGGCCATCCAGACAGTTGGCGCGAAGGGTTGGGACGGCTTCGCGATCATGATCGTCGGCGCCTAGCCGGACATGGACTTCGCCTATCATCGCAGCCTTGCCCCGATGATGTGGGTGCTCTTCGCGCTCGCCTGCGTGGAGATGATCGTTCTCCATCTGCTTCTCGCCTTATGGAAGCCATGGGTGGCGGCGATCGTCTCGCTCGTCAGCCTTGCCGGCATCATCTGGATCGTGCTGCTCATCCGCTCCTTTCCGCGCCTGCCGGTGCGGATTGCGGATGGGGTGCTGATCATGCGCGCCGGGCGGTTGCGGTCGGCGACCATACCGTTCGCGCAGATCGACGGGTTGCGCGTCAACTGGGATGCTGCGGCGATCAAGGATCGGTCGGTACTCAATCTGGCGCTGATCGCCTGGCCCAATATCGTCGTCGATCTTGCGGCTCCCATGACGATCGGGCGGCGCAGCGTGGCGGCCGTCGCCCACCGGCTCGATGATCCGGCGGCTTTCGCGGCAGCCATCGAACGGCTAGAGCGCGGACATGATTGACGACGATGATGAACTGGGTCCGCTCGACCCCGATTTCGCGGCGCGCTTCGAGAGCGATGATCGGCGGCCGCCCTGCCAGCTTTACCTGATCTCGCCGCTCGACGTGGACGGCGCCTTTCCGGAGCGGCTGGCGCGCGCGCTCGATGCCGGGCCGATCGCGGCGTTCCAGTTGCGCGTGAAGGATGTCGACCAGCATCAGGCGGCGCGGCTGGCCGCGCCGTTGCAGCGCATCTGCGCCGACCGCGAAGTCGCCTTCATCGTCAATGACAGCGTCGCGCTGGCCAAGCGGCTGGGCGCCGACGGCGTGCATCTGGGGCAGGAGGACGGCGATCCGCGCGATGCGCGTGCCGTGCTCGGCCCATCGGCGCAGATCGGCGTCACCTGCCACGACAGCCGGCACCTGGCGATGGAAGCGGGGGAAGCAGGGGCCGACTATGTCGCGTTCGGCAGCTTCTACCCGACGACGACCAAGGTGGTGAAGCATCACCCCGAGCCGTCGATCCTGTCTTGGTGGACGACGCTGTTCGAGATTCCCTGCGTGGCTATCGGGGGGATCACGCCGTTGAACGCGCGGCCGCTGATCGATGCGGGGGCGGACTTCATCGCGGTTTCGGGAGCGGTGTGGAACGGGCCTGACGGAGAGGCCGCGGCGATCAAGGCGTTCGGGGCGGTGCTTGCCGGAAACGCCGCTGCGCGCTAAGGGCCGCGCCTGCTCTTTTAATCAGCGAGACTCCCATGAAGATCAGCGGCGTGGACATTCGTCCCGGCAACATCATCGAATATGAAGGCGGCCTGTGGCGCGCCGTGAAGATCCAGCACACCCAGCCCGGCAAGGGCGGCGCCTACATGCAGGTCGAGATGAAGAACCTCATCGACGGCCGCAAGACCAACGTCCGCTTCCGTTCAGCCGAGACCGTGGAGCGCGTGCGCCTCGACACCAAGGATTTCCAGTTCCTGTTCCGCGACGGCGATGCGCTGACCTTCATGGACAAGGACACGTACGACCAGATCACGCTGCCCGCCGACATGCTGGGCGACGAAGTCGCTTTCCTGCAGGACGGCATGGAAGTAGTGCTCGAACTCTATGAGGAAAAGCCGATCTCGGTGCAACTGCCCGACCAGATCGAGGCGACCATCGTCGAGGCCGATGCCGTGGTGAAGGGGCAGACCGCCTCGTCCAGCTACAAGCCCGCCGTGCTCGACAATGGCGTGCGCGTGATGGTGCCGCCGCACATTGCGAGCGGGACGCGCATCGTCGTCGACGTCTACGAAAAGACCTACGTCAAGCGCGCCGACTGATCCGACTGCCCTCCCGCACGGAGCGGGAGGGACTGGCGCGGCCCGGGAATCCGTCCCGCTCCGCGCCGACTGCCCACCCCCGTCCCCTCCTGCATGCGGGAGGGGGGAGTTGCTGATATGGTTGCCCATTCTGGCCTTCTGACCGTCATGGAGCGCGCCGCGCGCAAGGCCGCGCCGCGCCTGCGCCGCGATTTCAACGAAGTCGCGCACCTGCAGGTCAGCCGCAAGGGGCCGGCCGACTTCGTCTCGATGGCCGACAAGCGCGCCGAGGAGTCGATCTTCGAGGAACTGCGCAAGGCGCGGCCCGACTGGGGCTTCGTGATGGAAGAGCGCGGCGAGGTCGAAGGCGATCCCACCAAGCCGCGCTGGATCGTCGATCCGCTCGACGGCACCAGCAACTTCCTCCACGGCATCCCGCATTTCGCGATCTCGATCGCGGTCGAGGAGCCGCGCCCGAACGGCCGTGGCGAGATCACCACCGCGCTCGTCTACCAGCCGCTGACCGACGAGAGCTTCTGGGCCGAGAAGGGGCGGGGGGCCTGGCTGCAGGATGCGCGGCTGCGCGTGTCGGCGCGGCGCGATCTGGCCGATTCGCTGATCGCGACGGGCATCCCCTTCATGGGGCACGGCAATTTCGCCCAGTGGTCGCGCATTTTCGGCGCGGTCGCGCCCGAGGTCGCGGGCATCCGCCGGCTCGGCTCGGCGGCGCTCGACCTTGCCTGGGTCGCGGCGGGGCGCTTCGACGGTTTCTGGGAAGCCGATCTCTCGCCGTGGGATGTCGCGGCGGGCCTGCTGCTCGTCCGCGAGGCGGGCGGCTTCGTCACCGATTTCCGCGGCGGCGACCGGGTGATGGAGCGCAACGAGTTCCTCGCCGCGAACGACGCGCTCCATTCGAAGCTGCACAAGCTGGTCGCAGGCGCGTTGCGCAACTGAGGTTGTGATACTAGACAAGTGTCTAGCATTATGATCTGATCGGACCTCCATCGTCATGGGGGTCCGATGCGCGCTCTTTGTCTTCGTCTGCTGACGCTGGCCCTTGCGGGAGCGGCGATGCCCGCCGGAGCGGAGCAGCCGGCTACAGCGCCGGCCTATAACGATCCCGGCGCGCGCGAATGCTTTTTCGATCCGCGCCGTCCGCTCGCCGCCGAGGCGAAGATGACGATCGCCGACGGTTTCACGCTGGCGGTCGCGGGCGACCTGATCATCACGCGTCCGCTCAGCCAGGCGGCGAAGCCCAAGGGCTTCGATGCGCTGATCGGGGTGATCGGCGGCAGCGATGCGGCCTTCGGCAATCTCGAGACGCCGCTGCTCGACATCCGCTATTTCAAGGGCGCGCCATTCCCCTTCGAAGGCGACTGGGCGAATCTGGGCGAGCCGGCCGTGGCTGCGGACCTGAAGGCGATGGGTTTCGACCTTGTCGGCCGCGCCAACAACCATGTGCTCGACTGGGGCGTCGAAGGGATGCGCGAGACGAGCGGGTTGCTCGACGCGCAGGGGCTGGTGTTCGCCGGCGTCGGCGAGGATGCGGCGCTGGCGCGCGCGCCGCGTTACCTGGAGACGCCCAAGGGCCGGGTGGCGCTGGTCTCCTTCGCGACGACATTCCGCCCGACGAGCGAAGCGATGCCGCCGCGCGGGCTGGCGCCCGGCCGGCCGGGGCTGAGTGCGCTGCATCTAACGCGCACCGTCCATGTCACGGCGGCGGCGATGGACGCGCTGGCGCGCGCCGACTGCACGCTCAACAAGCTGAACTGCGAAGGCGCGCCCGATGCGCTGACCTTCGAAGGCATGAGCTATCGCCGCGATACGCGCGCCTATGACGATTATGCGATCGATCCCGAGGACCGCGCCGAGATCGGCCGCGCGATCCGCGAGGCGCGCCAGCATGCCGATCTGGTGATCGTCGCCATCCACGCGCACCAGTGCGCGCGCAATTGCGGCGACACGAGCGCGCCGCAGGTTCCAGCCGAAATCCTCAAGACCATCGCGCATGACACGATCGATGCCGGCGGCGACGTGTTCGCGGCGAGCGGCATCCACAATCTGGGGCCGATCGAAATCTATCGCGAGCGGCCGATCTTCTACGGTCTCGGCAATTTCTTCTGGAGCGATATCATCGAGCCCGTTCCGCACGAGCTGTTCCAGATCAACCGCACGCTGATGGAGCAAGGCTATGCCCATCCCGAACGCGCGACCGACTATGACCTGACCGCGCCGCTCAACGCGACGAGCTTCAACAACGATTTCACTTTCCAGTCGGTGCTGGCGCAA
Source organism: Sphingomonas sp. EU05-FHT14C10 (assembly GCF_058790595.1). NCBI lineage: Bacteria > Pseudomonadati > Pseudomonadota > Alphaproteobacteria > Sphingomonadales > Sphingomonadaceae > Sphingomonas > Sphingomonas sp. EU05-FHT14C10. The sequence goes on along the minus strand of NZ_JBYTEN010000005.1, from coordinate 162,511 downwards.
CTGCGCTTCGCCGGAGGGCGGCTGGCGGAAATCAGGCTGAACCCGGTCTGGCTGGGCTATGGCGAGACGCTGCGGACGAGCGGGACGCCGCGCCTGGAAACCGATCCGGCGCGGGCGAGGGCGATCTTCGACGCCATTGCGGAGCGCACCCGGGCCTATGGTCTGCCCCCGCTCCGGATGCGGATCGAGAAGGGTATCGCGATCGTCACGCCCTGAGCCGCAGGCGGTGGTTGGCGGCTTTGCGCGGCCGATTGTTTCATCTCTGATAATTGCGATTCATTCTCACTTCTTGCAGCCTTGCTTCGCAGGTGCGGCACGCTTAAAGCCGCCTGCAAGGCCGGGTTGCCGGCATCCAATCGGAGCATGAACATGGCGTCGGTCGCCGCCGGATATCTCCCGATCCTCTTGTTTCTCGCGGTAGCGCTCGCGCTGTCCACAGCCTTCGTCGTCCTGCCGATGATCGCGGCGCGCTTCACCGGGGCGCACAAGCCGAATCCCGAAAAGCTGAGCGAATATGAATGCGGTTTCCCCGCCTTCGAGGATTCGCGCAGCCAGTTCGACGTGCGCTTCTACCTGATCGCGATCCTCTTCATCATCTTCGATCTCGAGGCGGCGTTCCTCTTTCCCTGGGCGGTGTCGCTCAAGGAAATCGGGTGGGCCGGCTGGACCGCGATGATGATCTTCCTTGCCGAACTGGTGCTCGGCTTCATCTATGCCTGGAAGAAGGGAGCTCTCGAATGGGAGTAGAACTCGCGCCGGCCCCGGGCACGCAGCCCGATGCCGCCTTCTTCAACGATCTCAACGCCGAACTGGGCGACAAGGGCTTTCTGGTCACCTCGACCGAAGAGTTGTTCCAGTGGGCGCGGACGGGGTCGCTGTGGTGGATGACCTTCGGCCTCGCCTGCTGCGCGGTCGAGATGATCCATGTGAACATGCCGCGTTACGACATGGAGCGCTTCGGCGCCGCGCCGCGCGCTTCGCCGCGCCAGTCGGACGTGATGATCGTCGCCGGCACGCTGTGCAACAAGATGGCCCCGGCGCTCCGCAAGGTCTACGACCAGATGTCGGAGCCCAAATACGTCATCTCGATGGGCAGCTGCGCCAACGGCGGCGGTTACTATCACTATAGCTACAGCGTCGTGCGCGGGTGCGACCGGATCGTGCCGGTGGACATCTATGTTCCCGGCTGTCCGCCGACCGCCGAGGCGCTGCTCTATGGCATCATGCAGCTGCAGCGGAAGATCCGCCGCGTGGGGACGATCGAACGGTGAGTCTTAGCCCTGCACCCCGTTATGCGCCGAACGACGGCGTGATCGAGGCCGCGCAGGCCGCGATCGGCGATGCGCTGCTCGAAGCCTGGGACAAGGTCGGCGAAGTGACGCTGATCGTCCGCCGCGACGCGATCGTGGCGGCGATGATTGCGCTGCGCGACGATCCCGCTCTGCAATATCAGCAGCTGATGGAAATCGCGGGCGTCGACTATCCCGAGCGGCCCGAGCGTTTCGATGTCGTCTATCATCTGCTGTCGCTGACGCGGAACCACCGCATCCGCGTGACCGTGCGCACCGACGAGGTCGCGCCGGTGCCGAGCGTGACCGCGATCTGGCCGGTCGCCGGCTGGCTCGAGCGCGAAGTTTACGACATGTATGGCGTGCTCTTCGAGGGCAATGCCGACCTGCGCCGCATCCTGACCGACTATGGCTTCCGCGGTCATCCGCAGCGCAAGGACTTCCCGCTGAGCGGCTATGTCGAGCTGCGCTATTCGGAAGAGCATAAGCGCGTCGTCTATGAGCCGGTGAAGCTGGCGCAGGATTTCCGCACCTTCGACTATACCTCGCCGTGGGAAGGCACCGAATATGTGCTGCCCGGCGACGAGAAGGCCGCGCTGCCGGAAGCCAAGGGCGCGCCGACGCCGCTGACCGCCGACAAGATCGTCAAGGCCGATGCCGAGAAGACTCCCGCCGCGCCGCCGCCGGCCACCCCCAAGGTGACCGAGAGCACGGCGCAGACGGGTGCGGGCGAGCCGCATCCGGGCAACAAGGCCGAGAGCAAGCCCAAGCGCAAGGCGCCGGCCAAGAAGGTAGTCGCCCCCGAGGCTGCTGCCGCCGAGGACAAGCCCAAGCGCGCGCCGCGTACGCGCAAGCCCAAGAGTGAGGGCTGACCATGTCTGACTATCTGGAAAAGCTGGAAGGCATCGAAGACGCCGCCGACCCGACCGTCGGCGACATCGCGATCGAGAATTACACGATCAACTTCGGCCCGCAGCATCCGGCGGCGCACGGCGTGCTACGCCTGGTGATGGAGCTGGACGGCGAGATCGTCGAGCGCGTCGATCCGCATATCGGCCTGCTTCACCGCGGCACCGAGAAGCTGATCGAATATAAGACCTATCTGCAGGCGCTGCCCTATTTCGATCGGCTCGACTATTGCTCGCCGCTCGGCATGGAGCACAGCTATGTGCTGGCGGTCGAGAAGCTGCTCGACCTCGAAGTGCCGCTGCGCGCGCAATATCTGCGCGTGCTGTTCGCCGAGCTGACGCGCATCTCGAACCACATGCTGAACCTGGGTTCGCACATCATGGACGTGGGCGCGATGACGCCCAACCTGTGGCTGTTCGAGGTTCGCGAGGACTGTCTCCAGTTCTTCGAGCGCGTTTCGGGCGCGCGCATGCATTCGGCCTGGTTCCGCCCGGGCGGCGTCCATCAGGACGCGCCGCTCAAGCTGCTGACCGACATTGCCGACTGGCTCGACGATCGCATGCCGCGCCTGTTCGAGGATGCGATCAGCCTCGTCGCCGACAACCGCATCTTCAAGCAGCGCAACGTCGATATCGGCACGGTTTCGAAGGAAGACGCGATCAAGTGGGGCTTCTCCGGCCCGATGATCCGCGCCGCCGGCATTCCGTGGGATCTCCGCAAGGCGCAGCCCTACGACGTCTATGACCGGATGCAGTTCGACGTGCCGGTTGGCACCAAGGGCGACTGCTATGACCGCTTCATGGTGCGCGTCGAGGAGGTGCGCCAGTCGATGCGGATCATGAAGCAGTGCCTGGCCGAGATGCCCGAGGGGCCGATCGCCAGTTCCGACCGCAAGGTGGTGCCGCCCAAGCGCGGCGAGATGAAGCGCTCGATGGAAGCGCTCATCCATCACTTCAAGCTCTATACCGAAGGCTTCCACGTTCCGGCGGGTGAAGTCTATGTCGCGACCGAAAGCCCCAAGGGCGAGTTCGGCGTGTATCTGGTGTCCGACGGCACCAACAAGCCCTATCGCTGCAAGATCCGCATCACCGGATTCTCGCACCTGCAGGCGATGGACATGATGATGAAGGGCCACATGCTGGCCGACACCACCGCGATCCTCTCGGCGATCGATATCGTGTTCGGGGAGGTGGATCGGTGAAGGTGAAGACGAATGGCTGACGCACCGCATATTCCCGACGAAGCGGAGACCCGCGCGCGCTGGGGCAATTTCGCCTGGACCAAGGACAACGCGGCCAAGGCGAAGGAGATCATCGCGCGCTATCCGCCAGGCCGGCAGGCTTCGGCGACGCTGCCGCTGCTCGATCTCGCCCAGCGCCAGGTGGGCGCCGAGATCAATACGCAGGGCTGGCTGCCCGTGCCGGTCATCGAATATGTCGCGGCCCAGCTCGACATGCCGTACATCCGCGTGTTCGAGGTCGTGACCTTCTACACCATGTACAATCTGGCGCCGGTGGGCCGTTTCCACGTGCAGGTCTGCGGCACGACGCCGTGCATGCTGCGCGGATCGGACGACGTGATGCGTGCGTGCAGGGAGCGCGGCCTGAAGAAGGGCGCGACGACGGCCGACGGGCTGTTCACGCTGACCGAGGTCGAGTGCATGGGCAATTGCTCGTCGGCGCCGATGGTGCAGATCAACGACGACAATTACGAAGATCTCGATTTCGATCGCACGCTCGCGATCCTCGATGCGCTGGCCAAGGGCGAAAGCCCCAAGACCGGCACGCAGGAGCCGGGCCGCCACACCGTCGAGCCGGTCGGCGGGCCGACGACGCTGACCGCGATGGTCAACGAGAACCACGACTATCGCGGGGAATGGGCATGAGCGCGCTGATCGCCATCATCCTCGGCCTCATCGTCATCGTCCTTCTGCTGAAGACGATGTTCTGGCTGATCGCGGTCGCGATCGGGCTGGTGCTGGCCGTGGCCGCCTATTTCCTCGCCGAAAAGCTGATCGGGAGCGGCCGCTGATGCTTGCCGACAAGGACCGTATCTTCACCAATCTCTACGGCTACCAGCCGTGGAACCTCGACGCCGCGCGCAAGCGGGGCGACTGGGACAATACCAAGGCGCTGATTGCGCGCGGCCAGGATGCGATCATCGAGGAGATGAAGGCATCGGGCCTGCGCGGTCGCGGCGGCGCGGGTTTCCCGACCGGCATGAAGTGGAGCTTCATGCCCAAGGAACCGAAACCCGGCAAACCCAGCTTCCTCGTCATCAACGCCGACGAATCCGAGCCCGGTTCGTGCAAGGACCGCGAGATCATCCGCCACGATCCGCACAAGCTGATCGAAGGCGCGCTGATCGCCGGTTATGCGATGCGCGCGCGGGCGGCCTATATCTATATCCGCGGCGAGTATATCCGCGAGGCCGAGACGCTCTTCGCGGCCGTGAAGGAAGCCTATGACGCCGGGCTGATCGGCAAGAACGCCAGCGGATCGGGCTATGATTTCGACGTCTTCGTCCACCGCGGCGCGGGCGCCTATATCTGCGGCGAAGAGACGGCGATGCTCGAGAGCATCGAGGGCAAGAAGGGCCAGCCGCGTCTGAAGCCGCCCTTCCCGGCGGGCGCCGGCCTTTATGGCTGCCCGACTACGGTGAACAACGTCGAATCGATCGCTGTCGCGCCGACGATCCTGCGTCGCGGCGCGGCGTGGTTCGCGGGTATCGGCAACGAGAATAACCGCGGTACCAAGCTGTTCCAGATCAGCGGGCATGTGAACAAGCCCTGCGTGGTCGAGGAAGCGATGAGCATCCCGTTCCGCGAGTTGATCGAGAAGCATTGCGGCGGCATTCGCGGCGGCTGGGACAATCTGCTCGCGGTGATCCCCGGCGGTTCCTCGGTTCCGCTGGTGCCGGCGGCGCAGATCATGGACGCCCCGATGGACTTCGACGGGCTGCGTGCGCTCGGCTCCGGCCTCGGCACCGCCGCCGTGATCGTGATGGACAAGTCGACCGACATCGTCCGCGCGATCAGCCGGATCAGCTATTTCTACCGCCACGAGAGCTGCGGCCAGTGCACGCCGTGCCGCGAGGGCACGGGCTGGATGTGGCGCGTGATGGAGCGGCTGCGCGAAGGCAATGCCGACATTTCCGAGATCGATACGCTCCAGGAAGTGACCAAGCAGATCGAAGGCCACACCATCTGCGCGCTCGGCGATGCTGCGGCGTGGCCGATCCAGGGCCTCATCCGCCACTTCCGCCCGGAACTCGAACGCCGCATCCACGAGCATAAGGCTCAGACCGTCGCGGTCGCGGCAGAATGAGGGGGCAGGGGATGATGAAAACCGCATTTCTGACCATGCTGTGCCTGGCTGGGGTCGGCGCGCCGGCAATCGCCGCGACGCTGAGCAAGGATGCCGAGGTCGATATCTACAATATCGCCCGCTGCGCGGTTGCGAAGGATCATGACTCGGCCGCCGCCACCGTGCGCCGCCTGCCGCTGACCGGCGACGAAGCGACCGTACAGCCGGGATGGCTCGGCGGCGGCGCGGAGTGCGTCAAGTCGGGTGCGCTGGTCGGCCTGTCGGTGGTGCTGCGCGGCGCGCTGGCGCAGGCGCTCTACTTCCGCGATTTCAAGGAATTCGGCATGCGCCCACGCATGGCGCCGGCGCTGCTCGCCGATATGGGGCTGCCGCCGGTCAATGACGGCGTCGATACCAGCAAGCCCGAAGTCGCGCTGGCGCGCTTCGGCGACTGTCTGGCGCGCAACGTGCCGGAAGACACCGACAAGGTGCTGCAGTCGCCGGTCGACTCGCCGCTGGAGCGCACGGCGATCGCGCGCATCCAGCCCTATTTCGCGGGCTGCTATCCCAAGAACGCCCGTTTCAACGTCAATCGTTCGACATTGCGCGGTTTGCTGGCGCTCAGCGCCTATTCCGCATCGACGCGCTATTGGCGCGGCGAAATCGTCGCCAACGGCACCCGTTAACGCACGACTGGATCGTCATTCGCCATGCCCAAGTTGAAAGTAGACGGCATCGAGGTCGAAGTCCCCCAGGGGGCGACCGTGCTCCAGGCCTGCGAGGCTGCGGGGAAGGAAATCCCGCGCTTCTGCTACCATGAGCGGCTGTCTATCGCCGGCAACTGCCGGATGTGCCTCGTCGAGGTGAAGCCCGGGCCGCCGAAGCCGCAGGCTTCGTGCGCGCTGCCCGCCGCCGACAACCAGGAAGTCTTCACCACCACGCCGATGGTCAAGAAGGCGCGCGAGGGGGTGATGGAGTTCCTGCTCATCAACCACCCGCTCGATTGCCCGATCTGCGATCAGGGCGGCGAATGCGACCTGCAGGACCAGTCGGTCGCTTACGGCAAGGGCCAGTCGCGCTTCCTCGAGAACAAGCGCGCGGTCACCGAGAAATATATGGGTCCCATCGTCAAGACGATGATGACGCGCTGCATCCAGTGCACGCGCTGCGTGCGTTTTGCCGAAGAAGTCGCGGGCGTCGAGGAAATCGGCGCGATCTATCGCGGCGAGGACATGCAGATCACCTCCTACCTCGAAAAGGCGGTGACCAGCGAGCTTTCGGGCAATGTCGTCGATCTTTGCCCGGTCGGCGCGCTGACCAGCAAGCCCTACGCCTTCGAGGCGCGTCCGTGGGAGCTGAAGAAGACTCCGACGATCGACGTGATGGACGCCGTCGGCACCAACATCCGCCTCGACAGCCGCGGTCGTCAGGTGCTGCGCGCGCTGCCGCGCATCAACGAGGATGTCAACGAGGAGTGGGCGAGCGACAAGACCCGCCATGCGGTCGACGGCCTCGTCCGCCGTCGCCTCGATCGTCCGTTCGTCCGCCGCGACGGCAAGCTCGTCGAAGCGACGTGGGAAGAGGCTTTCGCGGCCGTGGCGAGCGTCGCGGCAAAAGCTGGCGATAGCGTCGCCGCGATCGCGGGCGACCTCGTCGACTGCGAGACCATGTATGCCGCCAAGGCGCTGCTGGCTGTTGCGGGATCGTCGCTGCTCGAGGGGCGGCAGACGGGTATGGACTATGACGTGTCGAGCCTGGCTGCGGTCAATTTCAACACCACCATCGCGGGCATCGAGCGCGCGGACGTGATCCTGCTCGTCGGCACCAACCCGCGCTGGGAAGCGCCGCTGATCAACACGCGCATCCGTAAGGCGATCCGCAAGGGCGGGGCGAAGGTCTTCGCGATCGGGCCCGAGACCGACCTGACCTACAAGGTCGAGTGGCTGGGCAACGATCTGGGCCTGCTGGGCAAGCTGCCCAAGGCAGCGGCCGAAGCGTTCGCCAGCGCAGAGCGTCCGGCGATGATCGTCGGCGGGGCAGGGCTTAAGGCGCTGGGCGCCGCGCTCAAGCTCGCCGACACGCTGAAGCTCGTCCGCGAGGGCTGGAACGGCTTCAACGTCCTCCACATGGCGGCATCGCGCATGGGCGGCCTGATGCTGGGCTATGCGCAGAAGGGCGGCATTGCCGACATCGTCGCGGCCGCGCCCAAGCTGGTTTTCTTCCTCGGCGCCGACGAAGTCGATTTCGCCAAGTTCGACAAGAGCTTCAAAGTCTATGTCGGCCATCATGGCGACAAGGGCGCGCATCATGCCGATGTGATCCTGCCGGGTGCGACCTATGCCGAGAAATCGGGAACCTGGGTCAATACCGAGGGCCGCGTCCAGATCGGCGAGCGTGCTGTCTTCGCGCCGGGCGATGCCCGCGAGGACTGGACGATCTTCCGCGCGCTTTCGGCCGTGATCGGCAAGCCGCTGCCCTTCGACACGCTCGGCGCGCTGCGCGGTGCGATGGCTGCCGAGGTGCCCGCGCTGGGCGTCGAGGGTCTGGCCGGCTACGCCTGGTCAGCGCCCAAGCTCGATGCCAGGGCGGCAGGCGAGATCGCCTATCCGATCAAGGATTTCTACCTGACCAACGCCATCTGCCGCGCCTCGCCGACGATGCAGCGTTGCTCGGCCGAACTCATCCACGGCGAAAGCTTTGCGGAGGCCGCGGAATGACCGCCTTCTTCCAATCCTTCCTCGGCTACGGCTTCGGCTGGTTTGTCGCGACGCTGATCTTCATCCTGCTGATCGCGCTGCCGCTGATGCTGGCCGTCGCGATGATCATCTACGCCGATCGCAAGATCTGGGCGGCGATGGCGCTGCGTCGCGGCCCCAACGTCGTCGGCCCCTTCGGCCTGCTGCAGAGCTTCGCCGACGGCCTGAAGGTGTTCCTGCAGGAAACGATCATCCCGTCCGCCGCCAATCGCGGGCTGTTCCTGATCGCGCCGATCATCACCTTCACCGTGGCGCTGATGGCGTGGGCGGTGCTGCCTTTTGCCGATGGCTGGGTGCTCGCCGACATCAATGTCGGCCTGCTCTACATCCTCGCAATCTCGTCGCTGGGCGTTTACGGCGTGATCGTCTCGGGCTGGGCATCCAACTCCAAATATCCCTTCTACTCGGCGTTGCGCGCTTCGGCGCAGATGGTGAGCTACGAAGTCTCGATCGGCTTCGTGCTGATCTCGGTCGTGCTGTGGGCGGGAAGCTTCAACCTCTCGACCATCGTGCTGTCGCAGAAGGCCTATTATGGCTTCCTCAACGGCCATGGCTTCAACCCGCTGCTCTTCCCGATGGCGGTGGTGTTCTTCATCTCGGCGCTGGCGGAGACGGCGCGCGCGCCCTTCGACCTGACGGAGGCGGAGTCGGAACTCGTCGCGGGCTACCAGACCGAATATTCGTCGATGGCCTTCGCGCTCTTCTGGCTCGGCGAATATGCCAACGTCCTCCTGATGTGCGCGCTCAACGCGACGCTCTTCTGGGGCGGGTGGCTGCCGCCGATCGACTGGGCGCCGCTCTATCTGGTGCCGGGCATCATCTGGGTCTTCCTCAAGATCCTCGTCTTCTTCTTCATCTTCTCGTGGGTGAAGGCGACGGTGCCGCGCTATCGCTATGACCAGCTGATGCGGCTGGGCTGGAAGATCTTCCTGCCACTCTCGCTGTTCTGGGTGTTCCTCGTCTCCGGATTCCTCATGCTGACCCGTTACGGAGGCATTCAATGAGCCTCGGCCAATATGTGAAGGCGTTCACCCTCTGGGAGTTCGTCAAGGCGCACTGGTTGACCTTGAAGTATTTCTTCAAGCCCAAGGCGACGATCAACTATCCGTTCGAGAAGGCGCCGCTTTCGCCGCGCTTCCGTGGCGAGCATGCGCTGCGCCGCTACCCGAACGGCGAGGAGCGCTGCATCGCGTGCAAGCTGTGCGAGGCGGTGTGCCCGGCGCAGGCGATCACGATCGAGGCGGAGCCGCGTGACGACGGCAGCCGCCGCACCACGCGCTACGACATCGACATGACCAAGTGCATCTATTGCGGCCTGTGCCAGGAGGCCTGCCCGGTGGATGCGATCGTCGAGGGTCCGAACTTCGAATATGCGACCGAAACGCGCGAGGAACTGATCTACGACAAGTCCAAATTGTTGGCCAACGGAGACAAGTGGGAGCGCGCGATCGCCGCGAACCTTGCCGCCGATGCGCCCTATCGTTAAGGCGGCGACATTGCTTCCGGCCATCCATTTCACGTTCGTGTCGAGCGAAGTCGAGACACGTATCCCGCGAGACAAAACGTCCCTCGACTTCGCTCGGGACGAACGGAGGTTGAACATCTAACGTGATGCAGATCTTCGCCTTCTATCTCTTCGCGACGCTCGTGATAGCCGGTGGGCTGTTCACGATCACTGCGCGCAATCCGGTGCACAGCGTGCTCTGGCTGATCTTCGCCTTCTTCAACGCGGCGGGGCTGATGCTGCTCGTCGGCGCCGAGTTCATCGCGATGCTGCTCGTCATCGTCTATGTCGGCGCGGTCGCGGTGCTGTTCCTCTTCGTCGTCATGATGCTCGATATCGACTTTGCCGAGCTGCGCGCGGGCTTCGTCGAATATCTGCCTTTCGGCGTGCTGCTCGCCCTCGCGCTCGCGGCGGAGATCGTCTTCGGCGTGCTTGCCCGCAAGGGCGGCGCGATCGACATCAGCGCGGCGCGCATCGCGCCGACGCCCGATCCCGCCCAGGTCTCGAACATCGAGGCGATCGGGACGCTGCTCTATTCGCGCTATCTCTACATCTTCGAGGGCGCCGGGCTGGTGCTGCTGGTCGCGATGATCGGCGCCATCGTCCTGACCCACCGCAAGCGCGGCGGGGTGCGTCCGCAGAATGTTTCGCATCAGGTCGCGCGCCGGCCTGAAGAGGCTGTCCGCAACGTCGATCAGCCGGTCGGACAGGGGGTCGAGCTGTGATCGGGCTTTCTCACTATCTTATCGTCAGCGCGATCCTGTTCGTGCTCGGCGTGTTCGGGATCGTGCTCAACCGCAAGAACATCATCATCATCCTGATGGCGATCGAGCTCATCCTGCTTTCGGTGAACATCAACCTCGTCGCCTTCAGCGCCTATCTGGGCGATCTGGTGGGGCAGATCTTCGCGATGTTCGTGCTGACCGTCGCCGCAGGCGAGGCCGCGATCGGCCTGGCCATTCTGATCATCTACTTCCGAGGCCGCGGCACGATCGCGGTCGACGACGCCAACCGGATGAAGGGCTGAACGCGCCGTGATCCAGCTCATCGTCTTCCTGCCGCTGCTCGCTGCGATCGTCGCGGGCCTGGGCAACCGGATGCTCGGCAACACCATCGCCAAGTCGATCACGACGGGCGCGCTGTTCGTCTCGTGCGCGCTCAGCTGGCCGATCTTCATCGGCTTCCTCAAGGGCTCGGCAGTCGCCGGCGTCACCCCGGTGCTCGACTTCATCCACTCGGGCGACCTCAGCGTCGCCTGGGCGCTGCGCGTCGATACGCTGACGGCGGTGATGCTGGTGGTGATCACCAGCGTCTCGGCGCTCGTCCACCTCTATAGCTGGGGCTATATGGCGGAGGATCCGTCGCAGCCCCGCTTCTTCGCCTATCTGTCGCTGTTCACCTTCGCGATGCTGATGCTCGTGACCGCCGACAATCTGGTGCAGATGTTCTTCGGCTGGGAAGGGGTGGGCCTCGCATCCTACCTGCTGATCGGCTTCTGGTACACCAAGCCCTCGGCCAACGCCGCCGCCATCAAGGCCTTCGTGGTCAACCGCGTCGGCGACCTCGGCTTCATGATGGGCATCTTCGCGACCTTCCTGGTCTTCGGCACCATCTCGATCCCCGCGATCCTCGATGCCGCGCCGGGCATGGCCGGCACCACGATCGGCTTCCTCGGCGGCCGGTTCGAGGTGATGACGGTGATCTGCCTGCTGCTGTTCGTCGGCGCGTGCGGCAAGTCAGCGCAGCTTGGCCTCCACACCTGGCTTCCCGACGCGATGGAAGGCCCGACCCCGGTGTCGGCGCTGATCCACGCCGCGACGATGGTCACCGCCGGCGTGTTCATGGTCTGCCGCCTGTCGCCGATGTTCGAGGTGAGCCACACCGCGCTGACCGTCGTCACCTATGTCGGCGCCGCGACGGCGCTGTTCGCCGCGACCGTCGGCACGGTGCAGACCGACATCAAGCGCGTCATCGCCTATTCGACCTGTTCGCAGCTGGGCTACATGTTCTTCGCGGCGGGCGTCGGCGCCTACGGCGCGGCGATGTTCCACCTCTTCACCCACGCCTTCTTCAAGGCGCTGCTGTTCCTCGGTGCCGGTTCGGTGATCCACGCCATGCACCATGAGCAGGACATGCGCTATTATGGCGGCCTGTGGCGGAAGATTCCCTGGACTTTCGCGGCGATGACGGCGGGCACGCTGGCCATTACCGGCGTCGGCATTGCCGGCGTGTTCGGCTTCGCGGGCTTCTATTCGAAGGACGCGATCATCGAGGCGGCCTTCGCCAGCAACACGCAGGCGGGCGGCGTGGCTTTCGCGATCGGCGTGTTCGCGGCGCTGCTCACCAGCTTCTATTCGTGGCGTCTCGTTTTCCTGACCTTCTTCGGCAAGCCGCGCTGGTCGGGCAGCGAGCATATTCAGCATGCCGCGCACGACGCGCATGGGCATGACGATCATGCGCATCACGCGCACGACCATGGCCATGGCCATGGCGATCATGACGACGGCACGGCGGGCTATCACCCGCATGAAAGCCCGCTCAACATGCTGGTGCCGCTCATCCTGCTGAGTGTCGGCGCGATCTTCGCCGGCTTTGCCTTCGCCGGGCACTTCATCGATCCCGAACATGGCGGCGAGTTCTGGAAGGGCAGCCTCGCGTTCAACGAGCATCTGATGCACCACATGCATGAGATCCCCGAATGGGCGAAACTGTCGGCGACGGCGGCGATGCTGATCGGCTTCGTGATCGCCTGGGGCGCCTATATTCGCGCACCCGATTTTCCGGCCAAGTTCGCCGCGCAGTTCCACGCGCTGTACCGCTTCCTGCTCAACAAGTGGTATTTCGACGAGTTGTACAACGCGATCTTCGTCAAACCCGCCTTCGCCATCGGCCGCTTCCTGTGGCAGCGTGGCGACCAGGGCACGATCGACCGCTTCGGGCCTGACGGCGCTTCGGCAGCCGTCGCCTTCGCTAGCCGGCTGAGCGTGCGCCTGCAGAGCGGATACATCTACACCTATGCGCTGGTCATGCTGCTCGGCCTTGCCGGCGTGGCAACCTGGGCGATCGTTGGATAATGGGCATGAGCGGCTTTCCAATCCTGACCGTCATGCTGCTGGTGCCGACGCTCGGCGCCCTGGCATGTCTTTTCTCCTCCGCGCAGAATGCGCGCTGGATCGCGCTGGCGGCGACGCTGGTCGACCTGGTGCTGGGCATCCTGCTCTGGTCGAACTTCGACATCAGCGCCGGCGCGCCGCAGTGGCAGTTCGTCGAAAATCACGACCTGTTCGGTCGCTTCGCCTGGGCGCTGGGCATCGATGGCATCGCACTGATGCTGATCATGCTCTCGGTCTTCCTGATGCCGATCTGCATCGGCGCATCGTGGGAGTCGGTGAAGAAGCGCGTGCCCGAATATATGGCGCTGTTCTTGATCGTCGAAGTGCTGATGATCGGCACTTTCGCGGCGCAGGACCTGTTCCTCTTCTACATCTTCTTCGAAGCCGGCCTGATCCCGATGTATCTGATCATCGGCATCTGGGGCGGCGCACGGCGCATCTACGCGAGCTACAAGTTCTTCCTCTACACGCTGCTCGGATCGGTGCTGATGCTGATCGCGATGCTGTGGATGGCGCGCGAGGCGGGGACGACGTCGATCCCGGTGCTGCTCAACTATGACTTCCCGGTCGGGGCGCAGACCTGGCTGTGGCTGGCCTTCTTCGCGTCCTTCGCGGTCAAGACGCCAATGTGGCCGGTCCACACCTGGCTTCCCGACGCGCACGTCGAGGCGCCGACTGCGGGCTCAGTGATCCTGGCTGGCGTGCTGCTGAAGCTCGGCGGCTACGGCTTCATTCGCTTCTCGGTTCCGATGTTCCCCGAAGCCTCGCAACTGCTCGTCTGGGTCATCCTCGGGCTGTCGATGGTCGCGGTGGTCTACACCTCGCTCGTCGCGCTGGTACAGGCCGACATGAAGAAGCTGATCGCCTATTCGTCGGTCGCGCACATGGCGATCGTGACGATCGGCCTGTTCGCCTTCAACCGCCAGGGCCTCGAAGGCGCGATGATCGTGATGCTGAGCCACGGCGTGGTCTCCGGCGCGCTCTTCCTGTGTGTCGGCATCATCTATGATCGCCTGCACACCCGCGAGATTGCGCGCTACGGCGGGCTGGCGGAGAACATGCCGCGCTATGCGCTGTTCTTCATGCTCTTCACCATGGCCTCGATCGGCTTGCCGGGGACGAGCGGGTTCGTGGGCGAGCTTCTGTCGCTGATGGGCACCTATCAGGTGAGCAGTGTCGCGGCGATCGTCTGCACCACGGGCATCATTCTGGGCGCGGCCTACATGCTCTACCTTTACCGCCGCGTCGTTTTCGGCGCGCTGGTCAACGACGACGTGAAGGCGATGCCCGATCTGTCGGCGCGCGAAATCGCGCTGCTCGTGCCGCTCGCTGCCGCCGTGCTGTGGATGGGTGTCTATCCCGAGAGCTTCCTGAAGCCGATGCGTGGCGATATCGGGACGCTTGTCGCCCGCGTCGAGCGCGCGCGGCCCGAAGGCGATGCGCAGCTCGCCAAATCCGCTACCCAGCCCACTGTACAGGCGCATGAGGGGGCGCACTGATGAACTACGTCACCTCGCTTAGCCTCACCCTGCCCGAACTGATCCTGTCGATCGGTTCGCTGGCGCTGCTGATGGTCGCCGCCTATGCCGGGGATCGCGCCACGCGCGTGATCAACTGGCTTGCCGTCCTGCTTTTCGCCGGTGCCGCAGCCGCGCTGCTCGGCCCCGCCGGCAATGGCGGCGATGCCTTTGGCGGTCTGTACCGCGCGGATGCCTTCGCGGCCTTCGCCAAGCTGCTCATCTATATCGCCGCTGCCGTCTCCATCATCATGTCGCCCGATTTCTTCGCGCGTGACGTGCTGGGTGGGCGCAGCGGCCAATTGCGCGCCGAATATCCGATCCTCATCCTGCTCTCGGGCGTTGGCATGGGGATGATGGTGTCGGCGATCGACACGCTGACGCTTTATGTCGGGCTCGAGCTGCTCAGCCTTGCCTCCTACGTGCTGGCCAGCTTCATGCGGCGCGACGCGCGTTCGGCCGAGGCGGGGCTCAAATATTTCGTGCTCGGTTCGCTGGCGAGCGGCATCCTGCTCTACGGCATCTCGCTGCTCTACGGCTTCACCGCGACGACCTCGTTCGACGGCATCGCGGCGTCGATCGCCGCGCAGTCTGCGGCGGGGGGGATCAGCGGTGGCGTGATCTTCGGTCTCGTCTTCGTGCTCGCGGGCCTGGCCTTCAAGATCTCGGCGGTGCCGTTCCACATGTGGGCGCCCGACGTGTACGAAGGTTCGCCGACGCCGGTGACCGGTTTCTTCGCGACCGCGCCCAAGGTGGCGGCGATGGCGCTGTTCGTCCGCGTCTCGCTCGAGGCGCTCGGGCCGGCGACCGACGCATGGCGCCAGATCATCGTCTTCGTCGCGCTCGCCTCGATCCTGCTCGGCGCGTTCGGCGCGATCGGGCAGGCGAACATCAAGCGCCTGCTCGCCTATTCGTCGATCAACAATGTCGGCTTCGCGCTGGTCGGCCTCGCCGCCGGCACCCCCGAGGGTGCGGCTGCGACGATGACCTATATGGCGATCTACGTCGCGATGACGCTGGGCAGCTTCCTCGTCGTGCTCCAGATGCGCGACGCCGAGGGACGCCCGATCGAGACGATCGCCAGCCTGTCGGGCCTGTCGCAGTCGCGGCCGGGGCTGGCGCTTGCGCTCGCGATCTTCATGTTCTCGCTTGCGGGCATTCCGCCGCTGCTCGGCTTCTATGCCAAGTTCGTGGTGTTCGACGCGGCGGTGGCGGCCGGTTACTGGCCGCTGGCGGCGATCGGTATCGCGGCATCGGTGATCGGCGCCTTCTATTATCTGAAGGTCGTGAAGACGATGTATTTCGACGATGCGGCGGCGCCCTATGCGGCGTCGGAAAGCAAGATCGAATATGCGCTGCTCGCCATCTGCGCGCTCATCGTGTCGCCGCTCGGCTACTTCCTGATCCCGACGCTCGGTGGCGTGTCGCAGCTTGCCGCGAAGGCGCTCTTCTGATCAGCATCCGGACGGTCGCCGAGACCGCTTCGACCAACCAGGACATGATTGCCCTCGCCGCCGATGGGGCCGGCGAGGGCATGTGGCTTCGCGCCGAGCGCCAGACGGCGGGCCGGGGGCGGCTGGGACGCGACTGGGCGTCGCCGCCGGGCAATCTTTACGCCAGCACGCTGGTGCGCCTGCGGCCCGGCGATCCGTCCGCCGCGACGCTGGCCTTCGTGGCAGCGGTGGCGCTGGACGAGGTGGTCTCGGCCTATGCCGATCCCGCTTCGCTCGTGCTCAAATGGCCCAACGACCTGATGCTCGATGGCGCCAAGCTGTCGGGCATATTGCTGGAGCGCAGCGGCGAGGCCGTGGTCATCGGCATCGGTGTCAATCTGGCGACGCACCCGACGCTTGCCGATCGCAAGACCAGCAGCCTGGCGGGTGCCGGTTTCGGCGCGCCCGATCCGGGGCTGTTCCTTGCCGATCTGGCCGAGGCCGTCGAGCGCTGGCTGGCGATCTGGCGGCGCGGGCTGGGCGCCGTGCTGGCACGCTGGCAGGATCGCGCGCATCCGCGCGGCACTGCGCTTACCGTGCGCCTGCCCGGCGGATGCGAACGCGAAGGATTGTTCGACGGGCTTGACGCCGACGGCGCGCTGAGGCTCCGTCTGGCTGGCGGTGAGATCGAGACGGTCCACGCCGGCGACGTTTTCATGGTTTGAGGGGACCGCCGATGCTGCTCGTGATCGACGCAGGGAATACCAACGTCGTCTTCGCGCTTTTCGACGGCGATGCGATCAAGGCGCGCTGGCGCATCGCGACCGACCCGCGCCGCACGGCCGACGAATATGCGGTGTGGCTGCACCAGCTGCTGCTGCTCGAAGGCCTGTCGCGCGACGTGGTGAAGGCGGTGGTGATAGGCACGGTGGTGCCGCGCGCGCTCCACAATCTCGAGGTGCTGGCGAGCAAATATTTCGGCGTCGAGGCCGAGGTGGCGGGGCGCGGCGCGCTCGGCTGGGGGATCAAGCTCGACGTGGTCGAGCCCGACACGGTGGGTGCGGACCGCGTGCTCAATGCGATCTCCGCCCATGCCCAGCACAAGGGCGACCTGATCGTCATCGATTTCGGCACCGCGACGACCTTCGACGTGGTGGATTATGACGGGGCCTACAAGGGCGGGGTGATCGCGCCGGGGCTCAACCTGTCGCTCGACGCGCTGGTTGCCGCCGCCGCGAAGCTGCCGCGCATCGCGATCGAGGCGCCGGCCGACAATTCGGTGATCGGCCGCACCACCGAGGATCAGATGCTGATCGGTATCTACTGGGGCTATGTGGCGATGATGGAAGGCATGACCCAGCGGATCAAGGCCGAGATCGGCCGCCCCGCGAAGGTCGTCGCCACCGGCGGTCTCGCCGTGCTGTTCGACGATCACACCGATCTGTTCGACGCGGTCGACCCCGACCTGACGATCAGGGGGCTGGCGATGCTTTACGCCCGCGCCCATATGAAGGCTTGAATCCGCGCGTCCTGACTAGCGCGCCGCAATATGAAAGTTTGGGATGAAACCCGGTAAAGAACTGATTTTTCTTGCCCTTGGCGGCTCGGGCGAGATTGGCATGAACGTCAATCTCTATGGCTGCGAAGGCAAATGGGTGATGGTCGACTGCGGCCTCACCTTCGCCGACCCCGGCTATCCGGGCGTCGAGCTGATCCTGCCCGATCTGGCCTTCATCGAGGAGCGCGCCGACGATCTGCTCGGCATCGTGCTGACCCACGGCCATGAAGACCATATCGGCGCGCTGCCCTATCTCGCCGCCGACCTCGGCGTGCCGCTCTATGCAACGCCCTTCACCGCGGGGCTGATCCGCGGCAAGCTGGAGGAAGAGGGGATTGCCGACAAGGTGACGCTCAACGTCATCGAGAATGAAGGCAGCTTCGCGCTCGGCCCCTTCGGCTTCCGCTACGTGCCGCTGGCGCACTCGATCCCCGAGGGCAATGCGGTGCTGATCGACACGCCCTATGGTCGCATCTTCCACACCGGCGACTGGAAGCTGGACGAGGAGCCGCTGCTCGGCACCCCCTCGACCGCCGCCGAGCTGGAAGCGATCGGCGACGAAGGCGTGCTCGCGCTGGTCGGCGATTCGACCAACGTGTTCAACGAAGAGGCTTCGGGATCCGAAGCCGCGGTCCGCGAGGGGCTGGACGGGGTGATCGCGGGTGCCAAGGGGCGCGTGCTCGTCACCACCTTCGCGTCGAACGCGGCGCGGCTGCAGACGCTGGGCGAAGTCGCGCGTGACACCGGGCGGCGCATCTGCGTCGCGGGGCGCTCGCTCGACCGCATCCTGCGCGTCGCCAAGAGCGTCGGCTATCTGAAGGATTTTCCGGCGCCCGTCGATTTCGACGAGGCGATGCGCCTGCCGCCGCATGAGGTGATGATCGTCGCGACGGGCGGGCAGGGCGAGGCGCGCGCCGCGCTGTCGCGGATCGCGATGGGCCAGCACCAGATCAAGCTTTCGACCGGCGACCTCGTCGTCTTCTCGTCGAAGCAGATACCGGGCAACGAGATCGCCATCGGGCGCATCCAGAATGCGCTGGCGAGCGCCGGCATCCAGATGATCACCGATCGTCAGGCGCACGTCCACGTCTCCGGCCATCCGGGGCGACCCGAACTGGCGCTGATGTACAGGTGGATCCGGCCGCACATCGTGCTGCCCGTGCATGGCGAGATGCGCCACATGGTCGAACAGGCACGCTTCGCGCTGTCGCAGGGTGTGCCCGAGGCGGTGGTGCAGGAAAACGGCATGATGATCCGCCTCGCGCCCGGCGAGCCCAAGGTGATCGGGCGCGAGCGCGTCGGTCGTCTCGTCCTCGATGGCGACGTGATCCTGCCGGCCGACGGTACGACGATCAACGAGCGGCGGCGCATCTCGGCCTATGGCCAGATCTCGGTCGCGGTTGCGCTCGACGCGAAGGGGCGGCTCGCGGCCGAACCCGAGGTGCGCATTCAGGGCGTGCCGGTGGAGGAAGACCGCGAGGATTTCCTCGACGAGGCACGCGATGCCGCAGGCGAGGCGGCCGGATCGGGCGAGCGCGACGAAGCCCGGCTGCGTGAGGCGATCCGCCTTGCCGTCCGACGCAAGGCGGCCGAATGGACGGGCAAGAAGCCGATCGTCGATGTGCTGCTGCTGAGAGTGAAGTGAACGCCTATTCGATCTTCGCCATCTATGCGCTGTTCTGGACGCTCGCGGCCTTCGTAGTGATGCCCTTCGGCGTCCGCACCTATGACGAGGCGGGCGCCGAGCGCGTGCCGGGGCAGGCGGACAGCGCGCCGCACGATTTCAAATGGGGCCGGATGCTGGCCGCGACGACCCTCCTCGCCGCGATCGCCTTCGGCCTCTTCTACGCCAATTATGTCTATGGCTGGATCGGGGTCGAGGACATCAACCCGTTCAAGTGGAAAGGCTGAACGGCCGATCCGCCTGAGCGGACCGGGCCGGCACCTCAGGTCCGCAGCCGCTCGATCGCCTGCGCGAGTGCGACGTAAAGCTTGCCCATGTCCGACGAGAGGATCGTCACGCCGAGCGGCGAACCCTCGCGCGAATTGAGGACGGTGCGCAGCATCGCCTCGAAATCATGGACGTAGCGGTTCACCTGCTCGCGGAAATCCGGCTCTTCCTCATAATGACGGAGCAGTTCGCGCGCCTCGGCCGCGTCGAGCAGGCGGACCGCGCGGCGCGTGAAGACGCCGCGATCGCCCTTCAGATAGGCGGCCCACGCGCTGTCGGTGACTTCGTTCGACAGCAGCTTGGTCACGTCGATCGCGGTCGAGTTGAGCGATTCGATGAGCAGCGAGACGCGGCGCGCGAAGGTTTCGCGCGTGGCTTCGTCAGCGGCGGTGCGCGCGACTTCGAAATGGCTATCGATCTCGGCGCTGGTCGCCGACATGATCTGCATCTGCTCGGTCAGGCGCTGCGAGGCGTTGCTGGCGGATTCGACGGCCTGCTTCGCTGCGCCGGTGATCGCTGCGATCTGCGCCTCGAGCCGGTTGGTGACGGCGGACTCAAGCGCTTCGGCGCTGGCTTCGGACAGCGCGCGCGTCGAATCGGGGATGATCCGCGTCATCGCCTCGCGTGCCTGCTCGGCCGCCTGCTCGGCGCTTTCGCGGACGCGGCCCATCACCGCGATGAGCTGCGGACCCGAATGATCGCTGAAGCTGCGCGCCTGCGCATCGGCATCGGCGAGGAGCGAGGCGAGCGACTGCGCGCCTTCGCGGCCGGCGGCGAGCTGGCCAGTGGCAGCTTCGGTCAGGAGCGCAATGGCCTGGCGTTGCTGGTCGAGCAGCTTTTCGGCCTGCGCCAGCCGGTCGATTGTCTCGCCGGCTGCGGCTTCGAGCTGGGCAATGCCGGGGGCAATGCCGGCAATGCGATCGCGACTCGAGCCAGTGAGCGCGTCGAGCCGGGCAAGCGCGCCGGGCAGCGTCTCGTCGATCTCGCGCGCGCTGGCGTCGAGCGCAGTGAGCAGCGTCTCGGCGCGCCCGATGAGCGATTCGGCCGAGGTCGCGCCGGTGGACAGCGCGCCCGAAAGCCGGTCGGCATGGCCCGAAAGCGCGGCGATCGCCTCGCCCAGCCGCTCGGTGCGCTGGGCGCTGTCGCTGTCGAGCGCGGCGAGCCGCGCTTCGATGTCGCCGAGCCCGTTGGTAAGCCAGGAGATCATAGCATGGCCGCTATGGTCATGCGCGGTCAGTGCCTTGCCGATCGCATCGACCTCGGCCGTGACCTGCGTGATCCGCTGCGCGAGCGACTGGGCATCCTCGGCATTGGCGCTGGCGATCAGCGCGCGCGTCTGCTCGACCGAGGCGCGCATGGCTTCCGTCTGGACCTCGATCCCGCGCCGCGTCTCTTCAAGCGCGTCGGAGGTGCGGGCGAGTGCGGAATCGACGAGCGTATTCATGCGCGCCGCGCCGTCCTCGAGCTTCTGGCCCGCCGTCGCATGCGTCGTCTCGATCAACCCCAGATGCTCGGCCAGCCGGCGTGCGGCGCCATCGGCGATCGATTGTGCTTCGCGCCCCTGCTCGCCAAGCGCGGCAAGCTGCGCGGCGAGGGCGTCGGCCTGCTCGACAGCGCCGGCGCCGGCTTCCTGCAGCGCGGCGGCCGTCTGGCGTGCCTGAACCTGCGCCTTGGGCAGGTTGGCGAGCAAGGCGGCCATGTCGGCGCGCGCGGCTTCCGCAGACTTGGTCAGCGTTTCGGCGTGGCGGTCAATTGCGGCGGCCTCGTCGCGCATCGCGCCGTTGATCGCGGCAAGGCGTTCGGTTGAGCGTTCGCCGGTCGTCAGCAGATCCTCGGCCTGTCCGGCGAGCGCGGCGCGGCCTTCGGCGAGGCGGGCGTTGAGGTTTGCGACGCGCGCCTCGAGGGCGGCGGCCTCGTTGCGCATCGCGGCAGCGGTGGCGGCGAAGCGCTGCGCTTCGCGCCGGCTGTTGCGCATCGCGAGCAGATAGATGACGCCGATCAGCGCCAAGGGTGCGCTGGCGACGGCGATCGCCAGCCCGATCTGCGGCGCGGCGGGGCGCGCATAGTCGAAGCCGGTCAGCGTCGCCCAGATCGCGAAGCAGACCCAGCTGACCGCAAGCAGCGCACATAAAATCGCGGCGACCGGGCGCTCGGGCTCGGGCGCTTCCGGCTCCTCATAATCCACAAGGCCAGTGTCCGCGAAATCGCTGTCCGCGCGTTCGGCCTGAAAACTTGCCTGGGGCGGAGGGGCATCGCCCCAGAGCCCGACGATCTTCGATCCCCCGGTCATGACGACGATCTTACCAGTTTTTGACAGCATGAGAACGGGGGGTGACAAGACATTGTTAACCCTGTCGCCCTTAAGACACGCTTCATGGCCTATGATCCCGGAGCCCTCGAAACCGCGCTTGCCGCCGCCGTCGGCGACGATCCGGCGCTGATCCTTGAGCTTCGCCGTGCTTTTCTCGAAAGCGCACGCCAGCATCTCGATTCGCTGCGCGGCGCTGCGACGGCGACCGAATGGCAGGAAGCGGCCTATCGTCTGAAGGGGCTTGCCGCGAGCTTCGGCGCGACCACGCTAATGGACGCGGCCGATGCCGCCGCCGAGGAACCCGCCGGCACGCAGGCGGCGCTTCGCCTTGTCGAGCGCGCGTTGGCCCGTTTCGGGCGCTGAGACGCGCTCTTTGCAACTGACACGCTAAGTGCTTAACGCTGCCGCTCCATTGGGGCGGGAGTGTTTCTGAAGTGCTGGCTGGACTGATCGTCGCATGCGCGGAGGCGGAAGGCGAAACGGCCTTGCGCGCCGAACTGCCGATCGCGGGCCAGACGCTGATCGAGCATCAGGCCCGCCTGCTTGCCGCCGCCGGTGCGGCGCACATCATCATTCTTGTCGAAAGGCTGCCCGCGCCGCTGCTGGCCGCGATCGACCGGCTGAAGCGCGATGGGCTGGGCGTCGACATCGCACGCAGCGTTGCTGATGCCGCCGACCGTATCCACCCGGAGGAGCGCCTGCTGCTCGTCGCCGACGGGCTGGTGACGGGGGCGGCGACGCTCGATCATCTGCTGACGCATGAAGGATCGGCGATCCTGACGCTGCCCGATCGGCCCGAGACGGCGGACTGGGAGCTGATCGACGCGCAGACGCGCTGGGGTGGGCTGCTGCTGCTCGACGGCGAACTCATGCGGTCGACGGCGGCGATGCTGGGCGACTGGGACCTGCAATCGACCTTGCTGCGCCGCGCCGTGCAGGCCGGCGCGCGTTTCGTCGAGGCGCCGGGCGGGACGCTCGTCATCCTCGATTCGCGCGCGCTGTCCGAACCGATCCAGGATGCGTTGGGGCGCGAAGCGGCCGAGCAGCCGCGCGGGCTGGTCGATCGCTTCATCTTCGCGCCGCTGGCGCGGCTTGCGGCGCCGCGAGCGATGCGCGCGATGCTGGCGCCGATCTGGTTCGACTGGGCGGCGATCGGGCTGACCGTGCTGGCGGCGATGATTTTCGCGGCGGGCTGGGCCTGGCCGGGGCTGGTCCTGCTCCTGCTCGCCGGGCCGGTCGAGGCGGTCGGGCGTTGGCTGGCGACATTGGCGTGGCGTCACAATGCCCCGGAAAACTGGCGCATCGCCGCGACGGGCGGGGCCTGGCTGACGCTGGGCTGGCGGCTGTTTCGCGACGGGGCGGGCTGGGGGGCGCTGCTGCTCGCCGCGACCGCAATCGCGCTGTGGATCGCGATCCGCGATCATCACCGTTTCGTCGGACGCCCCGCGCGTCCGCCGCTGTGGCTTGCCTCGCTCGACGAGCTGATCTGGTTGCAATTGCCCTTCGCGCTGCTCGGCTTCTGGACCGTCGGGCTGGGGGTTGCGGCGCTCTATCTTTTCGCCACGCTGCTGATGACCCAGCGCCTTACCGCCCGCAAGGGTAACGAACGGCCTTAACGGCCTTTTCACGACAGGGCGGCTAAGGGGGCGTCATGTCTGTTGCGATCAGAGACGGGGGAGCGGAAGCCGCGCCCGGAGCCGGGCGGCTGCTTGCGGCTGCGGCGCGGGCGGCGCTGAGTGCCGCCGATCGCGACGCCAACCTTGCCGTCGACTTCTTCCTACCCGCGGGCGGCCGCCCTTCCGACGCCGCGCGCGCCGGGATGTCGCGGCTGTTCGACCAGCTTGTCGGCGGGATCGAGGCCGACCTGCGCGCGGCGCTGGGCCCGCGAATCGAGGAGCAGTGGCCGGCGGCGGCGGCGGCGCTTGCCAGCCCGCGCGTGCCGATCGCATTGCCGATTCTCGATCGTGCCGGGTTGTTGCGCGACGCAGAACTGATCGCCTTTCTTGCCGGGCGCGCCGCCACGTGCCGGATGGTCGCCGGCCTGCGTCCCGTCGCCGAGATGGGCAATGATCCCGTCGCCGGCACCGGGCAGGCTGCGGACCTGCTTGCGGCTGACCGTGCGCTCATGCTTGCCGAGGCGCGGCGCACCGATGCGGCCTATGAGCCCGCGATCGATCAGCGCGACGTACCTGCGGAGCTTTTCCATCGTCTCGTCTGGCGAATCGCGGCAGCGCTGCGCGACTATCTCGTCCGCCTGCACGATATGCCGGCGGCGCTGGCCGATCGCCTGATTTCCGACATCGGGCGCGCGATCGCCGACGCGCATGACGAAGGCGAGACGATCGATGCCGTTGCCATCCGCCTTGCGCGTGCCTTTGCCGAGGGGGGTGGGATCGACGATCGCCGGCTGCTCGACGCCTGGACGCGCGGGCGAGTCGAACTGGTGGCGGCCTTGCTCGCGCCGCTTGGTGGGATTCCCTACGATCATGCGCTGGCGGCGTTGCGCGATGCCGCGCCCGACCGGCTGGCTTTGCTGTTGAAGGCGTCGGGCGTGGGGCGCGACGTGGCGCTGGCCATTCTCGTCCAGCATGCGGCGATCAACGGGGTCGGCGAGCCCCGCCTCATCGACTGCGTCGACGATTTCTCCGTGCTCGAACCCGCTGCAGCGCGCGAGGCGGTCGAGGCGTGGAGGCTCGACGAGGGCTATCGGCAGGCGCTGGCCGCGCTTGCGGAACGGAGCGCGGCATGACCGGGGCCGATCTGGTGCATGCGCGCGTCGACGCCGACGGGCGGCTGATCGAGGCCGATGCGGCTTTCGCTGCGCTCAACGCCAAGGCCGGGGGCGCCAATGGCGCGCCGATCGCGATCGCATCGGTCGCGGCGCTGGTGCGGCTGGCGCGGCGGCTGGGCATCCTCGTGTCGCGCGCGGTGGTCGTCCCCGATGGCGACCGCGATCTCGACCTGTGGGTGCGCGCCAAGCCCGATGCGGAGGGCGTTGCGCTCGCGATCGCCGGATGGAGCCCTCGACCTGCCGCGCAGCCGGCGCCGGCCTCGCCCGTCGAGCGCCAGCATGACTATATGCGCTCGCGCGCCGACTGGCTGTGGGAGACCGATGCCGCGCTCAACCTGATCCTGCTCCAGCCGGAGGATGCCGGCGTCGAGGTGGCGGCGTTGATCGGCCAGCCTTTGACGCGGCTGTTCAGCGTGCGCGAGGAAAGCGACGGGGCCATGCCGCTGCTGGCGGCGCTCGCGGCGCACCGGCCGTTCAGCGGGCAGCCCGCGCTGCTGCGCCCCACCGGTGCGCAGATTCGCCTGGCGGCCGTACCGCTGATCGACGGCAACGGGCAGTTTGCGGGTTATCGCGGCAGCGCGCTGCTCGATCTCGATCCGCCCGCGCCCCCGGCGGCGACGCCGGTGGACGATGCGTTCGGCGAGCGGCTCGACGCTGCGCTGCGCACCCCGCTGGGCCGGATCGTCGCGAGCGCCGAAGGACTGAGTTCGCGCGCCAGCGGACCGCTGCGCCGCGACTATGCCGAATATGCGCACGACATCGCGAGCGCCGGGCGTCATCTGCTCGCGCTGGTCGACGATCTGGTCGACCTGCAGGCGATCGAGCGCCCCGATTTCCGCCCGATCAGCGAGCCCGTCGATCTCGCCGAGCTGGCGCGCAACGCATCGGGGCTGCTCAACGTCCGCGCGGCGGGGCGCGGTATCCGCATCGATGCGCCGCCGCGCGACGAGACCTTGTGGGCGGTGGGCGATTATCGCCGCGCGCTCCAGATCATGGTCAATCTGATCGGCAATGCAGTGCGCCATTCGCCCGCCGACGCGATGATCTGGGTGCGGTGCGAGCAGGAAGGCGGCCGTGCGGTGGCGATCGTCGCCGATCAGGGGCGTGGCATCGATCCTGCCGACCATGAACGCATTTTCGAGAAGTTCGTCCGCGTCGCGCCCGAGGAAGGCAGCGGCAGCGGGCTGGGGCTCTATATCGCGCGCCGCCTTGCCTGTGCGATGGGCGGCGACATCGTGGTCGACAGCGCGCCGGGGCAAGGCGCGCGCTTTCATTTCAGCCTGCCGCTGGGGGATTGAGGCGGAGGGGCGTTCGGCTTGCCGCCCCATATCGTCATTGCGAGGCCGCAGGCCGAAGCAATCCAGTTTCGCGCCGGGCATCGTCTGGATTGCTTCGCTGCGCTCGCAATGACGATGTAGTCAGCGTGACGATGGTTGCTGTAGGGAATGGCGGAAAATCGCGATTCCGGTCTCTGGAAGTTGACAAAGTTGAGAGGCTGGAGCGCTTTTCTCAACTTCGAATCTCGGGCGATGTCAAAGAACCGGGCGGGCCGCCCGGCCATCGGCATAGCATCGCCGCGGGGCTGTAGGACAGGTTGATCGCAGGAAGCGTCGCCCCGGAACGAGTCCGGGGCAACGCCATGATCGCCCGGGCCCGGCGGGCGCCGGACCTAGTTTCTGAAGCTCGGGTCGATCCGGTCGAGCTTGCGAAGCAGGGCGGGCCAGGCGAGCGCCTGCGCGAGCATGCCGAGGCCCTTGGGATTGGCCTGCCCGGCGACCTTGTCTTCCACGCCCTGCGGCGGATTGTTGAGATTCTCGCGGCCCGCCGAGAGCATCATCACCTGCGCTTCGCACGCGCGCTCGAGGAAATAGAGGCGGACGAAGCAGGAGCCGACCGTTTCGCCGACCGCGAGTGTGCCGTGGTTGCGCAGGATCATCGCGTTCTTGGTGCCGAGATCCTCGACGAGGCGCTCGCGCTCGTCGAGGTCAGTCGCGATGCCTTCATAGTCATGATAGGCGACATCGTGCTGCGCGATCATCGCGGTCTGGGTGTGCGGCAGCAGGCCGAATTCCATTGCCGACACCGCCTGGCCGTGCGGCGTGTGAAGATGCATCACGGCATGGGCGTCGTCGCGCGCCATGTGGATCGCCGAGTGGATGGTGAAGCCCGCCGGGTTCACCGGCGCCGTCGCCTCGCCCACCGGATTGCCGTCGATATCGATCTTGACCAGCGACGATGCGGTGATCTCCTCGAACATCATATTATAGGGGTTGATGAGGAAATGATGCTCCGGCCCCGGCACGCGCGCCGAGAGGTGAGTGAAGATCAGATCGTCCCAGCCGTAAAGCGCGACCAGCCGGTATGCGGCGGCGAGATCGACGCGCGCCTGCCATTCCTCGGCCGAATATTGGGTCTGATTGTCCTTGATCGCCGTCGCCATCGTCTCTCTCCTTTTCAGGCACGATAACATGAGGCGCGGCGCAAGATTGTAAGCATCTTTACAATTGAGGTGTGGAGGCGGATGGTTCCGCCATGGCCGACGCCGATCCCCATGCCGTCCTCGACCGCGACCCCTGGTTCGCGTCGCTCGATCGCGCGATCGCCGAAGCGATGAAGGCGGCGGGGCGCGTGCGCCGGCACGCGGCGGGCGCCGCCGTCTATCATCTGGGCGACGATCCCAACGGGCTGCATCTGGTGATCGCGGGCGAGGTGCGGCTGCTCAGCTATTCGGAAGCGGGCGCGCAGATGGTCGCGCTGGTGGCGCGCGCGGGCGACTGGTTCGGCGAGCTGTCGACGATCGACGGGCGCGAACGGCCGCAGGATGCGATCGCGGCGGGCGAAGTCAGCCTCTTCTCGCTCGACCAGCCGGCGGTCGAGCGCATCGCGGCGGGCCATCCCGCGATCTGGCGCGCGATCGGCGTGCTGTCCTGCCGACATCAGCGGCAGGCGCTGGCCTATATCGATACGCTCGTCTCGCTGCCGCCGCGCGCGCGGATCGCGGCGATGCTGGCGGGGCGGCTGATGCGCGAGAGCGACGGCGCCGTGCTCGTCTCGCAGGAGCAGATCGCGGCAGGGGTGGGGTTGTCGCGGCAGACGGTCAACGCGACGCTGCGCGATTTCGAGCGGCGGGGGCTGGTCAGGCGCGGCTACGGCCGGATCGAGATTGTCGATCCGGCCGCGTTGCGCCGCATCAGGGCCGGTTCAATGAGCGCTCAGGCGGCCGCCTGACGACGCTCCTTGATTTCCTGATTGAGCATTTCGGCCAGCAGGAAAGCGAGTTCGAGCGACTGGCCGGCGTTGAGGCGCGGATCGCAGTGCGTGTGGTAGCGATCGGCCAGGCTCTGCTCGGTCACGTCGACCGCGCCGCCGGTGCATTCGGTGACGTTCTGGCCCGTCATCTCGGCATGGATGCCGCCCGCGAACGTTCCTTCGGCGCGGTGGACGGCGAAGAAGCCGCGCACCTCGGCGAGGATGCGGTCGAAGGGCCGCGTCTTGTAGCCGTTCGCCGCCTTGATGACGTTACCGTGCATCGGATCGCATGACCAGACCACCGGATGCCCCTCGCGCTTCACCGCGCGGACGAGGCGGGGGAGGCCCGATTCGATCTTGTCGTAGCCGTAGCGCGTGATCAGCGTCATGCGGCCCGGCTGGCGGCCGGGGTTGAGCGTGTCGAGCATGCGCAGCAACGCATCGGGCTCGAGGCTCGGCCCGCACTTCATGCCGATCGGATTGCCGATGCCGCGCAGGTATTCGACGTGCGCGCTGCCCTCGAACCGGGTGCGGTCGCCGATCCACAGGAAGTGGGCCGAGGTATCGTACCAGTCGCCGGTCAGCGAATCCTGCCGCGTCATTGCCTGCTCATAGGGGAGCAGCAGCGCTTCGTGGCTGGTGTAGAAGCTGGTGGCCTTGAGCTGAGGCACCGTTTCCGGATTGATCCCGCACGCCGCCATGAAGTCGAGCGCTTCGCTGATCCGGTCCGCCGTCTCGGCATATTTCTTGGCCCAGGGGCTGCGGCCCATGAAATCATGGGTCCAGCGATGGACCTGCAGCAGATTGGCATAGCCGCCCTGCGCGAAGGCGCGCAGCAGATTGAGCGTCGCCGCCGACTGGCTGTAGGCGCGGATCATTCGCTGCGGATCGGGCAGGCGGCCTTCGGGGGTGAAGGCGATGTCGTTGACATTGTCGCCGCGATAGGAGGGCAGGACGACGCCGTTCTGTTCCTCGGTATCGGCCGAGCGCGGCTTGGCGAACTGCCCCGCCATGCGGCCGACCTTCACCGTCGGCAGCTTCGACGCATAGGTCAGCACCACCGCCATCTGGAGGATGACGCGGAACGTGTCGCGGATATTGTTCGGATGGAACTCGGCGAAGCTCTCGGCGCAGTCGCCGCCCTGGAGCAGGAAAGCCTTGCCCTGCGCAACCTCGGCCAGCTCGCTCGTCAGCGCACGCGCCTCGCCCGCAAAGACCAGCGGGGGAAACGAGCCAAGCTCGGTCGTCGCCGCGTCGAGACGCGCCGCATCAGGGTAGGTCGGGAGCTGGCGCGCCTCATGGCGAGTCCAGCTGTCGGGCGTCCACTTCGCCGCCATATTTCGTTCCTTTCGTCGCGCCGCATTGATGGAAACGGGCGCAAATTGCAACGAAGGCGTGATTGGGTGCGCGAAAGCCGACCTGAAGAGCCGGGGTTTCCCGTTCGGGAATGCGGCTTTCGCGCGTGTGCGACGCCGGCCCGCTCTCGCGTCGAGGCGATTCCTAGCCCCGTCGGATCACGAGGTTCCGAATTTCGGTCATGTCCTCCATGGCAAAGCGTATGCCTTCGCGGCCGAGGCCCGATTCCTTCACGCCGCCATAGGGCATGTTGTCGACACGGTAGCTGGGCACGTCGTTGACGACGACGCCGCCGACGTCGAGCCTGTCCCACGCATCCATGATCTTGAAGAAATCGCGGGTGAAGATGCCGGCCTGCAGGCCGAACTTGCTGTCGTTGACGATGGCCAGCGCTTCGTCCCACGTCGTGAACTTCTCGAAGAAGGCGACGGGGCCGAAGGCTTCCTCGCGGTTGAGATTGCTGTCGCGCGGGACATTTTCGAGCAGCGTCGCTTCGAGCAGCGTGCCTGCGCGGTTGCCGCCGCACAGCAAGGTAGCGCCAGCCGCGATCGCTTCCAGTATCCAGCGATCGCAGCGCGCCGCTTCCTTCTCGTCGATCATCGGGCCGACGAAGGTGTTGCGATCCTTGGGGTCGCCGGCGACCAGCTTTTTCGTGGCGGCGACGAGGCGATCGCGAAAATCGTCATAGACGTCGGCATGGACGACGATGCGCTGGACGCCGATGCAGCTCTGGCCCGACTGGTAGAAGGCGCCGAAGATGGTGCGCTGGACGGCATCGTCGAGATTGGCGTCGTGATCGATCACCACCGCCGCGTTGCCGCCCAGTTCGAGGATGACCTTCTTCTTGCCCGCGCGCGCCTTCAGATCCCAGCCGACCGCGGGCGAGCCGGTGAAGCTGAGCAGCTTGAAGCGCTCGTCGATGGTGAACAGGTCTGCGCCGTCGCGGTGTGCGGGCAGGATCGAGAAGGCGCCCTTGGGCAGATCGGTCTCGGCCAGAACCTCGCCCATGATGATTGCGCCCAGCGGCGTGCGGCTGGCGGGCTTCATCACGAAGGGGCAGCCGACCGCGATGGCCGGCGCGACCTTGTGCGCCGCAAGGTTGAGCGGGAAGTTGAAGGGCGCGATGAAGGAGCAGGGGCCGATCGGCACGCGCTTCCATATGCCCTGATAGCCCTTGGCGCGTGGGGAAATGTCGAGCGGCTGGACCTCGCCGTAGAGGCGCACCGATTCCTCGGCGGCGATGCGGAAGGTGTCGATCAGGCGGCCGACCTCGCCCTCGCTGTCCTTGATCGGCTTGCCCGCCTCGACGCACAGCGCATAGGCGAGCTCGTCGAACCGTTCGGTGAAGCGCGCGACGCAGTGCTGGAGCACGGCCTGCCGCTCATAGGACGCCATGCGCGCCATCGGCTCGACCGCCTCGACCGCTGCGGCAATGCCGGCATCGATCGTCGCTGCGTCGGCCTGCGCGACGCGGAAGGCGAGCTTTCCGGTGAACTTGTCGGTCACCTCTAGGTCTGCATTGGGCTGCTGCGCCTCGTTGGCGAGGTAGAGCGGATAGATATCCTTGAGCTGGTTCGTCATAAAGCCTCGCTCAACTCCTTGATTTCGCGATTCAATATGCGGTCGTTCATCGAATAGTCGACGGGGCAGTCGATGAGATGGACGCCGCTTGCGCCGAGGCAGCGGTGGAGCAGATCGGGCAGCATCTCGCTGCTTTCGACGCGGTGGCCGTGCGCGCCGTAGCTTTCGGCATATTTGACGAAATCGGGATTGCCATAGGTCAGCCCGAAATCCTTGAAGCCCATATTGGCCTGCTTCCAGCGGATCATGCCGTAGCTGCCGTCGTTGAGGATCAGCACGGTGAGGTTGAGGCCGAGGCGGACGGCGGTCTCCATTTCCTGGCTGTTCATCATGAAGCCGCCGTCGCCGCATACCGCCAGCACCTTGCGCCTCGGGTGGAGCATCGCCGCCATCATCGCGCTGGGCAGGCCCGCGCCCATCGAGGCGAGCGCATTGTCGAGCAGCACGGTGTTGGGTTTGTGCGCCGGATAGTCGCGCGCGAACCAGATCTTGTACACGCCATTGTCGAGCGCGATGATCCCGTCCTTGGGCATTGCCGCGCGCACGTCGCGGACGAGGCGGCTGGGGGTGACGGGGAAGCGCGCGTCGGCGGCCAGCGCATTGTTGTGCTCGACCTGCGCGGCGCGGGCACGGCGCATCAGCGGGCAGCCCCAATCCTGCCGCGTGATCGCTTCCTTGATCTGCCAGATGGCGTTGGCGATGTCGCCGATCACCTCGATCTGCGGGAAATAAACGGGATCGACCTCGGCCGTCTTGGTCGAGATATGGATCACCTCGGTGCCGCCCTGCGTCATGAAGAAGGGCGGCTTTTCGATCACGTCATGGCCGACATTGATGATGAGGTCCGCCGATCCGATCGCGCGGTGGACGAAATCGCCCGCCGACAGCGCGGCGCAGCCGATGAACTGATCGCTGCCCTCGTCGACCACGCCCTTGCCGAGCTGGGTGGTGACGAAGGCGATGCCGGTCTTGTCGATGAACTCGCCGAGCATCTTGCCCGCAAGCCGGCGGTTGGCGCCACCGCCGAGCACGAGCACCGGGCGCTTCGCAGCCTCGATACGGTCGACCGCAGCGCGCACCGATTTCTCGTCGGCGGTCGGGCGGCGGACGAAGCTGGGCGTGAAGGGCGCCGAATGGGCGTCCTCGTCCGCGACATCCTCGGGAAATTCGAGATGCGATGCGCCGGGCTTCTCCTCCTCGGCGACGCGGAAGGCCTCGCGCACACGGCTGGGGATATTGTCGGCGCTGGCGAGCTGATGGGTGAACTTGGTGATCGGGCGCATCATCTCGACCACGTCGATGATCTGGAAGCGACCCTGCTTGGATCGCTTGATCGGCTTCTGCCCGGTGATCGCGACGATCGGCATCCCGCCGAGCGTGGCATAGGCGGCGGCGGTGACGAGGTTGGTCGCGCCAGGACCGAGCGTGGCGAGGCAGACGCCGGCCTTGCCGGTCAATCGGCCATAGGTCGCCGCCATGAAGCCCGCGCCCTGTTCGTGCCGCGTCAGGATCAGCCGGATCTGCGTGGAGCGCGACAGGCTGTCGAGCAGGTCGAGATTCTCCTCGCCGGGCACGCCGAAGACATGATCGACGCCTTCGGCTTCCAGGCACTGGACGAAGAGATCGGAGGCCTTGGTCATGACGTTCAATATCCCCGTTGCAGGTCGACCTCGTTACGCAGCGCCTCGCCCTTCAGGTAGCGGCCGAGATTTTCGACGAAGAGCGCGGCCGAGCGCATGAACATCCGGGTCTGCGCGCGCCCCGACAGATGCATGGTGAGATAGGTGTTGGGCAGCGACCAGAGCGGGCTATCGGCCAGCAGCGGCTCGGGGGTCACCACGTCGAGGAAGGCCCCGCCGATCTTGCGGCCCCTGAGCGTCTCGATCAGCGCATCCTGATCGACGACGGTGCCGCGCGCGATGTTGATCAGCCAGGCGTCGCGCTTCATCGCCGCCAGCTCTTCCAAACCGAACATCGCCTTGGTCTCGTCGGTCGACGGCATGGCGAGAATGATCCAGTCGAATTCGCCGATCCGCGCCTGCCACTCGTCGGCCCCGACGATGCCGGGCTCGCCATGCGGGCTGCGCTTCACGCCGGTGACCGCGACGCCGAACGCCTTCAGCCGGTCGCCGATCAGCCGGCCGATCGTGCCATAGCCGATCACCAGCGCGCTCGTGCCTTCGAGCTCGGTCTTGCCCGGTGCATCGAACAGCCATTCGCGCCGGCCCTGCGCCTCGACCACCTCGGGATAGCGCTTGGCGGCGACGAGGACGCCCATCACCGCATATTCGGCGACGGCCACGCTATTCACGCCCGCGCCGTTGGTGAGCTTCGCGCCGCGATCGATGAGCAGATCGAGCGGGAAGGCGTCGAGCCCGGCATAGATGGTCGAGACCCATTTGAGCTTGTCGCCGCGCCGGATCGCCTCGCCCGTCGCGCCCGGCTTCTGCATGTCGAGCCAGCCTATCTCCGCCTCAGGAGCGAGCGCATAGGCCTCCTCCTCGGTCATGAACCAGCGGGCATCGATCCCTTCGGGCATGTGCGGCTCGACGAGAGGACGGGCGAGGGCGGGGAGCACCGCGACGATCGACTGAGTCATGGGCTGGGGTTGTAACCCTCTGAACGGAGGGGTCCAGATATCTTGGCATGCCAGATATCTTGGTATGACGGTGCGACCGTAACGCCGCTCGATCGTTCACCTTCCATAACGGTCGAGGAGATACGCCGTGAAAAGACTGTTCGTCGCGATGTGCGTTGCCCTGCCGCTCGCCGGCTGCGCGGGGACCTATGGCTATGGCGGGGGCGTCTATGCGGGCGGGCCTTATGCCTATGACGGCTTCTACGACGGCTATTACGGGCCGATCTATGACGGCTACTGGGGTACTGACGGCGCCTTCTATTTCCGCGGCGGCGGGGGCGACCGCCATTTCCGGCGCGGCGACCCCGGCCATTTCCATCGTGGCGGGCCGCCGCCTTCGTCGAGCTTCCAGCCGATGCGCGGCCAGACGACGCCGAGCCCCGGCGTGCGGATGCCGCGCTTCCCCGACGGGCAGCATGGCGGGCGGCCGGGACGGCATTGAGGCGCGTTCTCCGCCGATCGACTCAGCGAGCGGCGGGCCCTATGTTCGCGACCACGCAAACCTTGGGTCGGAGGTGGACGATGACGCAGCTTCAGCTTGAGAGAGTCACTTCATTTCTGTTCGGCGCGGGCGCCGTGATCGTCATGCTCGGCGCGATCACGGCGATCGTCGGCTGGTCGCATCGTCCCGTCGCGGGGCTGCTGATGGCCTTCATGATCCTGACGGGGCTGTTCGCCGTCGCAGGCGCAGCGTTCGGCCTCATCGCCGGCATGACCGCGAGCGACAGGCGCGCAAAGCCGCTGCGCTAGACGCGGCGCCCGGCGTTAGAGGCGCTTGGCGAAAACGTGCGAGACGGTTTCGAAGCCGTGGCGCTCGAAGAAGGCATGGGCGCGTTCGTTGTCCTTGCCGCTTTCGAGGAAGAACCAGCCCATATCGCGCTGCTTCGCCTCGGCCTCGATCGCGGCGACCATCGCGGCGCCGATGCCGTGCGAACGCGCGGCGGGGTCGACCGACAGATCCTCGATGACCGCATAGCGGATGCGCGGCGTTTCGACCCACAATATGATCGACGCAGCGACCATCGCGCCGTCCGCATCGCGCGCGACGAGCACGCTGCGTTCAGGCCCGATATCCTCCATGTCCTCGACGAGCAGCGCATCGAGATCGCCCGCCCAGGCCTTGCCGTCGGGGCTCAGCCCGCACTGGACCTCGCCATGGCTTATGTAGCGGGGATCGCCTCCGATGGTTCGGGCGAAGAAATGGGCGGCTTCGGCAAGCTCTCCGGCCGATTGAGCCCAATATGGCGCGCCCAACGCTTCATGCGGGCGATCCCCCCCTCCTTGGGTCCCTGATCCGGATATAACTCGCTTTTCCACTTTTTTATTTCCTTGCATCTCATGATCCGGGCAACACCCACATAGAATGCGGCGCGCCGTTCAGTATCGTTAAGTTTGCATTCGCCGTATGCCTTTTCGCCGAAAAGCCCGATGCCGTGATCGAAGATATCCCGAACATCGCGCGTGTAGTTTCGCCTCAGATCGCTCCATTCATGGCGAAAATACCAGTCGTCCAGTGTATCATAAAACCACGCGACCCAGCTTGCGAAAATCTCAGAGTTTATGATTTTCTGTCTGCGAAACCGAGCGCAAACCTCGAAAAGGTTGAGAGTCTGGAAGTATAAATTATAGGTGTGCAATCGATTTTCGGTGAAATCATTTATAATTTCATCCTTATTTGCTGGCGTTTCGGGTTTCCTGAAGGCATCGATCTTCCTAGAGTGCTCGGCTTCATATTTGAATATGGTGCTCGATGCCATTTCAAGGTTGAAATAGGCGTTCGATCGTTCCACGCGCAGACTGCTTCGACGCGTAAGCCAGTTGAAGAAGAGGGTGACGAGGAAGGCCGCGAGGGCGATGAACGGCGCCCAGTTGGATATTTCTACGCCGAAGAGAGCAATGTCTCCATCGGGATGCACCGAGCATATAGGCAGTCTGTCGCAAAGGTCGGCGACGAGCGATTTCAAGGCCATATGAGACATTTGCGTCCTTCCCCCAAAGAACAGGCAGGGAAAGGTCACATGGGCGGCAGCGCCATGGCAATATGATTCGGGATGCGGCGCGCATACTCGCGCAATCGTGGTTCCTGGTCGCGATCAGTCCAGCGTGACCCGCCATTCCCAGCCGAGGGGATCGCCGTCCATGATCTCGATCCCGGCCGCCGTCAGCTCGTCGCGGATGCGATCGGACGTGGCGAAATCCCTGGCGACGCGCGCGGCCTTGCGTTCGGCGAGGCGGGCCTCGACATCGGCCTCGTCGATCAGCGCGTCGAGCGGGCGGACGCGGAGCGAAGCGCGGGTGATCGTCGCGAGCTCGAGCCCGAAAACCTCATCCATGCGCAGCGCGATCGCCATGCGCGCCTCGGGCGCGACCGGCTTGGCGGCAATCGCCTCGTCGAGCAGCGGCAGCGCCTGCGGGATCATGAGATCGGCGCTGATCGCCGCATCGAAGCGATCGAGCAGGGCCTGTGCGGCGGGGGGCAGCGTGTCGACCTGCTTGCCGGCGGCCTGATCGCGCAGCTTTTCCACCGCCATCACCAGCCGCTTGAGCCTGGTGAGCGCCGCCGCCATCGTCTCGACCGAGAATTCCAGCTCGCTGCGATAATGGGCGCTGATGCACAGCAGCCGATAGGCGAGAGGATGGACGCCGCGATCGACGAGCGACTGGAGCGTGGCGAAGCCGCCCTTCGACTTGGACATCTTGCCGCCGCGATCGACGACGAAATTATTGTGCATCCACCAGTTGGCGCCGGTCGCGGAGGTGCAGGTATAGGCTTGGTTCTGCGCGATCTCGTTCACATGATGGATTTCGCGGTGATCGATCCCGCCGGTGTGGATGTCGAACTGCGGCCCCAGATATTTGAGGCTCATCACCGAGCATTCGAGGTGCCAGCCCGGCGCGCCGGGGCCCCAGGGCGAGGGCCATTCCATCTGGCGATGCTCGTCGGGCGCCGAGGTGCGCCAGATCGCGAAGTCCGACGGGTGGCGCTTGCCCTCGACCTCGGCGATGCGGCCTTCGCGATCGTCGGGGCGCGTGCCGGCGAGGCGGCCGTAATCGGGCACCGTCGTCACGTCGAAATAAAGGCCGCTGTCGAGGCGGTAGCAATGCTTGCTCTCGATGCGCTCGGCAAAGGCGATCATGTCGCCGACATGCTCGGTCGCGACCGACCAGCGCGCGGGCTGGCGGATGTTAAGGCGGGCGACGTCGCGCTTGAAGGCGTCGGTATAAAAAGCCGCGATGTCCCAGATCGACTTGTTGTCGCGCTTTGCCGCCGCTTCCATCTTGTCGTCGCCGGCATCGGCGTCGGAGGTCAGGTGGCCGACATCGGTGATGTTGATGACGTGGTCGACCCGGTAGCCCTTCCAGCTCAGCACGCGGCTCAAAGTGTCGGTGAAGACATAGGCACGCAGATTGCCGAGATGCGCGAAGTGATAGACGGTCGGGCCGCAGGAATAGAGGCGCACCTTGCCGGGCTCGATCGGCTGGAAGCTCTCGATCGAGCGGGTAAAGCTGTTGAAGAGCTGGAGATGTGCACCGGTCGTCATGATGCCGGGCGTTTCCACCGCCGCGCCGCGTGCGTCAATGCCGATGTGAGCCGGACGCCGGGAACGGGCCGCGGCCGCACAATGCGGAGGCCCATATTTTCGCGCCGGCGCTAAGCACATCTTAATGTCGAAATGTAAAATGATGCCCATCTTTCCATCAGGGGCAGGCGATGGGCAGCAGGGGCGGGATGGATGTCGAGGGGCTGCGCCGGCAGCACGA
The DNA here is from genome assembly GCF_058790595.1 of Sphingomonas sp. EU05-FHT14C10. NCBI lineage: Bacteria > Pseudomonadati > Pseudomonadota > Alphaproteobacteria > Sphingomonadales > Sphingomonadaceae > Sphingomonas > Sphingomonas sp. EU05-FHT14C10. Next base: position 125,488 of record NZ_JBYTEN010000005.1, on the reverse strand, counting down.
CGATATCGCGGCGATCGCGGCGGATCTTATGCGGCTGGTGGAGACGGCGGACGAACCGCGCCCGGTCGCCGCGCTGCGCTGGGGGCTGACACGGGCCCTGCTGACGCATCTGGCGGTCGAGGATCGCTATCTCTACCCCGGCATGATCGCGCAGGGCGGCACGCAGGGCGCGCTCGTCGCCTCGCGCTTCCAGACCGAGATGGGCGATCTCGCCGAGCGCTTCACCGCCTATATGACCGAATGGAAGGATGACCGGATCGCGCAGGACTGGGCGGGGTTCCGCGCCGCGACCCGGCTGATCCTCGGTGCGCTCTCGCGGCGCATCGCGCACGAGAATGAAACGCTCTATCCGCTGGCGCGCGGGATGCACCTGCCTGTCGCGCCGATGCCGGAGAGGATGGCGATTCGCGGTTGACAGCCCGCTTCGCGTTGCGCACATGCGCTGGCCTTCCGGCCCGATGGCGGAGTGGTTACGCAGAGGACTGCAAATCCTTGCACGCCGGTTCGATTCCGGCTCGGGCCTCCATCCTTCCTTTCCCGGCGCTACCAGCGGTTGCGCACTTCCTCGGCAAAGCCGGGCAGGTCGCGGATCGCGAGCACCGTCCCGTCGTCGAGGCGGACTTCGCCCGAGAAGAGCCCGAACAGCTGATCCTGCGCCGTCCTGAACAGGCCGAGATTGGTTATGTGGTGGCGATTGACGATCGGCTGCATCGTCATGGTGAAGCGGCCGTCATTGCTCGAAAAATGCCAGGCGCCCGAATCCGGCGCGCCGGGCGGCATGTGGAAGGTCACGCGATCGAGCTTGTGCGCGATGCCGTCGACGAACAACATATTCTCGGTCGCCGCCGACGTGTCGCCAAAGCCATAGCCGATGTTGAAGCCGACGCGGTGGCCATCGACGAGGCCCGAGGCCGAGCCCCAGTACCAGCTGTTGCGATAGGTCCAGACCCCGCGCCCCCAATCGAGTACCCCGAACGCGCTGTCGGGATCGAAGCGGACATTCCGGTCCCCGATTCGGATTTCGCCCGAGGCGGCGAGGCAGTTGATCTTCTGGTTATAGTAGAAGGCCTTCGGCGCGCCCGCGAAGGGCGTCGCGATGACCATGCGGTCCATCGGCGGCTGATCGAGCCATAGTTCGCCCGAAAGCCCACCGCGAAAGCGCGGTGCGTCGATGGTCAGCCTGCGGCCGCCCGCTTCGTGGCGAAAGGCCAGCGACAGTCCGTCACGGCTTTGCACGATATCGCCGCTGTCGGCGCTTTCCGGCATCGCCATGCGTCCCATCGGCCATGGGATCACGGCGCCGCCATTGCTGGCCTTGCGCTGGCGGAAATCCATCCAGGAAATGCCGAGAAAACCCAGATAGCCGTTATCGGCGACGGTCAGCGCGATGCCGTGATCGGGGGTGAGGATGCAGTAATAGTCCCACTCCTTGATGCGCAGTGGGTGCGCTGCGATCGCCGAGCGATCATATTGGCGTATTTCGGATTTCGCCCAGCCGGGCTCGACCAGCCGGCCGCGGCTGTCCAGCAGGGCGCCCGGCCCCATTTCGCGCTGCACCGTTCTTTTCCTCCCCCGTTCGAGGCGCGCGCCTTGGTTCAGGGATGCGTGCTGCCCGGCAGCCTTTTTGTGGCGGCGGACCCGGCCTGTCCAGCGCGACGGGCGGGGGCAGGGCGGCAACGCTTCTGCAAGCGGCTTTCCTCCTTCGACGAACCGCGCTTGGCGTGGCGCTAATGACTGGATAGAAGCGGGTTTCGACAATAGTGTATTGCATAGCTAAGACAGTTGTGCGACGAGGGGTTCGTGATGACCGAGCAAAACTTTGAAACAATGCGCCGCGCGATGGTCGCCAGCCAGCTTCGGACCAATGCGGTCAGCGACCAGCGAGTCGTTGTCGCGATGAACGAAGTGGCGCGCGAGACCTTCGTGCCGTCGGATCGCGCCTCGATCGCCTATGTCGATACGCCGCAGCCGCTGGGCCAGGGCCGGGCGCTCAACGCGCCGATGGTCGTCGGCCGCCTGCTGAGCGAAGCCGAGGTCGTGCCGACCGATAAGGTGCTGCTGATTGGCGCCGCCACGGGCTACACCGCCGCGCTGCTCGCGCGCCTTGCCGGCCATGTCGTCGCTGTCGAGGCCGATGCGGCGCTCGCCGCGCAGGCCAAGGCCGCGCTGTCGGACCTGAGCAATGTCGAAGTGATCGAGGGCGCCTTCGCCGACGGCCATGCCGCTAGCGCGCCCTACGACCTGATCTTTATCGACGGTGCCGTCGAACAGATCCCCGAGTCGCTGACCGGGCAGCTTGCCGGTGGTGGTCGCATCGTCGGCGCGATCGCCGACAATGGCGTGACCCGGCTGGTGATCGGCCGGCGCGCGGGCGCCGTGCTGGGGCTCGATGCCTTCGCCGACATCGAAGTGACGGCGCTGCCGGGCTTCGAGCGGCCGAAGCCGTTCATATTCTGAAAAGGGGCGAAATGATCCGTTGCGTTTCCCTGGCCGCCGCGATGTCGAGCGCGGCGATGGCGTTGCTCGCCCAGCCGGCTTCGGCCGAGACGCTGCGCGATGCGCTCGCCAAGGCCTACAACAAGAACCCGACGCTCACCGCCGCGCGCGCCGGACAGCGCGCGAACGACGAGAATGTGCCGCTCGCCAAGGCGAACGGGCTGCCCAACGCCAATCTTCAGGGATCGTACCAGGAATATAAGGTACGCCCGTCCAACGACTTCACCTCGCCGCGCCGGTCGGTCGGCGGGCAGCTGAACCTCAACGTGCCCATCTATCAGGGCGGTTCGGTGCGCAACGCGGTGAAGGCCGCCGAGACGCGCGTCGCGGCAGGCGTCGAGACGCTGCGCGATACCGAGCAGACCGTCTTCAGCCAGACCGTCGCCGCCTATATGGACGTGATCCGCGACGAGGCGATCGTCCGCCTCAACCGCGAGAATGTGAACGTGCTGGAGGTCAACCTCCAGGCCACCAAGGACCGCTTCGAGGTCGGCGACCTGACACGCACCGACGTGGCGCAGTCCGAAGCGCGACTGGCCGGTGCGCGGGGCGACCTGCAGACCGCCGAAGCCAATCTGACGGGCAGCCGCGAGACCTATATCCAGCTGGTCGGCGACGTGCCGGTCAATCTGGAAGTGCCGCCCGAACTGCCCGGCCTGCCCGGCGACCCCGATTCGGCGGTCGATATCGCGGTGAAGGACAATCCCGACCTGCGCGCCGCCGCCAAGCAGCGCGAAGCTGCGAAGCAGGATGTCGCCGCCGCCTATGGCGCGCGCCTGCCGACGCTCTCGCTGGGCGCGACCGGCGGCTATCAGAACTTCCTCAACACGCTGGGCAGCGGCGTGCCCGGGGTTTCGGTCTCGCAGACCAACAAATCGGTGACGCTCGGCGTGTCGGCGACGTTGCCGCTCTATCAGGGCGGCATGTCCAGTGCGCGCGTCCGCCAGGCGCAGGCGCAATCGGGGCAGGCGATCGAGAATGAAATTGCCGCCGAGCGCAGCGTCGTCGCGCAGACCAGGGCTGCCTTCGCCAGCTGGCGCTCCTCGCTCGAGGTGATCGATTCGGCGAAGGTCGCGGTTCAGGCCAATACGCTGTCGCTCGAAGGCGTCCGCGCCGAGAACAGTGTGGGCAACCGCACGATCCTCGACATCCTCAACGCCGAGCAGGAACTGCTCAATTCGCAGGTCGAGCTCGTCTCGGCGCAGCGCAACGCCTATGTCGCTGGTTTCACGCTGCTTGCGGCAATGGGCCATGCCGGCGCGCAGGAGCTGAGCCTCGATACCGGCGGGCCGCTCTACGACCCGTCGATCAACTACAAGCGCGTGCGCAGCCATATCTGGGACTGGGGAGACAGCCCTCGGCCACAGCCTGTCGCCACGCGCACCGTTGACACGTCTTCGCAAAATCCGGCAACAAGCGCGACACCTGCAAAATAGGGTAAACGCGCGGATGGGGCACATCAGCCACGAGCCTTCGATGGAGGAGATACTTTCCTCGATCAAGCGCATCATTGCCGAGGATGATGCGCCGCCTGCGCGCGCCAGGAAGGCGTCGGCGAAGGCGGCGAAGCTCGTCCAGCCCTCGCCCGAGCCAGAGATTCTCGAACTCACCGAAACCGTCGAGCCGGCACCCGCAGAGGAAGCGCCGGCCGAAACCGCGTCCGCCAAGCCCGAAGCCACCCCCACTGCAGAGGTGCCGCCGATGATCGTGCCCGACGACGAGATACTGTCGATCGCGACCGCCACGGCGACGCGCAGCGCGCTGTCGACACTATCGCGGCTCAAGGTGCGGCCCGAGGACGGCGCGCCCGAGAACAGCCTCGAAGGGCTGGTGCGAGAGATGCTGCGCCCGATGCTCAAGGAATGGCTCGACGCCAACCTGCCCGCCATCGTCGAATCGATGGTGGCGAAGGAAATCCAGCGCATTTCGGGCGGGGCGCTTTAGGTTCGGTGTGGAAGCGTTGACGGCGCATTTCGGTTCCCACTTGTATCCTGACTGATTGCGCGCGGCGGCGGCGCTGATAGAAATGCCGTTCATGAAGAGCATCGCCTTCGCGGCCCTGATCGGGCTCGCCTCCACCTCGACCGTCGCCATTGCCCGGCCGATGACCCCCACCGATCTTGCCACGCTCAGCCGCGTGAGCGCGCCGACCGTCTCGCCCGACGGGCGCTGGCTGGTCTGGCAGCAGCGCGAGACCGATCTGGCCGCCAACAAGGGGCATCTGAGCCTGTGGCTGCTCGATCTTTCCACCAAGGGCGCGAAGCCTGCGAAGATCGCGACGCCGGCGGGCAAGGAGGCGCATGACCCGGCTTTTTCGGCCGACGGCAAGAGCGTCTATTTCATCAGCGATGCTTCGGGGAGCGACCAGATCTGGCGGATCGCGCCTGCCGGCGGCGCGGCCGAGCAGGTGACGCGCTATGATTTCGATCTCTCCGGCTTCCTGCTGTCGCCCAAGGACGACAAGGTCGCGATCTGGGCGGACTTGCCGACCGATTGCGACAGCCTGCCTTGCGCCCCCGCGGCGAAGACGGCCGCCGGCAGCGCGCGCACCTATGACCAGCTGTTCGTGCGCCATTGGGATACATGGGCGACGCCGGGCGTGCGATCGCGCGTCTATGTGCTGCCGCTGGTCGCGGGCGGTGTCGCGAAGTCGGTCGAGGGGCCGCTGATCGGCGATACGCCGTCCAAGCCCGACGGCGGGGTCGAGCAGCTCGCGTGGAGCGCCGACGGCAAGACCCTGTTCTTCACGCTGCGCGAAGCGGGGCGGATCGAGCCACTGTCGACCAACCTCGACATCTTCGCCGCGCCGGCCGACGGCAGCGGCGGGCCGGTCGACTTGACCAAGGCCAATCAGGCGATGGACAATCTGCCCGCGGTTTCGCCCGACGGTCAGTGGCTGGCCTATGCCGCCATGGAGAGGCCGACCTATGAAGCGGATCGCATGGCGCTCCACCTGCGCAACCTGCAGACGGGCGAGACCAAGGCGCTGGCCCCGGCATGGGACGTATCAGTCGATTCGATCGTCTGGGCGGCGGATGGCAAGAGCCTGCTGGTCACCGGACTCGATCATCTCGACGCGCCGCTGTTCCGCGTCGCCGTCGCCGACGGCAAGGTGACGCGGCTGACGCAGCGCGGGCATGTGTCGAGCGTCGTGCCGTTGCCCGATGGCGGTGCGATCGCGACGATCGACACGATCACCGCGCCTGCCGATTTCTACCGTATTTCGCCCAGGGGCGTGGCGACGCGGCTGACCTCGGTCAATGCCGAGCGGCTTGCCGGGGTCGATCTGCCCAGCGTCGAGCGTTTCACCTTCGCAGGCGCGGACAATGATCCGGTGAGCGGCTGGGTGGTCGCGCCGGTGGGCGCCAAGGCCAAGCTGCCGACGCTGATGCTCGTCCATGGCGGGCCGCAGAGCAGCTTTTCCGACAGCTGGTCCTATCGCTGGAACCCGATGCTCTTCTCCGCGCCCGGCTATGCGGTGGTGAGCGTCGATTTCCATGGATCAATGGGTTATGGGCAGAAGTTCACCGACAGCATCAACAAGGACTGGGGCGGCAAGCCGTTGAAGGACCTGCAGCTGGGCCTTGCAGCTGCGGCGGCGAAGTTCCCCTTTATCGATCCCGGCAATGCCTGCGCGGCGGGCGGGTCCTATGGTGGCTATATGATGAACTGGATCGCGGGCAACTGGCCCGACCAGTTCAAGTGCCTCGTCGTCCATGCCGGCGTCTTCGACGCGCGCGCCATGGCCTATGAGACCGAGGAGCTGTGGTTCGACGAATGGGAACATGGCGGACCTTATTATGAGAAGGCCGCCGACTATGAGCGCGGCAACCCGGTCAACCACGTCACCGCGTGGAAGACGCCGATGCTCGTCATCCATGGCGAGAAGGATTTCCGTATCCCCTATACGCAGGGGATCGCTGCCTTCACCGCCGCGCAGCGCCGCGACGTGCCTTCGCGACTGGTGATCTTCCCCGACGAGAATCACTGGATCCTGAAGCCCAAGAACAGCATCCAGTGGTATGGCGAGGCCTTCGACTGGTTCGGCAAGTGGTTGAAACCCGCCCGATAACACCGCTCCGTTCGGGCCGAGCCTGTCGAAGCCGTTCCTGCCTTTGCGCAGAAGGAGAAGAAAGGGCTTCGACAGGCTCAGCCCGAACGGGTTGTGAGGGATGTATGTCTGTAAGGGACGGCTCGCTTCGCTCGCACCCACCCCAACCCCTCGCTTGAAAGGGAGGGGCTCGGTCTGCCGAACCATTGTCATGACGGCCTGCCTTGCTATGAGCGGGCCGTCATGACCGAACTGCCCAAGACCTTCGATCCCGCTGCCATCGAGGCGCGCTGGTATGCCCGCTGGGAGAGCGAAGGGCTGTTCCGCCTCGATCGCCCCGATGCCGAGCCGTTCACGATCGTGAACCCGCCGCCCAACGTGACGGGCAGCCTGCATATTGGCCATGCGCTCGACAACACGCTGCAGGACATTCTTGTCCGCCACGCGCGCCTGCAGGGCAAGGACGCGCAATGGGTGGTCGGCACCGATCATGCCGGCATCGCGACGCAGATGGTCGTCGAGCGCCAGCTGAACGCCAAGCAGCAGAAGCGCACCGATTTCACGCGCGAAGAGTTCGTCGCGAAGGTGTGGGAGTGGAAGGAAGAGAGCGGGGGCGAGATTACCCAGCAGCTCCGCCGCCTCGGTTGCTCGATGGACTGGGGCAACGAGCGCTTCACGATGGACGAGGGCTTTTCGAAGGCCGTCCTCAAGGTATTCGTCGACCTGCACAGGCAGGGGCTGATCTACCGCGACAAGCGGCTGGTGAACTGGGATCCGGGCCTGGGCACCGCGATCAGCGACCTTGAGGTCGAGACGCGCGAAGTGAAGGGCAGCTTCTGGCACCTGCGCTATCCGCTGGAGGATGGATCGGGCTTCATCCAGGTCGCGACGACGCGGCCGGAAACGATGCTTGCCGACATGGCCGTTGCGGTGAACCCGGCCGACGAACGCTATGCCGCACTGGTCGGCAAGAAGCTGCGCCTGCCGATCACCGGCCGCCTGATCCCGATCATCACCGACGAACATGCGGATCCCGAGCTGGGATCGGGCGCGGTCAAGATCACGCCGGGGCATGACTTCAACGATTTCGAGGTCGGCCGCCGCGCGGGGATCGAGGCGCGCGACATGCTCAACATGCTCGACGCGAAGGCGCAGATCACCCAGACCGCCGACGGGCTGATCCCCGCCGACCTCATCGGGCTCGATCGCTTCGAGGCGCGCAAGATCATCGTCCAACGGCTGAAGGACGAGGGTTTCCTCGTCCCCCATGTCGACAAGGACGGCAATGAGCATGATGCCGAGCCGCGCACCATCCAGACGCCCTATGGCGATCGTTCGGGCGTCGTGATCGAGCCCTGGCTGACCGATCAATGGTATGTCGACGCCGCCACGCTGGCCAAGCCCGCGATCGAGGCCGTCCGCACGGGCGCGACGAAGATCGTGCCGAAAAGCTGGGAAAAGACCTATTTCAACTGGATGGAGAATATCCAGCCCTGGTGCGTGAGCCGCCAGCTATGGTGGGGGCACCAGATTCCGGCGTGGTTTGGTCTTTCGAAGGAGTATTTCGAGAGGAACGCCGATCGCACCTACGCTGACATCGGCCGCGATATTTTTAAGGGCGGAGAGCAGGCGGATCAGATATCGTTCGTCGCGGAGACCGAGGCGGAGGCCTTAGAGGCTGCCAAGGCCTATTATGGTCCGGCCTTTGTCGTGGCGACGGAAGAAGCGTTGGCTCAGGGGGGCGTTGAGCTGGACGGCAAGACTCTTTCGGTTCTTGCTCGCGATCCTGACGTTCTCGACACCTGGTTCTCCTCGGCGCTGTGGCCGTTCGCGACGATGGGGTGGCCCGACGCCGATGTGCGCGCGATGGGGCGTTATCCCAACGACGTGCTGATCTCGGGCTTCGACATCCTGTTCTTCTGGGATGCGCGCATGATGATGCAGGGCATCCACTTCATGGGCGAGAACGGCAAGCTGCCGCTTCAGGAGAGCGTGCCGTTCAGAACCCTTTACCTGCATGGCCTTGTCCGCGCGGCCGACGGGCAGAAGATGTCCAAGTCCAAGGGCAATGTCGTCAATCCGCTGGGCCTGATCGACCAATATGGCGCCGATGCGCTGCGCTTCTTCATGGCGGCGATGGAAAGCCAGGGGCGCGACATCAAGCTCGATGAGAAACGCGTCGAGGGCTATCGCAACTTCGCGACCAAGCTGTGGAACGCGACGCGCTTCGCCATGTCCAACGGCATCGGCGCATCGGCGACGATCGAGCCCCCAGCGGCGACTCTGACGGTCAATCGCTGGATCATCGCCGAGACGATCCAGACGGTGCAGAAGCTGGACCTGGCGCTTGCCGACCTGCGTTATGACGAGGCGGCGAACACGATCTACCAGTTCGCGTGGAACCGTTTCTGCGACTGGTATCTGGAACTGATCAAGCCTGCCGCGAGCGGCGACGAGCGGGGCGCGATCGACGACGAGACCAGAGCGGTCGCCGGCTGGGTACTCGACCAGATCCTCGTCATGCTCCACCCGTTCATGCCCTTCGTGACCGAAGAACTGTGGAACGCGCTGGGGACGCGCGCCTATCCGATCATTGTTGCCAAATGGCCGATGGCCGATGCGCGCGCGATCGATCCCGCAGCGGCGCAGGAGATCGACTGGCTGATCCGGCTGGTGAGCGACGTGCGCGCGGCGCGCAGCGAGCTGGGCGTTCCGCCGGGCGCGCGGCTGCCCATCCACGTCCGCGATGCGGCCGCGGTGACGAGCGAGCGGCTCGATCGCCAGACGGCGGCGATCGCGCGGCTGGCGCGCGTCGATCTGGCGGCGGGCGAACCCGGTGCGGGCGGCGCATTGCAGGTCGTGGTCGACGAAGCCACGTTCGTGCTGCCGCTGGGCGATGTGATCGATCTCGACGCCGAGCGTGCGCGCCTCGCCAAGGCGCGCGAGGCGGCGATCAAGGAGCGCGATTCGCTCGCCGGGCGGCTGGGCAATCCCAGCTTCGTCGAGCGCGCCAAGCCCGAAGCGGTCGAGAAGGCACGCGCCGATCATGCTGAGAAGGCCGCCGAGGCCGAGCGGCTGGAAGCGGCGCTCGCGCGGTTGGGCTGAAAACCGTCATTGCGAGGGGCGCAGCCCCGCGGCAATCCAGCCGGGCGCATGAGCCGCTGGATTGCCGCGCTTCGCTCGCAATGACGGCGCGGACAGGGCTGGGCTGAGGCTCCGTCGTGTTGCGGCGAAAGCCGGAGCTCAACAGTCGTGCACGCCGCGTTTCGTCACCCCCTGGGCTCCGGCTTTCGCCGGAGCACAATCGCGGCTGTCCGCTCTTCCCTTTTGCCGCTTCGCGCGCGAAGGAGGGATGGGGGCATGATGGCCGGAATCGGCGCGGGACAATTGGGGACATAGCGAAATGGCCGAACAGGAAGCGCCCAAGGCGCCGGCGCGCCCGCATGGCGGCATGGATCTCACCAAGGGGCCGATCGCCAAGACGCTGCTGCTCTTTTCGCTGCCGACGCTGGGATCGAGCATCCTCCAGTCGCTGAACGCATCGATCAACGCGGTGTGGATCGGCCAGTTTCTGGGCGAGAAGGCACTGGCGGCGACGACCAACGCCAACCTCGTCATGTTCCTGCTCATTGCCGCGGTCTTCGGCTTCGGCATGGCGGCGACGATCCTGATCGGCCAGAATATGGGCCGGCGCGACATCGACATGGTGCGCCGCGTTCTGGGCAGCGCCTTCGGCCTGTTCGCCGCGATCTCGGTGGTGACGGTGATCGTCGGGCTGATCGCGGCGCCCGCGCTGCTCCGCCTGCTGTCGACGCCTGCGGAAGTGACGCCGCTGGCGCTCGCCTATATCCGCCCGATCTTCATCGCGATGTTGCCCGGCTTCCTGTCGGTGCTGCTGACGATGGCGCTGCGCGGCACGGGCGATTCGATGACCCCGCTCAAGTTCATGGCGCTGGGATCGCTGTTCGACGTGATCCTCAATCCCGTCTTCATCCTCGGCCTTGCCGGGATGCCGAGGCTGGGGATCGAGGGATCGGCGGTGGCGACGCTGATCGCCAACAGCATCGCGCTCGCCTCGCTCATCACCTACATCTACGCCCGCGACCTGACGATCCGGCTGCGCGGACCCGAGCTTCGCTACCTGATCCCGCGCGGCGACCTCGTGCGGCTGATTGTCGGCAAGGGTTTCCCGATGGGGCTGCAGATGCTGGTCGTCTCGATCTCCGCGCTGGCGATGATCGGGCTGGTCAACCGTCACGGCACGAGCACGACGGCGGGCTTCGGCGCGGCGAACCAGCTCTGGACCTATATCCAGATGCCCGCCATGTCGGTAGGCGCGGGCGTCAGCGCCATGGTCGCGCAGAATATCGGCGCGGGACAGTGGGGGCGCGTCGACCGCATCACTTGGGCCGGGATCGTGATGAACTGCGTGCTGACCGGCGCGCTGCTGCTGATCCTGACGCTGCTCGATCGCCATGTGCTGTGGCTGTTCCTCGGTTCGCATGACGAGGCCATCGAGATCGCGGTGCGGATGAACCTGATCGCCGGGTGGAGCTTCATCATGTTCGGCGCGTCGATCGTGCTGGCCGCGACGGTGCGGGCGAATGGCGCAGTGCTGGGGCCGCTCATTATCCTTGCGGTCGCGCTGATTCCGGTCAGGATCGGATTGGCGGCCACTTTCGATCCGCTCTGGGGCGCGGATGCGATCTGGTGGAGCTTCCCGGCGGGCTCGCTCGCTTCGCTGGTTATGACGATCGCCTTCTATCTGCACGGCGGGTGGCGCAAGCTGCATCTCGTTCCGGCCAAGTCGGAGATCGAGGTGGAGGAAGAGACGCTGGCCGATTGCGATGCGACGGGGAAGGCGGCGCCGATCGGTTAGCCCGTCCGGGGAGCGGCGACTTCGATCACGCTTCTCGCGACCCTTGCGGTCACCGGGGTATGGGCCAGCACCTCGCCGTCGATCGAGATGGGCAGGGGGGGATCGGTCGTGATGCGGAGCGCGGTGCCGCGAAATTCGCGCAGCGTCTGTTTGCGCCAGCGCAGCTTCATCAGGCTCGCCGCCCAGCTGGTGACGAGGCGGTGTTTCGCATTGCCGATCACCGCCTGAACCACGATCTCGCCGCTGTCGGGCTCGGCGCTTTCGACGAGCTCGGTGCCGCCATGATAGCCGCCATTGGCGATGCGCAGCTCGACGGCGTCGATCGTCTCGGCCGTATCGCCTTCGCCGATCGTGACGCGGAAGGGGCGGAAGCCGAGGAATTTCCACGCCGCCCAGCCGAGATAGCCGGCACGGCCGCCGACACGCTTGAGGCCGTGGGGCACCGTTTCGGCGATCATCGGCGACAGGCCGATCGCCGCGCAATTGGCGAAATAATCGCCGTCGATCATGCCGAGATCGATGCGCCGCCGCTCGCCGTCCGCGATCACCGCGATCGCGCCGTCGAGATCGAGGGGGATGTTCATCGTGCGCGCGAAGCTGTTGGCGGTGCCGAGCGGGAGCAGTGCGAAGACCGCGTCCTTGCCGACGAACTCGTCGACGCTCATCGACAGCGATCCGTCGCCGCCGCCGACGATGACCATCGGCGCGCGCGCCGCCAGCGCCTCGCGCACCGTGGGGACGAGTTTGCGCGGATCCTTCAGCCCGTGCGCGGCGATCAGATCGACGCCAGCGGCGGCCAGCTTCGCCTTCGCTTCCTCGAACAGATCGCGACCCTTGCGCGACATGGCGTTGACGATGAGGACGGCCTGGTGGGGTAAATCTTTGCTCATGCCCGACAAACGCGCGTCCTTCGTTACGGATGCATAAGATTCTTGTGTCATGGCGGGACGGAATGAAATCCTCTAGTGCCCGGTCATGACCTACGCATCCTTCCCCGCTCTTCGCCTCCGCCGCACGCGCTACACGGCGTGGAGCCGCGCGCTCCATGCCGAGACGCGGATTGCGCCGAGCGATTTCATCTGGCCGCTCTTCGTGGTCGAGGGGAAGGGCGTGGAGGAACCGATATCGACGCTGCCCGGCGTGTCGCGCTGGTCGGTCGACCTGATCGTCGAGCGCGGGCGCGAGGCGGCGCGGCTGGGCATACCGTGCGTCGCGCTGTTCCCCTATACCCAGCCCGAGCGGCGCAGCGAGGACGGGCGCGAGGCGCTCAACCCCGACAATCTGATGTGCCAGGCGATCCGCGCCCTGAAGGATGCCGTGCCCGAGGTGGGCGTGCTGACCGATGTCGCGCTCGATCCCTATACCAGCCATGGGCAGGACGGGCTGATCGACGCGGCGGGCAATGTCCTCAACGACGAGACGATGGACGTGCTCGTCGGTCAGGCGCTGGTGCAGGCCGAGGCGGGGGCGGACATCATCGCGCCGTCTGACATGATGGACGGGCGCGTCGGGGCGATCCGCACCGCGCTCGAGGCAGGCAATCACCGCGAAGTCCAGATCATGGCCTATTCGGCGAAATATGCGTCGGCCTTCTACGGCCCCTTCCGGGACGCGGTGGGATCGCGCGGGCTGCTCAAGGGTAACAAGCGCGGCTACCAGATGGACCATGCCAATAGCGACGAGGCGCTGCGCGAAGTGGCGCTGGACCTTGCCGAAGGCGCGGACAGCGTGATGGTGAAGCCGGGGCTGCCCTATCTGGATATCATCCGTCGCGTGAAGGACGAGTTCCAGGTGCCTGTGTTCGCATATCAGGTTTCAGGGGAATATGCGATGATCGAAGCGGCGGCAGCTGCGGGCGCGGGCGACCGCGACGCGCTGGTGCTCGAGACGCTGACCGCGTTCAAGCGCGCGGGCTGCTCGGGCGTTCTCACTTATCATGCCGCGCATGCGGCGCGCCTGCTGGGGGCCTGATGGGAATCGCCGCCACCGCCGACGTTGCGCCGATCGATACAGACGACGCGCACTGGCGCGGCTGGCTGTTCGTGCTGACGATCTTCGTCGGCAGCTTCCTGCTTTTCCTCGTTCAGCCGATGATCGCGCGCATGGCGCTGCCCCGGCTGGGCGGTGCGCCGGCGGTGTGGAACAGCGCGATGCTGGTCTATCAGGCGCTGCTGCTCGGGGGCTATGCCTATGCGCATGTGCTGGGGCGGCTGAGCGTCAGTCGGCAGGCGGTCGTCCACCTCGTGCTGCTCGCGGCGGCGGCGCTGTGGCTGCCGATCGGGCTGGCGGCGATCTATCCCTCGCCGACGGCCAATCCGGCGCTGTGGGTTCCCTATCTGCTCGCGCTGTCGATCGGGCCGCTTTTCTTCGCGGTTTCGGCGCAAGCGCCGCTGATCCAGCGCTGGTACAGCGTCGCGAGCGGGGGGCGTGATCCCTATGCGCTTTATGCCGCGTCCAACCTCGGCAGCTTTGGCGGGCTGATCGCTTATCCGCTGATCGTAGAGCCGCGACTGGCGCTGGCGGACCAGAGCTATTTGTGGAGCTGCCTTTACGCCATCCTCGGGCTGCTGGTGCTGGCATGCGCCTTCATGCTGCCGCGTGGGCGCGCGGCGCGCGTCGAGACGCTTCCGCTTTCCGAACCTGCGCCGATGCGCCGCAAGCTGATGTGGGTGCTGCTGGCCTTCGTGCCCTCCGGTCTGATGCTGTCGACGACGACCTACATCACCACCGACATTGTCGCGATGCCACTGCTGTGGGTGCTGCCGCTCGGCCTCTATCTGCTCAGCTTCTCGGTCGCTTTCGCGAGCCGGCGCGGGCTTTCCGACGCGATCGGACGGCTGTCGCCCTTCGTCCTGCTCGTGATGGGCGTGCTGTCGGTCCGCAACGACCCCTCTCTTCCGCTATTCTCGATGGGGGCGGGGCTGCTGCTGCTGTTCGTCGTCGCGGTGGCGCTGCACGGGCGTATGTACCGGCTGCGGCCGGCGCCCGACCGGCTGACCGGATTCTACCTCGCCATGTCGCTGGGCGGCGTGCTGGGCGGGATATTCGCGGGGCTGATCGCGCCGCTGCTCTTCGACTGGACCTATGAGCATCCGATCCTGGTCCTGATGGCCGGCGCGCTTGTGCCGATGGCCTCGCCTTTCGCGGTGCAGGACCGGCTGTGGCGCGACCCCCGGATCGCGCGGATGGCGGGTATCGCGATCATCGTCATCGTCTTCGCGGCTGCCTGGTTCGCCATTGCGACCGAGCCCACCGCACATCCCCATTCGGCGGAGACGGCGTTGCTGATCGTCATCCTCGGCAGCATCGCGGTAGGGCGCCGCGCGCCCTTCGTCGCCGCGCTCGCCGCCGTGCTGCTGGTCATCGGCCTTTGGCAGTCCTTCGTGCTGAGCGCGACGCCGGGCGCGCGGACGCGCAGCTATTTCGGCATCTACACGGTGCGCGATGTCCCTGCCGCCGGCATCCGGATCCTGTCGCACGGCACGACCAGCCACGGGCTGGAGATCATGGAGCCCGGACGGGAGCGCGATGCGACCAGCTATTACGGGCCGCATTCGGGCGTGGGGCAATCGCTCCTCGCGCTCGACGCTTCGCCGGCGGGCGGGAACGCCCGGGTCGGCGTCGTCGGGCTGGGGACGGGGACGCTCGCCTGCTATGCGCGGCCGGGGCAGCGCTGGAGCTATTTCGAGATCGATCCGGCGGTGGTCCGGATCGCGCGCGACTCAGGCAAGTTCCACTTCCTGCGCGATTGCCTGCCCGATGTTCCGATCGAGATCGGCGATGCGCGATTGACGATCGCGGCGCATGCATCGGCATCGCTCGACATGCTCGTGCTCGACGCCTTTTCCTCGGACACGGTGCCGATGCACCTGCTGACGCGCGAGGCCTTCGCCATCTATGGCCGCGTGCTGGCGCCGAAAGGACTGCTGCTCGTCCACATCTCCAACCGCTTCCTCGATCTCAGACCCGTCGTCGCGGCGGCTGCCGAAGAGGGCGGGTGGGGCGCAATCCTCCTTGTCGACGAGATCGACGGCAAGTCGCCCGAGGGGCGCTATCTGAGCAGCTCGACCTGGGTGGCGATGTCGCGCGATCCGAAGATGCTGGCGATGATCATCGCGAGCGCGCCCAAGGGGCACAAGAACTGGGTCCGGCTGTCGCCGCGCCCCGACTTCGTCGAATGGACCGATGATTTCTCCAGCATCCTCCCGCTCGTCAAGGCGTGGACGCCTGCGGGCGAAGGGCGGGGGCGGTGAGCGTCATCGTCGAGACCGAGCGGCTGTTGCTGCGCGGCTGGCGTGACGAGGATGGCGATGCGTTTGTCGCCGCGACCAATACACCCGCAGTGATGGAGCATCTGGGCGGGATCGAGGATCCCGAACGCCTGAAGATCTCGGTCGCCCGCCAGCAGGCGCTACAGGCCGAGCATGGATATTGTTTCTGGATCGTCGAGCGGCGCTCCGATGGCGCGCTGCTGGGCTTCTGCGGCCTCAAGCCCGGCAATGTCGGCAGCATCGATGGCGAGATCGAGATTGGCTGGCGGCTGCGCGCCGACGCCTGGGGGCATGGCTATGCGCGCGAGGCGGCGGCGGCGAGCCTGGCCTGGGGCTGGGCCAATCTGGCGGCGCCGCGGATCGCGGCGATCACCGTTGCCGCCAACGTCCGCAGTTGGGGGCTGATGAAGCGGCTGGGCATGGAGCGGAGGCCCGACATGGATTTCGCGCATCCGGCCTTTGCCGCCGACCATCCGCTGAGCGCGCATATCTGTTATGTGATCGACCGGCCCTGAAGGCCGGCGTTTCCGGGGAGAGACAATGGACGGCGTCAGCATCATCAGCTTCAACGGCAAGACGCCGGTCATCCATCCGACCGCCTTCGTGGCGCCGGGTTGCCGCCTGATCGGCGACATCGAGATCGGCCCCGATTCGAGCATCTGGTACAATTGCGTGCTGCGCGCGGATGTGAATTTCATCCGCATCGGCGCGCGCACCAACATCCAGGACGGCACGGTGATCCACGTCGATTCGCCGCGCCTGCCGGGCGATGCGGGGCAGCCGACGATCATCGGCGATGATGTGCTGATCGGGCATATGGCAATGGTGCATGGCTGCGTGCTCGAGGATCGCGCATTTGTCGGCCTCGGCGCGATCGTGATGGACGGCGGCCATATCGAAAGCGAGGGCATGCTGGCCGCCGGCGCGATGATGACGCCTGGCAGGCGCATCGGCGCGGGTGAGCTGTGGGCGGGGCGGCCGGCCAAGCTGCTACGGATGCTGAGCGATGTCGAGCGTGCGGGCAACCAACTGGGCGTCGCTCATTATGTAGAGAATGCCCGGATGCACCGGGCGGCGAACGGCGGCTGAATCAGATCGCGAGATCGAGCTGGCTGCTACCCTCGGCTTTGTCCTCGGCGAGCGACGACAAGGTGAGGCCGAGCAGGCGGACGCTGGACGGGAAGGGCGCGAGCGCATCGAGCAGTTCGTGGCCGGCGGCGAGGATCGGCGCGCGATCGCCGACCGGGGCTCCGAAGCTGCGGGCACGCGTGATCGTGCGGAAATCGGCATAGCGCAGCTTGAGCGTGACGGTGCGGCCGCGCGCTTCGGCGCGCTCGATCCGTTCCCACAGTGCGTCCATGATCGCATCGAGCGCGTCGTGCATCGCCTCACGCGTCGTCAGATCGGGGAAATAGGTGCGTTCCGCGCCCACCGACTTGCGGATGCGATCGGCGCTGACCGGACGATCGTCGATCCCCCGCGCGGCGCGATAATAATATCGTGCCGAACGCCCGAACTCGCGCTCGAGGAAGTCGAGGCTCTTGGCGTGGAGATCGGCGCCGGTGACGATCCCCAGCCGCTCCATCTTCGCCGCCGTCACCGGGCCGACGCCGTGGAAGCGCTTGACGGGGAGGGTGGCGACGAACGCCGGCCCCTTGTCGGGCGTGATGACGCAAAGGCCGTCGGGCTTGTTCTGGTCCGACGCCAGCTTGGCGAGAAACTTGTTGTAGGAGACGCCGGCTGACGCGGTGAGCCCGGTCACGTCGCGGATGCGCGCGCGGATCGCCCTGGCGATGGCTGTCGCGGAGGGCGCGCCGGTGACATCGAGATAGGCCTCGTCGAGCGACAGCGGCTCGATGATCTCCGTATGCTCGGCGAAGATCGCGCGGATCTGGCGCGAGACGGTGGAATAGACGTCGAAGCGCGGCCTGACGAAGATCAGCTCTGGGCAGCGCCGCCGCGCCTCCGCCGAGGGCATGGCCGAACGTACGCCGAATACGCGCGCCTCGTAGCTGGCGGCGGCGACCACGCCGCGCTCGCGCGCGCCGCCGACCGCGACGGGCTTGCCGCGCAGCTCGGGATTGTCGCGCTGTTCCACCGACGCGAAGAAGGCATCCATATCGACATGGATGATCTTGCGGAGCGGGGGATCCTCATCCTGTTCCACCGGGCGTGGAATAGGCGCATCCGCCTCAGCGGACCAGCAGGCCGATCGATTCGCGCCGCGCCCAGCGCCAGGTCATCAGGACGGCGACGGTCGCGAGGCCGCTCGCCAAGCCGATCCAGATGCCGACACCGCCCATATGGCCGGGGAAGGCCAGCCCGGCGCCGATTCCGATCCCGACCACCCAATAGCCGAACATCGCGAACAGCATCGGCATGCGCGTGTCGTGCAGCCCGCGCAGCATCCCCGCCGAGACGACCTGCGCGCCGTCGACGATCTGGAACAGCGCGGCGATCAGCAGGAAGGAGACGGCGAGGTTCGCGACCCGGGCGTTGTCAGGATCGGCGAGATCGAGGAACAATCCCACGAGTTCACGCGGCATTGCGACGATGACAAGCGCGGTGAGGCACATGAAGCCCGTGCCCATCGCGAAGGCGGTCCAGCCGGCGCGACCGACGCCATCTACATCGCGGCGGCCGAAGGCGAGGCCCACGCGCACCGTCGAAGCCTGACCGATGCCGAGCGGGACCATGAAGCAGAGCGTCGCGAGCTGGATCGCGATCGCGTGCGCGGCGATCTCGGCCTTGCCGAGCAGTCCCATCAGGAACAACGCGGCGTTGAACACCGTGACCTCGAGGCCCAACGTGATCGCGATGGGCAGACCGAGGCGCCAGACCTCGGCGAAGCGCTGCCAGTCGGGGCGCCAGAAGCGGCCGAACAGGCGGTATCGACGGAAGCGCGGGTGGACGAGCGCCACCGTCGCGAGCGCCGCGAAGGCCAGCGCGTTGGTGATCGAACTGCCGAGCCCGGCGCCGACCACGCCCATCTGAGGCAGGCCGAACCGGCCGAAGATCAGCCCATAGTTGAGCAGCGCGTTGACCGGCACCGCCGCGCAGCCGATCGCCAGCGACCAGCCCGGCCGCTCCAGCGCGATCATGAAGGAGCGGAGCACGAGGAACAGGAAATAGGGCAGCATCCCCCACATCACCGCGTGAACGAAGCCGGCGGCGTCGCCGACCAGCGAGGCCGGCTGATCGAGCAGGCGGAAGATCGGCCCGGCGAAGATCAGGACGAGCCAGAAGATCGCGGCGAGCGCGGCCGCGCTCCACATGCCCTGCCGTACTGTGCGCCGCACGTCGCGCACCGAACTGCTGCGGCGGCCGACCTCGCGCGCGATCATCGGGGCGGCGGCGGTGACGAGGCCGGTGCCGCTGAACAGGAAGGCGTTGTAGAGATTGACGCCGAGTGCGCCCGCCGCGAGCGAATCGGCGCCCGCCCTGCCGAGCAGCAGCACGTCGGTCGCGCCGATCAGCGCCTGCGCGATATTGGCGAGGACCAGCGGCAGGGCAAGCGCGAGCGTCGCTCGGGCTTCGGCGCGCCAGGGCCGCGAGGGCCTGTCTAAGGAAGGCGCGCTGCTCATCAGCACGCCCCTAGTCGGTTCCGGTCCCGATTTGAACCGGCATCGATGTCATCAAAGAGTCATCGAAACGTAATGCGATCATCATCGACGCGACATCAAAGCATCATTCGTCACCCCTAGAGCCGCCGTCGAGCCCGGCCGACGGTCGGCCTTGGGCAATGATTTTCTCAAACCTTTACGGGGGTCCCGATGTCTCGGATTCGACTGCTTCTCATGATCGGCGCCGCGCTTCCGCTGGCTGCCTGCGGCGCCGACGATGTGGCGTCGCCGGGCGAAGGCGGCATCATTCTCCCGACGCCGACCCCCACGCCGACTCCGGCCCCGACCCCGACGCCCACCCCGACGACGGTCACGCCCGGCACCTGCCCGGGCGGCGTCTTTACCGATGCCGGCACGATCGACGGCCCGACCGGCACCTGGCGCGTCTGCAATTTCCCGGCGCGTTTCACCGCGGACACGCAGGTGCCCAAGGTGAAGGGCGTGCTTTACGCGCTCCCTGGCCGCGTCGATGTCGGCACCGACCAGGGCGCCGCGAGCACCAACACCGCCGTCACGCTGACGATCGACCCCGGCGTCATCATCTTCGGCGCGACCGGCGTTTCCTATCTCGCGGTCAACCGCGGCAACCGCATCAACGCGGTCGGCACCGCGAGCCAGCCCATCATCTTCACCGGTCGCGGCAACGTCACCGGTACGGTGGACGACCAGTCGTCGCAGATGTGGGGCGGCGTCGTCCTGCTCGGCCGCGCGCCGATCACTGACTGCCTCGCGCCGGGCGCCGCCGAAGGCACTGTGGCCTGCGAACGCGATACCGAAGGCACTTCGAATGCGCTTTATGGTGGCGCGCAGCCGGCCGACAACAGCGGCCGCATGAGCTATGTCCAGATCCGCTATTCGGGCTACATCCTGTCGGCCGACAAGGAACTTCAGGGCCTGACCCCGTCGGGCGTCGGCTCGGGCACCCAGCTCGATCACATCCAGATCCACAACAGCTCGGATGACGGCATCGAGGTGTTCGGCGGTCGTCCGAACATGCGCTACCTGGTCCTGACCGGGAACGAAGACGACAACCTCGATACCGATGTCGGCTACAAGGGCTTCATCCAGTTCGTGATCGCCGTGCAGCGCGCCGGCGGCACGCTGGGTGACTCGATGATCGAGGCCGACTCGAACGGCAACGAAGACGCGAAGCCGCGCCAGAATGTCCGTCTGTCGAACTTCACCTTCGTCAGCCGCGTGGTCGGCAACTCCAATGCTGCGGCGATCCTGCTGCGCGGCGGCACCGATTATACGATGGTCAACGGCATCATGGTGACGCCGGCGGGCCAGACCTGCCTGCGCATGAACGGCGCCGCCGTGATCCAGGCCGCCGACTCGACCAAGGACGAGGCTGGCCCGCCGAAGTTCAACTCGGTGGTGTTCAGCGGCTGCACCACGCCGTTCAGCGGCACCAGCGGTGCGACGACGGCTGACGTGCAGACGATCTTCAACGCCGGCACAAACAATAATGCGGCACTCGCTTCGACGCTGGCCAGCATCTACGTCAACGGCGTGAACGAAACGGCAGTGCCGGCGTTCGACCAGACCACGCTGAATGACTCGACGGCCTTCTTCGTGAAGACGAGCTATATCGGCGCGGTCAAGGATGCCGCCGACACCTGGTATGCCGGCTGGACCTGCAACTCCGCGACCGCGAATTTCGGCGCGCTGAGCGGTGCCTGCACCAGCCTGCCGACCAACTGACCTTTGATGCGGTGAGGCGGCGGGACCCCCGTCGCCTCACCTTTTTCCGTTTTCCCGGGGGGACCATCCATGTCGAAGCCGCTTTCTCTGGCGAGCTTGCTCCTGATTTCCACCGCCTGGCCGGCTGCCGCGATCGCGCAGTCCGCCGAGCCGGCCCCCCAGAGCGCGCCGACCGCCGCGCCGGGTGCGCAGGCGCAGGCCGACGAACAGCCCGTCGACGTCTCGATCCCCGGCGGTGACGCCGACATCGTCGTCCAGGGTCGTGCGATCACCAACGTCGTCCAGTCCGCGCCGCAGGTCGTGTCGGTGCTGTCGACCGCCGACATTGCGCGTACGGGTGAAGGCGACATCGCCGGCGCACTGCAGCGCGTGACCGGCCTCAGCGTTGTCGGCAACGGCTTCGTCTATGTCCGCGGCCTTGGCGACCGCTATTCGCTCGCGCTGCTCAACGGTTCGCCGCTGCCCAGCCCCGAACCGCTGAAGCGCGTCGTTCCGCTCGACATCTTTCCGACCGAGGTCATTGCCTCATCGCTCGTCCAGAAGAGTTATTCGGTCAACTTTCCCGGCGAGTTCGGCGGCGGCGTGATCAACCTCACCACGATCGCCATCCCGCGCGAGGGCTTCTTCAACATCGGTGCCAGCATCAGCGGCGACACCGAGACCACCGGCCGCCTGGGCTACACCTATTATGGTGGCGACTATGACTGGTCGGGCTTCGACGACGGCACGCGCAAAAAGCCCGGCCTGTTCAAGGATGCGCTCGACAGCGGCAAGCCGATCCTCGAGGGCGCGGACTTCACGCGCCAGCAACTCGGACTGATCGCGTCGAGCCTCGTCAATGCGCCGACCACGCTGCTCCAGAAGAATAACGACATACCCGTCAATTTCTCGGGCAATTTCAGCGCAGGCACGTCGTTCGACACGGGTGGCGCGACGATCGGCGTCATCGCGACGGCGGGCATCGACAACAAGTGGCGCACGCGCCAGACGCTTCAGCAGCTTTCGCTGAACGCCGACCTGTCGGGGCCGCCGCAGACCAGCTACACCAGCGTCATCACCAACAATCGCGTCGTGGTGAACGGCCTGTTGGGCTTCGGCGCCGAGTTCGGCGACCACAAGTTGCGCTGGACTAACCTCTATATTCGCGACACGCTCAAGCAGGCGAGCCTGGCCGTCGGTACCGACGAGAACCAGCAAGGCCGCGACATCATGAAGCAGACCACGGCCTGGTACGAGCGCCAGCTGATCGACACCCAGCTGGTCGGCGAGTTCAAGTTCGATGATCTGAGCGTCGACGTGCGCGGCGGCTATGCCAATTCGAAGCGCAACGCGCCTTATGAACGCGGCTTCACCTATGTCCGCACCAACCAGCCCGCCGATCCCACCGGCAGCCGTTACGTCAACGACCTGGGCGGCAACCGCGGCGACGCGACGATCGCGTTCAGCAACCTGAACGAGGATCTGTGGTCGGGCGGCATCGACCTAGGCTACAAGGTCAATCAGGACATCAAGCTGGGCGTCGGCTACGCCTATTCGGACACCAAGCGTACCTCGGTCCGCCGCGCCTTCCAGTATCGCGGCACCAACCTGCCGCTTTCGGTGATCCAGCTTCGCCCGGACTATCTGCTGTCGGACTACACGATCCAGACCTACGGCATCGTGCTGCAGGAAACCTCGGCGAACGACGGCACTGCGGCCTTCGACGCCGGCCTGACCGTCAACGCCGGCTACGGCCAGATCATCGCGCAGGTGATCCCGCAGGTGAACGTGACGGCGGGCGTCCGCTTCGAGCATGGCCTGCAGACGGTCAACGCAGTCGACATCTTCCACACCGGCCTCAGCCCCGACTTCAATACGCGGCTGAAAAAGGATTACTGGCTACCGGCGATCACTGCGACGATCGACGTCGCACCTGACATGCAGGTCCGCCTCAACGGTTCGCGCACGCTGGCCCGTCCGCAGTTCCGTGAGCTGATCCGTCAGGTCTACATCGATACCGATTCCAACCGTACCTATCAGGGCAACCCCTCGCTTGTGGACAGCAAGCTGTGGAACGCCGAGGCGCGCTACGAATGGTTCTTCGCTAAGGACCAGCGCATCACGGCGGCCGGCTTCTTCAAGAGCATCGACAAGCCGATCGAAGCCTATTCGTCGGTGTTCAGTTCTGAAATCACCACCAGCTATGCCAATGCGCCGAAGGCGACGCTGTGGGGCTTCGAGGTCGAGGCGCAGAAATATATCGATCTGTCGGGCTGGTCGGACTCGACCTTCTTCTCGACGCGGCGCGCGGTGTTGATCGGCAACTATACCTTCACGCAGTCGAAGCTGAAGGTCGGCGCCGGCGACACGACCGTGATCAACGGCGTGTCGCATCCGGCGAACGAATATTTCCGCAACGGATCGCCGCTCACCGGCCAGTCGGACCATCTGGTCAACCTGCAGGTTGGCCTCGAGGATACCGACAGGCTGTCGCAGCAGACGCTGCTGTTCACCTATGCCAGCCCGCGCGTCACCACGCGCGGTCCTTCGGGCCAGCCCGACGTGAAGGAGCATCCGGGCATCCGCATCGACTTCGTCGCGCGGCAGGGCATCAAGCTGTTCGGCATCGAGAGCGAGCTGAAGTTCGAGGCGCGCAACCTGACGCAGCAGAAGTACAGCGAATATCAGCAGTCGGGCACCAACCGCATCTACTATAACCTCTACGACGTCGGCACGTCCTTCTCGCTCGGGCTCAACCTGAAGTTCTGAAGCGCGAGGCAGTCAAAAAGGAAGGGCCGCTCTCCAGCGAGAGCGGCCCTTTCCGTTTGAGCTTGCCGGAACCGGCGCTCAGCCCCAGGGGCGTTCGCGGAACCATTTGGTGATCACATATTTGGTCCCCGCGCGCACCTTCATCCCGTGATGGAGCGTGGAGGGGTTGGGCGTCAGGTTCGGCCGGCGATTGTTCCAGGCAAGCAGCTTGCCGGTCTCGGGCTGGACGGTCTTGTCGATCGCCTTGAAGCGCGTCGCGCCGCCCGCCTCGGGTTCGTTCAGATAGATCATCACCGTCCAGGTGCGGTTGCCCGCGACCGAGCAATAGGTGGCGAAATCGGCGCCCTGCGGCTCGAAATAGTCGGTATGCGCCTTGAACTCCTGGCCGATGGCGTAACGCTGGCCCTGCATAGGCTCGCCGTGCGCCAGATCGAGGCCCGTGAAGGCGATGATCCGTGCATCGATCGCCGCGACGAGCGGATCGGCGGAATCGAGATCGCAGGTCTCGCTCGTCCGGAAGGCGTCGTCGCCATTATAGTCGGATATGGTCGAGGGGCGCCGACGGTCGTCGATCTGGGCGCAGATGTCCGCGCATTCCTCCGCCGACATGAAGCTGCGCGCCATGAACAGGGTCAGCTTGGGGGAGGGAACACGCTGGACCCCGGCATTGGCGCCGATGGTCGCTGCGATCTCGTTATCGTCGCGGAGCATGGGATTCCTTCGATGAGCCTGCGCGTGGTTGCCAACTAACTTGTCAGGGTCAAGTCGCTTCGCTTGACCTTTAGGGGGCCTGCACCTTATGTGCGCCCGCGCGGCCGTTCCGGTCGCCATGGCGATCGTAGTTCAATTGGTTAGAGCGCCGGCTTGTGATGCCGGAAGTTGCGGGTTCAAGTCCCGTCGATCGCCCCATTTTCCTCCCCAAATGGCAGGGATATTGGCGTGGCCTGGGATTTCCCCGATTTCGACGATCATGAGGGCGTTCACCTTTTCCGCGATTCGAAGTCCGGTCTTGACGCGGTGATTGCGATTCACTCGACGACGCTTGGCCCGGCGGCCGGCGGCGCTCGTTTCTGGCATTATCCGCGCACCAACGACGCCATTACGGATGCGCTGCGCCTGTCGCGCGGCATGAGCTACAAGAATGCGATGGCGGGGCTGCCGCTGGGCGGCGGCAAGGCCGTGCTGCTGGCGAATGCCGAGCGCACCAAGACGCCGGCGATGCTCGCCGCCTTCGGCCGCGCGGTCGATTCGCTTGGCGGCCGCTACGTCACGGCCGAGGATGTCGGCATTTCGGCGACTGACATGGTCTCGATCTCCAAGCAGACGCGCTATGTCTCGGGCCTGCCGGTCGAGAAGGGCAATGCGGGCGGCGATCCCGGCCCGTTCACGGCCATGGGCGTCTATCTGGGCGTCAAGGCTGCGGCGAAGCGCGCGCTGGGCAAGGCCGACATGGCCGGCGTCCATGTCGCGATCCAGGGCGTCGGCAGCGTCGGCGGCGGGCTCGCCCGGCTGCTGGCCAAGGATGGCGCCAGGCTGACCATCGCCGATTTCGAGGGCGCGAAGGCCAAGGCATTGGCCGAGGAGCTGGGCGCGACCGCGATCGACAAGGATGCGATCATGACGGTCGAGGCCGACATCCTCAGCCCCTGCGCGCTGGGTGCCGTGCTGACCGCTGACTCGATCGCGGCGCTGCGCGTCCCCGTCGTCGCGGGCGGCGCGAACAACCAGCTCGCCACCAACGAGGATGGCCAGCGCATCCACGATCGCGGCATCCTGTTCGCGCCCGATTATGTGATCAACGCGGGCGGCATCATCAACGTCGCGCTCGAATATATCGGCCAGGGCGACCAGGCCGAGGTCGAGGCGCGGATCGCGAAGATCCCCGAGCGGCTCGATCAGGTGTGGCAGGAAAGCGCCGAAACCGGCGATCCCGCCGCAATGGTCGCCGATCGCATCGCGCAGCGGCTGATCGGACGCTTCTGACGAAGGCGCGGCTGGGGCGGAACGCCCCGGCCGTTCTTGTCATTGCGAGCGCAGCGAAGCAATCCAGAGGGATGCCGGACACATCGCACTGGATTGCTTCGCTGCGCTCGCAATGACGGAATCGATTTCTGCGCCGTCGCCTGTTCCACCCGGCCGGAAATCGCTCTAGAGCTTGGCGTTCGATGCACGCCTTCGCCAACCCGCAGCGCTTTCTGTTGATCGCCCGCCCGCTGACGCCGTGGCTTGGCGCGATCGGCGTCGCGCTGATCGCCTATGGGCTGTTCGAGGGGCTGTTCCGGTCGCCGCCCGACTATCTTCAGGGCGAGACGGTGCGCATCCTCTACGTCCATGTGCCGGCTGCGTGGCTGGGCATGGGGGGCTGGACCAGCCTTGCGGTCGCCAGCCTCGTTCAGCTCGTCTGGCGGCATCCGCTGGCCGGCGTCGCGGCGCGCGCCATTGCCGTGCCGGGCGCGCTGTTCACCGCGCTTTGCCTCGCGACCGGATCGATCTGGGGCCACAAGGCCTGGGGGACGTGGTGGCAGTGGGACGGCCGGATGACCTCGATGCTCGTCCTGCTCTTCCTCTATTTCGGCTATATCGCGCTGGCGGGCGCGAGCGACGAGCGTACCGGCGTGAGCCGCGCGACCGCGATCTTCGGGCTGGTCGGCGCGGTCAACCTGCCGATCATCAACCTGTCGGTCGTCTGGTGGCGCACGCTGCACCAGAAGCCGAGCATCACGCTCAGCGGATCGACGATCGATCCGGCGATCCTCTACCCGCTCGTCTTCACCACGCTGGGCTTCAGCTTCCTGTTCGGCGCGATCGTGCTGATGCGGATGCGCGCGATCCTGGCGGGCGCGAAGGTCGAGGCGCGGCTGAAGCGGATGGCCGCCGCATGAGCCAGTGGGATGCAGTGATCATCGTCTATGCGCTGACCATCGGCGCGACGGCGGGAACGGCGATCTGGGCCTGGGCGACGATGCGCGCGGCCGAGAAGGCGGCCGCCGAGCTTCGCCGCCGCGACTGAGATGGCGTTGAAGCCCAAGCATCAGCGGCTCGTGCTCGTGCTGCTCGCGCTCGGCGCGGTGATCGGCGCGGGGCTGCTCGCCATGTCGGCGCTGAGCGATCAGGCCGCCTATTTCTATTCGCCGGCGGACATCCGGAGGCTGGGCGGCCCGCCGGTGGGCAAGCCGATCCGGCTGGGCGGGATGGTCGTCGACAAGTCGATCGTCCACGAGCCCGACGGCGTGACCATCCGTTTCCGCGTCGCCGACGGCGATGCGACGGTGCCGGTGCGCTTCCGCGGCATCGTGCCCGATCTGTTCAAGGAGAAATCGGGCGTGGTGGCCGAAGGACGCTTCCAGCCCGACGGGCTGTTCGTCGCCGACAACATCCTTGCCAAGCATGACGAGCGCTACATGCCGCCGCAGATGGCGGGCGCCGAGCATAAGAGCGAGACGATCGCGCGATGATCGCCGAGATGGGCCTGGCAGCGCTTTGGCTGGCGGCGGCGCTTGCCGCGCTGCAGCTGGTGCTGGGCGCGCTGGCGCTGAAGGGCGGCGAGGGAGAGGTGCTGGGCGTCGCGGTGCGCCCCGTGGCGGTGGTGCAGGGGCTGCTTGCGCTGACCGCCTTCGCCTGCCTCATCACCGTCTTCGCTCAGTCCGACATGTCGGTGAAGCTGGTTGCCGAGAACAGCCATTCGATGAAGCCGATGATCTACAAGGTCGCCGGCGCGTGGGGGAACCACGAGGGATCGATGCTGATGTGGGTGACGATCCTGGCCTTTGCGGGCGGGCTCGTCGGCTTCGTCGAGCGGCGGATCGGCGAGCGCACGCTGATCGCCACGCTGGCCGCGCAGGCGGCGATCGGGCTCGGTTTCTACGCGTTTCTGCTGTTCGCCTCCAATCCCTTCGCGCGGCAGAATCCGGCGGCGGCCGACGGGCTGGGGCTCAACCCGCTGTTGCAGGATCCCGGCCTCGCCTTCCATCCGCCGACGCTTTACATCGGTTATGTCGGCCTTTCGGTCGCCTTCTCCTTCGCGGTCGGTGCGCTGGTGACGCGCGATGTCGGCGCGGAGTTCGCGCGTGCGATGCGGCCCTGGGTGCTGATCGCCTGGGTCTTCCTGACGATCGGGATCACGGCGGGAAGCTACTGGGCCTATTATGAGCTGGGCTGGGGCGGCTGGTGGTTCTGGGATCCGGTCGAGAATGCGTCGCTCATGCCCTGGCTGGCGGCGACGGCGCTGCTCCATTCGGTGACGGTGCTGGCGACGCGGGAGGGACTGCGCGCCTGGACGGTGATGCTGGCCGTCGTCGCATTCTCCATGTCGATGATCGGCACCTTCCTTGTCCGGTCCGGGATATTGACCAGCGTCCATGCCTTTGCGGTCGATCCGCGGCGCGGGGCGTTCATCCTCGTGCTGCTCGCGCTTTATATCGGCGGCGCGCTGACGCTGTTCGCTTTGCGTGCGGCGACGGTGAAGGAGGGTGCGCGCTTCGATTTCGTCAGCCGCGAAGGCGCGCTGGTCGCCAACAACCTGCTGCTGACGGTGATCCTCGGCGTCGTACTGATCGGCACGCTCTATCCGATCGCCGCCGAGGCGATGGGCCATTCGCTGTCGATCGGGCCGCCCTATTTCAATCTCGCCGCCGGCGTGCCTGCGCTGATCCTTGTCGCGCTGATGGCGGCAGGGCCGCTGATGCGCTGGCGTCGCGACGATGCCGTGGCGGTGCTGCGGCGGCTGGCGGTGCCCGGCGCGCTGTCGCTGATCGTGCTGCCTTGCGTTGCGATCCTCGCGCCGGTGGGCGTGATGACGATGCTGGGCCTCGCCCTGTCGGTCGGCGTCGGCGTGGCGAGCCTTGCCCCGCTGTGGAAGCGCAACCTGCGCCGCACGCCGCTGTTCGTCTGGGGGATGGTGGCCGCGCATCTGGGCATCGCGGTCAGCCTGTTCGGCATGGCGTGCGACAGCGCCTTCACCGTCGAGCGGCTGGTCGCCGCGCGGCCGGGCGAGACGGTGAGCGTCGGCCCGTTCAACGTGCGCTTTGCGGGGATCGATCCGGTCGCGGGGCCGAACTGGACCGCGCTGGAGGCGACGATGATCGCGACGCGCGGCGCGGCCGCGCCGATCACGCTGCATCCGCAGGCGCGCTACTTCCCTGATCCGCCGACCGAGACGAGCGAGTCCGCGATCGCGACGCGGATCGACGGACAGCTTTATGTCGTTCTCGGCAAGGCGGGGAGCGACGGGCGCTGGCAGCTGCGCATGTGGTGGAAGCCGTTCGTCACCTGCATCTGGGCCGGAGGCGGCCTGATCGCTCTTGGCGGGCTGCTGACGCTGCTGGGCCGGCTGCGGCGCGAGCGCGCGGCGCGCGACCGGAGGGCCTACGCATGAGGAAGGTCGCGCTGTGGGCGCCGCTTGCCGTCTTCGCGCTGCTCGTGCTGCTCGTGGCCTTCGGGCTGCTGAGGCCCAGCGGGCATGTCATCGCGTCGAAGATGGTCGGCAAGCCCGCGCCCGTCTTCGCGCTGCCGCCGGCCCTGCCGGGCAAGCCCGGGCTGGACAGCGCCGCGCTGACCGGCGGCGGGCCGCGCCTCGTCAACATCTTCGCGAGCTGGTGCGTGCCCTGCGCCGCCGAGGCGCCGATATTGGGCGAGCTGAAGAAGCGCGGCGTGGTGGTGGAAGGCATCGCGATCCGCGACCGGCCCGAGGATCTCGCCGCCTTCCTTGCGCGCTGGGGCGATCCTTTCGAGCGGATCGGCGCCGATCGGGATTCGCGCGTGCAGATGGCCTTCGGCTCGTCGGGCGTGCCGGAGAGCTTCGTCGTCGATGCCAGGGGCGTGATCCGCCACCAGCATATCGGCGCGATCAATCCAGAGGATGTGCCCGAGATCATGGCGGCGATCGAGGCGGCGCGATGAGGGGGGCTGAGCTCCGGTCGTCCCGAGCGGCGTCGAGAGACGTATGCCATCGTGCGCGCGTGTCTCGACTTTGCTCGACACGAACGGGCTTTGGGATCGGACTCGCGATGCTTTTGTCGCTCGGCGCGCCGCTGCTCGCCGATTCGCGCATGGACGGTGCGGCCTATGCCAATACGCAGCTTCCCGATCCCGTGCAGGAGGCCAAAGCGAGCGCGCTGATGCGCACGATCCGCTGTCTGGTCTGCCAGGGGCAGTCGATCGCCGACAGCGACGCCGAGATGGCCGGCGACATGCGCGCGATGATCCGCCGGCGCGTGGCGGCGGGTGAGGATACGGAGTCGATCCGGCGCTGGCTGATCGCGCGCTATGGCGACTGGGTGAGCTATGCGCCGACCGCAGCGCCGGTGACCTGGCCGCTATGGGCTGCGCCCGTGTTGCTGATCGCGGCGGGGGCGTGGGTGGCGCGCGGGCGTTTCAGGAAGCGGGGGCGCTGATGGGCTGGATCGCCGCCATTGCCCTTGCCGTGATCGCAGGCGCGCTGCTCTGGCGTTTCGGCGGGCTGCCGCGGCTGGCGCGCGAGCCGGTGCTGGCGGCGCTCGCGCTGGGGCTGGCGGGCTATGCGCTGCAGGGTAGCCCCTATCTGCCCGATCATCCGGTCCGGCCGCGCGCCGCCGCGCCCAAGGTCGACGAGGACGCGCTGGACAAGGCGCGCGACATGGGGCCTCGCTTCGGCGGGGACGTGGCCTGGCTGGTCACGTCCGAAGGGCTGATGCGCGCCGGGGCGACCGAGGCGTCGGTCGGCATCGTCAGGCGCGGGCTGCGCGACTATCCGAAAAGCCCCGATCTGTGGGTGGGGCTGGGCAACGCGCTGGTCGCGCATGCCGAGGGGCAGATCTCGCCCGCCGCCATCTTTGCCTACCAGCGCGCGGCCGCGCTTTCGCCGCAATCGCCCGCGCCGCCTTTCTTCATGGGGCTGGCGCTCGCACAATCGGGGCGGTTCGATGAAGCGCGCGCGAGCTGGGCGGGGCTGCTGGCGCGATCGCCCAGGGATGCGCCCTGGCGCGCCGATGTCGAGCAGCGGCTGAATGCGCTCGACCTGTATATGAAGTCGCGCTGACCGCCCCCGGCTAACCGGGGACGGCCGGCGTCGATCTTTACGCTTACGCTACGAACGGAAGGTCGAGGGCCTCGGCGACGGCCCGATGGCGGATATGGCCGCCCGACACGTTGAGGCCGGCCGCGAGGTGCGGATCGGCGGCCATCGCGGCTTCGGCGCCGAGATTGGCGAGCTTCACCGCGAAGGGCAGGGTGGCGTTGTTGAGCGCGAAGGCCGATGTGCGCGCAACCGCGCCGGGCATGTTGGCGACGCAATAATGGATCACGCCTTCGACCTCGAACACCGGATCCTGGTGCGTGGTCGCATGGCTCGTCTCGAAACAGCCGCCCTGATCGATCGCGATGTCGACGAGCACCGAGCCGCGCTTCATCGTCTTGAGCATCTCGCGCGTGACCAGCTTGGGCGCGGCGGCGCCGGGGATCAGCACCGCGCCGATCACCAGATGCGCGCGCTGGACGGCCGCGGCGATCGCGGCCTGGCTGGCATAGGCGGTCTTGATCTGCGAACCGAAAAACATGTCGAGCTCGGCGAGGCGAGCATTGGAGATGTCGTAGACGGTCACGTCGGCGCGCATGCCGACCGCCATCTGCGCCGCGTTGACGCCGGCGACCCCGCCGCCGAGGATCGCGACACGGGCAGGGGCCACGCCCGGCACGCCGCCGAGCAGTACGCCGCGGCCGCCCTGTTCCTTCTCCAGATAATGCGCGCCGACCTGGATCGACATGCGGCCCGCGACTTCGGACATCGGCTTGAGCAGCGGCAGCGATCCGTCGCGCGCCGTCACCGTCTCATAGGCGATGCAGGTGGCGCCGGACTTCATCAGTCCTTCGGCCTGCGGCTTGTCCGCAGCGAGGTGGAGATAGGTGAAGAGCAGATGGCGCGGCTCGAGCAGCGCGATCTCGCCCGGCTGCGGCTCCTTGACCTTCACGATCATGTCGCTCTGCGCGAAAACCTCGGCGGGCGTGGCGACGATGCGTGCGCCGACCTCGACATAATCCTGATCGCTGAAGTCGATGCCAGCGCCGGCATTGGTCTCGACGATCACTTCGTGGCCGTGACGCACCAGCTCGGCAACCGACGGCGGCGTGAGGCCGACGCGATATTCGTGATTCTTGATTTCCTTCGGCACCCCGACGCGCATTGGCGGCACTCCTGCGATTGGCTTTGCGCCATTTTAGCGCGGATCTGGCGGGAAGGGCTCGCAAAGATGTTGCGGATGACACGAGAATATAGGTGATAATCTTTTAATTATCACAATTATCGCATAAATATCCCGCATGGATCAGATCGATCGCAAGATCGTCGCGCAGCTTGCGACCGACTCGGCGCTGACTAGCGAACAGCTCGGCGCGCGCGTCGGCCTGTCGCCCTCGGCGGCGCATCGGCGCGTGAAGGCGCTGGAGGAAAGCGGCGTCATTTTGGGCTATCGCGCGCGGCTGTCGGCTGCGGCGCGGGGCAATCCATCTACCGTCTTCGTCTCGGTGACGCTGGTCGACCAGCGCCAGGCGACGATGATGGCGTTCGAGGATGCGCTGCGCGAAACCGCGCAGATCAGCGAGGCGCATCTGATGAGCGGCGAATCCGACTATCTGATCAAGGTGCTCATCCGGTCCGACGACAGCTACGAACGCGTCCACCGCGAAATCCTGTCGGCGCTGCCCGGCGTCCACCGCCTCGTCACCCAGTTCACGATCAGGACGCTGGCGGCGGGGGACTGAGCAGGCGCCTTCCCCGTCATTGCGAGCGAAGCGAAGCAATCCAGCCAATGTCGGTATCATACTGGGTTGCCGCGTCGGCTTCGCCTCCTCGCAATGACGGGAGCAGCGGAGTCGCGAGGTTGCCGCACGCGTCAGGGGGTGCTACGTCGCCGCCCGACGCCACAGGGGGCGCCGGGGCAATCCTTGCCATGCGCGTATCGCAACCAATGTATCATTCATGACCGAATCAATTGCGGATCAGTCCGCCGCCGGCGCAACCGCGCATGACAGCGGCGAAGGATCGCATCATCACCCGCGCGGGCCGTTCGCGCTCATGGCGCTTGGTGCGATCGGCGTCGTCTATGGCGACATCGGCACCAGCCCGCTCTACGCGCTGAAGGAAACCTTCATCGGCCATCACCGGCTGGCGGTGGACCAGCTCCATATCTTCGGCGTGCTCAGCCTGATCTTCTGGTCGCTGACGCTGATCGTGACCTTCAAATATGTGTTCCTGATCATGCGCGCCGACAACAAGGGCGAAGGCGGCAGCCTGGCGCTGCTCGCGCTCATCACGCGCAAGATCGGGGGCGGGCGATGGACGGCGAGCCTCGTCATCCTCGGCGTGCTCGCGACGGCGCTGTTCTTCGCCGATTCGATGATCACGCCGGCCATCTCGGTGCTGTCGGCGGTCGAGGGGCTCACGATCGTGCAGAGCGGCTTCAAGCCGCTGGTGCTGCCGATCGCGGTCGCCATCCTCGTCGGCCTCTTCTGGCTGCAGGCGGCGGGGACCGAAAAGGTCGGCCGGCTGTTCGGCCCGATCATGGTCGTCTATTTCGCGACCATAGCGGTGCTGGGCATAGTCCACATCGTCGATCAGCCGCAGATATTGCAGGCGCTCGACCCGCGCTGGGGCTTCCGCTTCTTCAGCGACAATCCCCGGCTCGCTTTCCTCGCGCTCGGCTCGGTGGTGCTGGCGGTGACGGGCGCCGAGGCGCTTTACGCCGACATGGGGCATTTCGGGCGCAAGCCGATCAACATCGCCTGGCTCTACATCGTCTTCCCCGCGCTGATGCTCAACTATCTGGGCCAGTCGGCGCTGATCCTCGCCAACCCGGCGGCGGTCGAGAATCCCTTCTTCCTGATGGCGCCGGAAAATCTCCGCCTGCCGCTGGTCATCCTCGCGACGCTTGCGACGATCATCGCCAGCCAGGCGGTCATCACGGGCGCTTTCTCGGTCGTGCAGCAGGCCGTCCAGCTCGGGCTGATGCCGCGCCTCAAGATCGAGCATACCAGCGCATCGGCCGCTGGGCAGATCTATATCCCCGTCATCAACTGGGCGCTGATGGTGATGGTGCTGCTGCTGATTCTGATCTTCGGCGAATCCTCGAACCTCGCCGCCGCTTATGGCATCGCGGTGACGGGCACGATGTTCATCAGCACCTTCATGCTGGGCGTGCTGGCGTTCCGTGTGTGGAACTGGCCCGCGCCGCTCGCCGCGCTGCTGCTGGTGCTGTTCCTGACGGTCGATGGACTTTATTTCTCGTCCAACCTGACCAAGGTGACGGATGGCGGCTGGTTCCCGCTGTTCATCGGTGCGGTGGTCTTCACCTTGCTCACCACCTGGGCCAAGGGGCGCAAGCTGATGATCGACCGGATGCGCGAAAGCGCCATGCCGATCTCGATCTTCATCGAATCGGCCGCCAATTCGGCGACGCGCGTGCCGGGCACGGCGGTGTTCATGACCTCGACCCCGGACGGCGTGCCGCACGCGCTGCTTCACAACCTGAAGCACAACAAGGTGCTTCACGAGCGCGTCATCCTGCTGACCGTGAAGATCGCCGACGTGCCCTATGTCGATCTCGAGACGCGCTGTGCGCTCGAGGATCTGGGGCGGGGTTTCCACCGCCTCGTCGTCAAATACGGCTTCATGCAGGAACCCGACGTGCCCGCGGCGCTCCAGCGGCTGACCGGCTGCGGCCCCGACATCAAGATGATGGATACCAGCTTCTTCCTCGCGCGGCAGACCTTGCTGCCGTCGTCGCGGCCGGGCATGGCGATCTGGCGCGAAAAGCTGTTCGCCTGGATGCTGCGCAACGCGGAAAGCGCGATGGAGTTCTTCCGCCTGCCCACCAACCGCGTGGTCGAGCTGGGCAGTCAGGTCGAGATCTAGGGCGGCCATTACAGTTTCGTTCGGGCTGAGCCTGTCGAAGCCCCTTGCTTCCTTTCCAAGGAAGAAGGGGAGGGCTTCGACAGGCTCAGCCCGAACGGGGGGCTTCGATACTCAGATCAGGATCGACCGCGCCGACTGGATCTGCTTTTCGCGACCTTCATCGGTGGTGTCGCCGCGCGGCGGGACCTGCAACGCGCGCTCGACGGCGGGGCGCACCCTGATCCGGTCATGCCATTCGGTGAGGCGCGGATAGTCGTCGAGGCTGAGGCCGGGCCAGTTGTGGATCGCTACCCAGGGCCAACTCGCCATATCGGCGATGCTATACTCGTCGCCCGCCAGCCAGGGCGCCTGCCCCAGCCGCGTCTCGAGCACGCCGAACAGGCGATAGCTTTCGCGGCGGTAGCGATCGATCGCCGCCGGGATATGTTCGGGGAAATAGCGGCTGAACACGTTGAGCTGGCCCATCATCGGGCCGAGGCCGCCCATCTGCCACATCAGCCACTGGATCGCGACGCTGCGCGCCTTGGGGTCGGCGGAGAGGAACTGGCCGCTCTTTTCGGCAAGATGGATCAGGATCGCGCCCGATTCGAAGATCGGGAAGCCGTCGTCGACGATCGCGGGGATGCGGCCGTTGGGATTGATGGCGAGGAATTCGGGGGTCTTCTGGTCGTTCGCGGCGAGGCTGAGGAAATGGGGCGTATAGGGGATGCCGGCCTCTTCCAGCATGATCGCGACCTTGTAGCCGTTGGGCGTCGCCGCGGTGTAGAAATCGATCATCCCATCCTCCTCGCCTGAGCGCGCTATCTGGGGAGGGGGAGGTGGCCTTGCCAGATCGGGAGCGTGTTTTTTGAGTAGGGCCGCGCCGATCATTCTCACTGCGCTGCTGGGCGATGCGGATTTCGCCTGGGCGGATGCGCTGCGCCGCGCGCACTTTCCCGCCGAACGCAATCTGGTGCCGGCGCATGTCACGCTGTT
The DNA here is from genome assembly GCF_058790595.1 of Sphingomonas sp. EU05-FHT14C10. Classification (NCBI taxonomy): domain Bacteria; kingdom Pseudomonadati; phylum Pseudomonadota; class Alphaproteobacteria; order Sphingomonadales; family Sphingomonadaceae; genus Sphingomonas; species Sphingomonas sp. EU05-FHT14C10. The sequence goes on along the minus strand of NZ_JBYTEN010000005.1, from coordinate 89,859 downwards.
CCACCATCTGCCGCCATCGGCGCTGGGCGAGGTGAACGCGCTGGCGCGGGAAGCCGTGCAGTCCGCTGCGCCGCGCGCGCGGCTGGCGGGGCCGATGCGGTTTGGCGGCGGCGTGGCCTATCGCATCGATTCGCCCGAGCTGGAGGCGCTGCGCGACGGCATGGCCGATGCGCTGCACGGGCTGCTGATGCCACAGGATCAGGCGGCGTGGCGGCCACATCTGACGATCCAGAACAAGACCGATCCCCGGCAAGCGGCGGTGCTTCACGAGCGGCTGTCGCAGGACTTCAACCCCCGCCCGATCGCCATCGCCGGGCTGGCGCTGTGGCGCTATCGCGGCGGCCCGTGGGAAGCGATCGCGCGGCAAATGTTCAGGGGCCGCCGACCCGGTTGACCGGCGCGGACACTCTGCCTATAGGCCGCCCACCGCGTGACATCGCGCGCCTCGAACGGGGCGGAGTAGCTCAGCTGGTTAGAGCAGCGGAATCATAATCCGCGTGTCGGGGGTTCAAGTCCCTCCTCCGCTACCATTTCCCGGTAAACCATCTTGTCACGGCCGGCGCGGTTGACAGCGATAGGTCGGCGCGCCTTGATCGCGGCGATGACTTCACGACCTGCGTCCTTCAGCCCGTTCGACAACGCCATGGCATCCGGCATCGCGCATCTGCGCGCGCGCCGCCTGACCGAGGCTTCGGCGGCATTCATCTCGGCGACGCGGCTGATGCCTGGGAACGGCTTTGCCTGGCGCGCGCTTGCCGATACGCGCCACGCAATGGGCGACGCGAAGGGCGGGGGCGCCGCGCATATGATGGCGCTCCAGACCGCGGCGAACGATCCGCAGTCGATCGCGATCGCCAACGCCCTGCTCGGCAACCAGCTTGCCGAAACCGAGAAGCTGGTACGCGAACGGCTGAAGGTGGCGCCGACCGATATCGGCGCGATCCGCGTCCTGGGCGACATCGCGACGCGGACCGGCAAATATCGCGATGCGCTGCGCATGTTCGGCCGCGCGCTCGAACTCGCGCCCGATTATGAGCCGGCGCGCCAGAACAAGGCGATCGTCCATTATCGGCTCGACGATCTCGGCGAGGCGCTGGGCGAGGTCGAGCGCCTGCTCGTCGTCAATCCGAAGCATCCGGGCTATCGTAACCTGAAGGCGTCGATCCTCGACCGCACCGGTGACTATGAGGGTGCAATCGCCATGTACCGGGCGATGATCGCCGACGATGCGCGCGATCCGCATGTGTGGATGACGCTGGGCCATGCGCTCAAGACGCAGGGCGACATACCGGGATGCATCGAGGCCTATCGCCAGGCGATCGCGCTGCGGCCGACACTCGGCGAGCCTTATTGGAACCTCGCCAATCTCAAGACTTTCCGCTTTTCCGGGGAGGAGCTGGCGGCGATGCGTGCGCTGCTCGACCGTAAGGACATCGGACTCGACGACCGCTTCCATATCGGCTTCGCGCTGGGCAAGGCGGCCGAGGATGCGCGGGACTATGAAGCGTCCTTCACCCATTATGCCGAGAGCAACCGGCTGCGCCGCGCCAGCATCCACCATGAGCGCGCGGAGCTTACGCGCCAGCTGGAACGCGCCGAGCGCGTATTCACGCCGCAATTTCTGGCCGAGCGGGTGGGGCAGGGGTGCCCCGCACCCGATCCGATCTTCATCGTTGGCATGCCGCGTTCGGGATCGACCCTCGTCGAGCAGATCCTCTCCAGCCATCCGCTGATCGAAGGCACGATGGAGCTGACCGACATGCAACGGATCATCCGTGAGCTTGGCGGCGGCAAGATGCGTGCGGACCGATCATCCTATCCCGAGATATTGCTCGACCTGCCGCCCGAAAAGCTCGCGGCCCTGGGGCGGGACTATATCGATCGCACGCGCGTGCAGCGCAAAACGGACAGGCCTTATTTCATCGACAAGCTGCCTTTCAATTTCCTCGCGACGGGCTTGATCCGGCTGATCCTGCCCAATGCGAAGGTGATCGACGTGCGCCGCCATCCGCTCTCCTGCGGCTTCTCGCTGTTCAAACAGCATTTCGCGCGCGGACAGAGCTATGCCTATGATCTGGGCGACATCGGCGCCTTCTATGGCGACTATGTGCGGATGATGGCGCTGTGGGATCGGCTGATGCCCGGTTTCGTCCACCGCATGATCTACGAGCGGCTGGTCGACGATCTGGAAGGTGAGACGCGCGCGCTGCTCGACTATCTCGGGGTGCCGTTCGACGAGGCCTGCCTGCGTTTTCACGAGAACCGGCGCAGCGTGAGGACGCCGAGCGCCGAGCAGGTGCGCCAGCCCATCTTCCGTGACGGCACCGAGCAGTGGAAGAACTATGCCGGCTGGCTTGGTCCGCTCGAGGAGGCGCTGGGCGAGGTGCTGACCAGCTACCCCGCCGCGCCCGCCGCCTGAGCTATTCGTCCAGCACGCCGCGCACCGCCACCGCCCAGCCTTCGAGACGCCTGAGCCTTTGTTCGCCGTCCAGCGCAGGTTCGAACGCCTGGGTCGCGCCGCGCATCGCCGCCGCCTCTTCGAGCGAGGCGAACCAGCCGATGCCGACGCCCGCGAGCATCGCCGCGCCCATTGCCGTCGTCTCGACGAAGGCTGGGCGCTCGACCGGGATGGCAAGCATATCGGCCAGATCCTGCGCGATCCAGTCGTTCGCTGCCATGCCGCCGTCGATGCGCAACCGCGCCCAGTCCGCACCGTCGGCGGCGAAGGCGGTCTTCAGATCGTGCGTCTGGTGCGCCATCGCTTCGAGCGCGGCGCGGACGATATGGTCGCGCCTCGTGGCGAAGCTCATCCCCGTCAGGCTCGCGCGCGCCTCGGGCCGCCACCAGGGCGCGCCGAGGCCCGAGAGCGCGGGGACGAGATAGACGCCGCCGCTGTCTGGCACGCCGCGCGTGATCGCCTCGGTCTCCGCCGCGCTGCCGATCAGGCCGATATCGTCGCGCAGCCATTTGATCAGGCTGCCCGCGACGAATACCGATCCCTCCAGCGCATAATGGCGCCGGCCCGCGATCTGATGGGCGACGGTGGCGAGAAGGCGGTTGTGCGACGTCGGCAGGCGGGCGCCGGTCGCCGTCAGCACGAAGGCGCCGGTGCCGTAGGTCGCCTTGGTGTCGCCGGGCGACAGGCAGGCCTGGCCGATCGTCGCGGCCTGCTGGTCGCCGGCTATGCCGCAGATCGGAATGGGCGCGCCGAACAGATCGGGCAACGTCTCGCCGAAGCGTCCTGCGCAATCGACGATCTCGGGCAGGATCGCGCGCGGCACGCCGAACAGGTCGCACAGCCCGTCGTCCCAGCCGCCGCTGCCGATCGCCATCAGCGCGGTGCGCGAGGCGTTGGTCGCGTCGCTGACGTGCAGGCCGCCGGTCATTTTCCAGATCAGCCAGGATTCGACGGTGCCGACAGCGAGGCGATCTCCAGCCGCGCGCAACTGCGGCCAGTTCTCCAGCGCCCAGCCGATCTTCGAGCCCGAGAAATAGGGATCGAGAAGCAGCCCGGTGCGCGCCTGCACCGAGGTTTCATACCCTTCGGCGCGCAGTTCTGCGCAGCGCGCGGCGGTGCGCCGATCCTGCCAGACGATGGCGGGGGCCAGCGGCTCGCCCGTCACCTTGTCCCAGAAGACGATGGTTTCGCGCTGGTTGGTGATGCCGATCGCGGCGATCCGGCCCACGCCGCCTGCCTCGGCGATCGCGGCGCGGGCGGAACCGATGCTCTTGTCCCAGATTTCGGCGGGATCATGCTCGACGAGGCCGGGGGCAGGGTAGTGCTGGGTCAGTTCGCAGCCATGCGTCGCGACCGGCTTGCCGCTGGAGTCGAAGATCATCGCGCGGGTCGATGTCGTGCCTTCGTCGATGACGAGAATCAGGTCGCTCATGTCTCTCCCTTGGGCCGCCGCGCTGTCCGCGCTGCTTGTTGCCGAACCGTGCGCCAATCCCTACATCCAAGTCCAATTCTTCTTCATCCGACGGACAGGCAATGACCAAGATTCACACCACCCGCATGCTGGTTCTGGGCTCCGGGCCGGCAGGGCTCACCGCCGCCATCTATGGCGCGCGCGCGGGGCTGGAGCCGATCGTCGTGCAGGGCATCCAGCCCGGCGGGCAGCTGACGACGACCACCGACGTCGAGAATTATCCCGGTTTCCGCGATGTCATCCAGGGGCCCTGGCTGATGCAGGAGATGCAGGCGCAGGCCGAGCATGTCGGCACGCGTATGATGTGGGACCAGATCGTCTCGGTCGATCTGTCGAAGCGGCCTTTCCGCCTGATCGGCGACAGCGGCGACGTCTATGAAGGCGAGACGCTGGTGATCGCGACGGGCGCTCAGGCCAAGTGGCTGGGGCTGGAGAGCGAGGAACTGTTGCGCGGCAAGGGCGTCAGCGCCTGCGCGACCTGCGACGGATTCTTCTATCGCGGCAAGAAGGTCGTGGTCATCGGCGGCGGCAACACCGCGGTCGAAGAAGCGCTCTACCTCACCAATCACAGCGACGACGTGACGATCATCCACCGCCGCGATCATTTCCGCGCCGAACGCATCCTGCAGGAGCGGCTGTTCGCCAATCCCAAGATCAAGGTCCTGTGGAACAAGACGGTCGACCGCTTCGTCGCGGGCGGCGATCCCGAAGGGCTTGTCGGCCTCGACCTCAAGGACATGGTGACCGGCGAGATCAGTCATATCGAGACCGATGGCGGCTTCGTCGCGATCGGCCACCAGCCGGCCACGGATCTGTTCAAGGGCCATCTGCCGCTTGACGCCGACGGTTATCTGGCTGTCGAGCCCGGCAGCTCGCGCACCGCCGTCCCCGGCGTTTTCGCGTGCGGCGACGTGATGGACAAGATCTATCGCCAGGCGGTGACGGCGGCCGGCACCGGCTGCATGGCCGCGCTCGATGCCGAGCGCTTTCTGGCAGCTGCCGAGTTCGAGGCCAAGCAGCGCGAGGCCGTCGCGGCCTGAGGGCTGCTCAGGCGAGATACTTCGTCATTGCGAGCGTAGCGAAGCAATCCAGTCCGATGTCGGGTATCGCCTGGATTGCGTCGTCGGCTTCGCCTCCTCGCAATGACGGTGAGGTCAGCTTTTCGGCTTGAGCGCTTCGGCAAGAGAAGCCGTGGCGCTGCCGCGCCGCGCGGGCTTTGGCTGCGAGGCGTCAGGCGACCAGCCTGAAAGATAGATCAGCTCGAACGTCTCGGCGATGCGGCCGTCGTCGTCGGCAGCTTCGCCGAAGGTTTCGAAGGCGCGGAACAGCGCCTCGCGGCCGATCGGCGGGCCGCGATCGACCAGGGCCGAGGTCGCCCCCATGCCGCGCAGATCGTTCAGCAGGCCCTCGAGCGACCGGTAGCGGACGTTGAGGCGGTCGCCGTCCGCCACGGGCATGGTGAAGCCGGTACGAACGAGCAGGTCGCCGGCGGACCGCACGTCGATCTGCGGATGGAGGCGCGGCGCGGCGCGATCGCCGTCGGCCGCGCTCATCGCCGCGCGCAGGCGCGGCAGGCTGCCGGCGCCGACGAATCCGCCGAGGAACAGACCATCGGGGCGCAGCGCCCGCCGGATCAACGCAAGCGCGCCGGGCAGGTCATTGACGCTGTCGAGCAGGCCGATCGAGATGATAAGGTCGAAGCTGGCATCGGCGAAGGGCAGGCGATCCTCGTCACACTGCACGCCGCCGGCGGCGCGCGCGAAGGCGAAGCCCGGATCGGCGGCGACCACCTTCATCCCGCGCCCGCACAGGCGATCGATCATGTGCGCGTCGCTTGCCCCCAGCACCAGCGCATGGCCGAAGTCGCGCGTGACCATCGCGAGCCGATCGACCAGTTCCTCGGCCATGTGATGGATCAGGAAGGCGTGTTCGGCGAAATGGGGCGTGGCACGGTCGCGGCGCAGGCGGCGCAGGCGGCGATCGAAAAGTTCGGGCGCGCTCATCGCGCGGCTTGTGCAGAAAGGCGTCGGCATCGACAAGAGCCAATATTGGGGGGGCCATGGGGCTTTTGCTTTCGCCGATCAGGGCCGCGATCGATTTCGCGTTGCCGCCGCGCTGCCCCGGTTGCGGAGTCGTGGTGGAGGCGGACCACCGCTTCTGCCCCGATTGCTGGCGCGCGCTCGATTTTCTGGGAAGCGAGGGCTGCGCCGCCTGCAACGTTCCGCTCGCCTTGCCCGCGCCGGGCGCGCTCTGCGCCGAATGCATGGCGGAGCCGCCGGCGCATGACGGCGTGCGTGCGGTCGTCGCCTATGGCGAGATCGCACGCGCGCTGGTGCTGAAGCTCAAGCATGGCCGCAAGCCCGGCCCCGCCGTGCTGATTGCCGAACATCTCGCGCGGCGGATCGATGCCGGCGACGGCGCGCTGCTGATCCCCGTGCCGCTGCATCGCCGCCGCCTCTGGTCGCGCGGCTTCAACCAGTCGGCGCTGATCGGGCGGGCGCTGGCGCGCCGCACGGGGCACGCGCTTGCGGTTGATCTGCTGCGGCGGACGCGCGCGACGCCGATGCTCGGCGGGCTGGGCCGCGACCGGCGCGCGCGGGCGGTGCGCGGCGCTTTTGCCGTCGCGCGCGACAAGCGCGAGGCGGTCCGAGGCCGCGCCGTCTATCTGATCGACGATGTCTATACGACGGGCGCCACCGCCAATGCCTGCGCGAAGGCGTTGAAGCGCGCGGGGGCGGCGCGTGTCGTCATTCTCTGCTGGGCGCGGGTGATCCGCGACGAAGCGGCCGGCGGATATTGACGCGGCCCCTGGCAGTGCCGAGATAGAGGCCATGGCCAAGGTTGAAATCTACACCAAATTTGCTTGCGGTTACTGCACGCGGGCAATCGCGCTCCTCAAGCAGAAGGGCGTGGCGTTCGAGGAATATGACGTGACGATGGGCGGCCCCAAGCGCGCCGAGATGATCGAGCGCGCGGGCGGACGCAGCACGACGCCGCAGATCTTCGTCGACGATCAGCATATCGGCGGGTGCGACGACATGATGGCGCTCGATCGCGCCGGCAAGCTCGATCCTCTGCTCGCCGCCTGATCCGATGCGCATCGCGATCTTTCAGATGACCAGCGGGATCGATCCCGCCGCCAATGCCGAGGCGCTGGCCAGGGCCGTTGCCGAAGCGAAGGCGGGCGGGGCGGATATGCTGTTCACGCCCGAGATGTCCGGGCTGGTCGACGGCAATCGCGAGCGCTCCGCACCGCATATCCGCCGCGAAGCCGACGATCCGGCACTGGCGCGCGTGCGCGCTGCGGCGGCCGAGGCGGGTATCTGGGTGCATCTTGGCTCGGTCGCGCTGGCCGAAGGCGAGGGCGGCCGCCGCGCCAACCGTGCTTTCGTGATCGACGATCGCGGGCATGTCCGCGTCCGATACGACAAGATCCATCTGTTCGACGTCGATCTGGCGACGGGTGAAAGCTGGCGCGAATCCTCGGTCTATGCGCCGGGCGGCCATGCTGCGACGGCGGCGACGCCGTGGGGCGTGCTCGGGCTCGGCATCTGCTATGACCTGCGCTTTCCCGATCTGTTTCGCGCGCTCACCAATGCCGGGGCGACGATGCTCGCCGTTCCCGCCGCCTTCACCGTGCCGACGGGCGAGGCGCACTGGCATGTGATGCTGCGCGCCCGCGCGATCGAATCCGCCGCCTTCGTCATCGCCGCCGCGCAGGTCGGCGAGCATGAGGACGGCCGGCGCACCTATGGCCATTCGCTGGTCATCGATCCGTGGGGCAAGGTACTGCTCGACATGGGCGAGACGCAGGGACTGGGCTTCGTCGACATCGACCCGGCCGAGGTCGATGCGGTGCGCGCGCGCATCCCGGTGATCGCGCATCGCCGCCCGATCGGTCCCGTCGTCAACGCATGATCGTCTTCGACCTGCAATGCGCGGGCGGCCATGTCTTCGAGGCGTGGTTCGGCAGCACGGCGGATTATGAGGGGCAGCGCGAGCGCGGGCTCGTCTCCTGCCCGGTCTGCGAGGATCGCGCGATCGAAAAGGCGGTGATGGCCCCGCGCCTGACCCCGGCCCCGATCGAGGCGGCGAACCCGCAGGAGCGGATCAAGGCATTGATGGCCGATCTTGCGCGCGCCCAGTCCCGGGTGCTCGAGGGATCGGAATGGGTCGGCAAGGGCTTTGCCGACGAAGCCCGCGCCATCCATCACGGCGAGCGCGAGCAGCGATCGATCCACGGTCAGGCCAGTGCGGAGGATGCATCCTCGCTGCTTGCCGAAGGCATCGCCGTCACGCCGCTGCCTTTCCCCGTGACGCCCCCCGAAGAGCGCAACTGAGGCGCCTCGCTCGCTGTCGCACCCGCTTGCTCCGGGCGTCCCCGCCCCGTATGTGAACGGCGGCGCGCCCGTAGCTCAGCAGGATAGAGCATCAGATTCCTAATCTGGGGGCCACTGGTTCGAATCCAGTCGGGCGCACCATTTCGCTTTTACATCAAGCTCGGGCGGCCGGTCGGCCCTGGGAACCCTGCTGGGTCCGAGGGCATGACCGGCGCGCACGCCATTTCCTTACTCGTTGCCGCCCTGTCCCGCAGGCTTCGGCGCGGGGGTGCCGACGCTCAGATGATCCCAGTTGAGGATCGCGTTGAAGCCGAGGAAGTAGCTGCCCTGCGTCTGCCAGCGCCAGAAGGGGCGCAGCGCGAACAGGACCATATGGCCCTTGCCGTCGGGCACATCGACGACGAGCGCCTTGTTGCTGAGCGCCTGACCGCCGTTGAGCATGCCGCTGAGCAGGATGTCGTCCGACTTGGTCGGGAACTGCATCACGACGCGCGGGAACTGGGTCGGCTCCGCGCCGCCGGTCCGCGAGGTGGGGAGCGCCGAGCCGAAGGGCGAGGCCGAGACTTCGGCCGGCGCCTTCTTGTCCTCGCCGCCCTCGTCGCCGGTCCAGGGCGAGATCTTCACCGGCACGGCGTTGGGCGTGACATTCTGGCTGAGGCGCGCGCCCGGGCCGTTGGGGTCGAAATAGCCGCCTATGCCCGAACCGCCCCGGCTGATCGTCAGCACCGGCGCTTCGGAGAAGTAGACGGGCATTTCCTTGCCGCGATAGCCGTAGGTGAGCGGGCTCGCCTTGTCGGTGATCACGCCGCGCATCAGCGCGCCCTTGGTGAAGAGCTCCGCCGGACGCGACGAGGTCACGCCTTCGGCGATGCCGTAGCTCGCGAGCATCTCGACCGTCGATCCGTCGGCGATCAGCGTGCCGCCTTCCTCGACGAACTTCTTGAGCTCGGCAAGGCCGTCGACCCCCAGGCCTCCGCGGATGTCGTCGGCCGAATCGAGCGCGCCGAGATTGGGGGTGAGGTCGCTCTTCTTGTAGGGGATGGGCACGTTGCCGTTCATCGCGACGCCCGTGACCTGCTCCTTCGCGCCGACGCCGACATTCGGGTAGATGATCACGTCATATTTGGCGCGCAGGCCGCCTTCGCGCGCCTTGATGTCGGCGAAATAGGTGTAGGGGACGCCATAATGGTCGAGCGCGGCGCGCCACCAGCCCTCGTCCTGCGTGCGCAGCCAGCTGTGCAGATAGCCGATGCGCGGCGCGGTGATGGCGTGCGACTTGACCGACGGCGCCTTCGCCACGGCTTCGCCCGACACGCCCAGTTCGGCCGCGACCTGCGCCACCGCGGCGCGATCGGCATCCGCGATGATGAAGCTGCCCGCCGCATATTGCCGGCCGCCGATCGCGAAACCTTCCTCTGCGACCGACATCTTCGCGCCCTTGAGGCGGAAGCGCAGCGCGACCAGCGCATTGTCGCCGGTATGATCGAAGACGATCGTCGTGCCCGAACCCGTCACGCCGCCCGCCGGGCGGATGTCGTCGGTGATCAGCGTCATCGGCTTGTCGAGGATCGTCGGGTCCTTGATCGTCTTCAGGTCGATGTTGCGCATGAACTGCATCGTCCAGCCCGTGTCGTCATAGGGACGCGGGTTGGCGGCCGGGTAGTTCTGGATGCTCGTGTACATGTCGACGAGCGTCCGATAGGGCTGGTCGCCACGGATCACGAAGTCGCCTGCCGCGACGGCGACGCCGCCGGCGGAGAACGCCGTATTGGCGCGGCTGACTTCGACCCCCTGATGGCGCAGATCGTTGAGCATGTCGGCAAGGTTGAGCTTGGCGATCTGCTTGGCCGGGATCACCCAGGCGTTGATGTCGCCGGTCTTGCCCGCGTTGATTGCGGCCTTCGACTTGACCCAATAATTGTCGAGATAGAGCTCATGATCGGTCGCCACGCGGTTGAGCGCGAAGAGCAGCGCCGATTCCTGCAGGTTGGTGTTGTTGCGGGGACCCCAGTCGATCGACGGCAGCGGCGGATTGGGGCGGTACCATTCCTTGCTGGTCACGGTCGGGGCGAGCTTCAGCCCCTTCTGGATATCGGGGCCATAGCTCTGCACTTCGTAGAAGCGGCCGAAGCTGTTGTGCGTCTGCGCGATCCAGAAGAGATAGTTGGGCACCCAGCCGTCGTAGAAGCCGTAGGTCCACACGCCCGGCACGTTGCGCTTGGTCATTTCCATGACCTCGGTCTCGGCGAGCAGCCACCACTCGTTCGACTGGATCGGGTTGAGCTGGGGATTGTAGGGGCCGGTGCCGGTCGAGACGTAGAGGTAGGACTGCGCCTCGTGCAGATCGTGCAGCACCGTCGGGTGCCATTCGAGGACATTCTCGGTGATCGCCTGCGTCAGCTTCAGATACTGGCCCATGCCGTCGCGGTTGTTGTCGTGCGCGACATATTTGCCCCAGTAGATCATCGGCGGGCGCGGATTGCCGGTCTTCTTCCCGTAATAATAGGTGTCGACCATCTTCTCGCGGCCGTCGACCTCCAGCACCGGGGTGATGAAGGTGATCATGTTGTTGCGGATCTTCTGGATGAAGGGCGTTTCCTCCACCGCGAGGCGATAGGCGAGCTCGATCAGCATCTCGGGGCCGCCGGTTTCGGGCGAGTGGATGCCGCTGGTCACCCAGTAGATGGGCTTGCTGGTCTTGATGATGCTCTGGGCCTGCGCCTCGCTGGTCTTGCGCGGGTCGCCGAGCGCGGCGAGATCGGCCTTGTATTTGTCGAGATTCTTGAGCGTCTCCTCGTCGGCGATCGCGATGACGACGATGTCGCGGCCTTCCTCGGTCTTGCCCAGCGTCCAGAACTTCACGCGCGGCGAGGTCTTGGCCAGCTCCTGATAATAGCGTTCGATATCCTTGGCGTAGGTCAGTTCGCTCGGCGTGCCGGGGATGCGGCCGAAGAATTTGAGCGGGGTGGGGACGGTGTCCGACGCCGGCAGGTGATCGACCAGCTCGGTGGTGAAGCGCTTGTCGACCAGATGCTGGTTGATCAGCTTGCCATATTCGGCGTCCTGGGGCTGGACCGGCGCATCGGCCGCCGAAGCCGCGCTGGCGAGAATCGCGGTCGCCAACGCCAGAGTACATACCGCCGGAAAATGCCTGTTCATAACCGTCCTCGCAGAGCAGAAGCCAAAGCTATGAGGAAGCGGCGGGGAACGGCTGCGCACAACCGGACCTTGCCCCCCCGGAACCTTCCCCCCGTGCCGACTATCAGACACGAAAGAGCAAGGTTGCAAGGGGTTGGCGCGAGCCGATGACGCACGGCGCGAACCGCGATGGGCTTCGTCGTAGTCCATTCGGACTATAATGTGTAAGATTCAATCGTTTACGAGAATAAAATTACAAATAATTCGGATTCTGTAGGTCAAAATAACCTATTTTCCCGCTCACTAAAGATCGATTGCGCTGATTGCGCCATTTGCACGCAGGGCGCGCGCGGCATGGCGATCTGCAGTCGCCGCCTACCTTGCCCGAATGCCCTGCGCGTGGCAGGAGGCGCTTCCCGATAGGGGCGCTTAGCTCAGTTGGTAGAGCATCTCGTTTACACCGAGAGGGTCGGCGGTTCGAGCCCGTCAGCGCCCACCATTTATCGATCACTCGAACCCATGCCAAGCGCGCGCCTTCTTGCAGCGTTGATCGGCGATGGTGCGTCGCGCATTCTGCTGTGCGGGCAATGAGGTGAGGTTCGATGACGATCAGGATGCTGATGCTGACGACGATCGCGGCGGCGGCCGGTGCGCCGGCGGAAGCAGGGCAGCGCGCGCGGGAGGCGGGTGTCGTCACCGGCATTCTTCAGCCGGGGCCGCTCAACGCGATTACCGATGTCGCGGGCGTTTCGGTCGGGCAGGTGACGATCGACAAAGGCCCGGATATCCACACCGGCGTCACCGCCGTGCTGCCGCATGGCGGCAACCTGTTCCAGCAAAAGGTGCCGGCGGGCTTCGTTGCCGCCAATGCGTTCGGCAAGTTCGCCGGATCGACGCAGGTGGCCGAGCTGGGCGAGATCGAGACGCCGATCCTGCTGACCAATACGCTGAATGTCGCCGAGGGTGTCGCGGCGACAATCGAATGGACGCTCGCGCAGCCAGGAAACGAACAGGTCCGGTCGGTCAACGCCGTCGTCGGCGAAACCAATGACGGCGAGCTCAACGACATTCGCGGTCGCCATGTCAGCATCGCCGACGCGCGGCGAGCGATCGAGACGGCGAAGCCCGGGCCGGTCGCGGAGGGCGTGGTGGGCGCGGGCACCGGGACGGTCGCCTTCGGCTATAAAGGCGGGATCGGCACGTCGTCGCGCCTGCTTCCCGCCAGCCTTGGCGGCTGGACCGTGGGCGTGCTGGTGCAAAGCAATTATGGCGGCGTGCTCACGATCGCCGGCGTGCCCGTGGGCGTGAAGCTCGGCCAATATGAGTTCAGGCGCGAGATCGAGCAGAAGCGCGGCGACGGATCGGTGGTGATCGTGATCGCGACCGATGCGCCGCTGTCTGACCGCAACCTGCGCCGGCTTGCCGAGCGCGCCTTTGCCGGTATCGCGCGCACCGGATCGAGCTTCACCAACGGGTCGGGCGACTACGCCGTCGCCTTCTCGACCAGCGCGGCGGTGCGACGCACGGTGGAACGGCGGGCAGGCGCGGCGAGCATGACCGATCTGCCCAATGACCTGATGTCGCCGCTTTTCCAGGCGGCGGCGGAGGCGACCGAGGAAGCTGTGCTCAATTCGCTGTTCGCGGCGCACCGCGTCGTCGGGCGGAACAGGACGGTGGAGGCGCTGCCGCTCGACCGCGTGCTGCCGATGCTCGGTCTACCGGCAGCCGTTCAGAAATAGCGCGGGATCGGGCCCCATTGCGGGGTCTGGTCGGGCAGGTCGATCTCGATATCGTCGACATAGCACCAGCCCCACCCCTCGGGCGGATCATAGCCTTCGATGATCGGGTGGCGCGTGGCGTTGAAATGCGCGCGCGCATGGCGATGCGGCGACTGGTCGCAGCAGCCGACATGGCCGCAGCTGCGGCAGATGCGCAGATGCACCCAGCGGCTGCCGGTCTTCAGGCATTCCTCGCAGCCGCGCGCGCTCGGCGTCACTTCGTTGATCGTGATGCTGTGGGGGCAATCGGTCATGCAGGCTCCTCCTGGGTGCGCTCGGCGAGCACGGCGTGAATCTGGGCAATGACGGCGGCACCTTCGCCGACCGCAGCGGCGACGCGCTTGACCGATCCGGCGCGCACATCGCCGATCGCGAAGACGCCGGCCCGATCGGTCTCCAGTGCGCGCGGGCCGTGGCCGGTGATGACGAAGCCCTTGGCGTCGGTCTTCACGCATTCGGCGAGCCAGTCCGCATTGGGATCGGCGCCGATGAACAGGAAGAGATGGCGGATCGGCACCTGCCGCACCACGCCCTGCCGGTTGCGGACCGAGGCTACGGCGGGGCCATGGGCATGATCGCCCTCGATTCCCACGATTTCGCAGCCGACATTGACCTCGACATTGGGAAGCGCGGCGATGCGGTCGATCAGGTAGCGCGACATCGTCTCGGAAAGGTCGCGGCGGACGAACAGGTGCAGCCGCTTCACATGCGGCGCGAGGAAGACGACCGCCTGCCCCGCCGAATTGCCGCCGCCGATCAGCGCCACGTCGCAGTCCGCGCACAACCGCGCCTCGATCGGCGATGCCCAGTAAGAGACGCCCGCACCGTCGAAATTGGAAAGACCTTCTATCTCCGGCCGGCGATAGCGCGCCCCCGATGCGACGACGACGGTCCTGGCGCGCACGGTGCGATCGCCGGCAAGCTCCAGCGCCAGCCGATCGCCCTCGCAGTCGAGCCGCTCGACCTGCACGGGGGCAGCGATCTCCGCGCCGAACTTGAGCGCCTGATTGAAGGCACGGCCGGCAAGCGCGATGCCCGAAATGCCGGTGGGGAAGCCCAGATAATTCTCGATCCGCGCCGAGGCGCCGGCCTGGCCGCCCATTGCGCGCTCGTCGAGCACGATCACCGACAGGCCTTCGGACGCGCCATAGACGGCGGCGGCCAGCCCTGCAGGACCGGCGCCGACGATCGCGACGTCGTAGATACGGTCGGGATCGATCTCGGGCGTCATGCCCAGGCAGTGGGCAAGCTCGACCTCGTTGGGGCGCTTGAGCATCTTGCCGCTTGGGCAGACGACGAGGGGCAGTTCTTCGGCGCGGAGCGCGAGGCGCTCGACCAGCGCGTGGCCTTCCTCGTCGGTCGCCGCGTCGAGCACGAGGTTGGGGAAGCCGCTGCGCGTCAGGAAGCTCTGCAGGCGCACTATGTCAGGGCTACCCGGCGTGCCGATGATGATCGTGCCCGCGCCGCCCTCCTCGATCAGCGCGACGCGGCGGAGGATGAGTGCGCGCATCACGAATTCGCCGATCTCGGCCGATCCGATCATCAGCGCGCGCAGATGCGGGGCGTCGAAGGGCAGGGCGGTGCAGCCGTCGGGGCCGGCGCGGCTGGTCGCGATGGCGGCGCGGCCGGCAAGCTGGTTGACCTCGCCGGTGAACTGGCCGGGGCCGAGCGTCGTGATCGGCGTTTCGTGGCTGAGCCCATCGCGCCGGGACGAGATCAACGAGCCGTCGAGCACAAGCCAGGCGGGAGCGCCCTGATCGCCAATGGCATAGACGGTTTCGCCGGGTGCGAAACTCTGCGGAGGTCCGCTGGCGAAGACGCGCGCGGCCTCGATCTGCGCCGCACTGAGCACCGGAAACATCTGATGATGGCGCGTCTGGATAGTGTTCATGGCCCGCCGATTCCGTCCTGTGGGAGGAATTGCAGAGTAGCGGGACGAAGGGCGGTGCGAAAGCGGCCAGAGCGGGCGCTAAACCTATGTATGGCGGTGCGTGGCGGCCGGTCCCTCCATGCCACTACCGCGCCGCCCACGCGCTTCCTACATGGCGCGGGCGTCGGGTGGGGCGCAGCCCGGAGCCGAACGATGACGATGACCGCCGAGACGATTGAGCAGAACCCGACCGTGCTGGGACGCGGCCTGACCTTTGCGATGGCGGCGGCGGCCGGCGTCGGCGTCGCCAACATCTATTATAACCAGCCGATGCTGGGGCTGATCGAACGCGACCTGCCGGGCGCGCTGACCGGTTTCGTGCCGACGGTGACGCAGATGGGCTATGCGGCCGGGCTGTTCCTGCTGGTCCCGCTTGGCGACGTGGTCGAACGGCGGCGGCTGATCGTCATCCAGTTTCTCGTGCTCGCCGTCGCGCTCGTCGCGGCGGCCTGGTCGCCGGGCGCGGGGATGCTGCTGGTGGCGTCGCTTCTCGTCGGCTTCGTCTCGACCGTCGCGCAGCAGATCGTGCCCTTCGCCGCGCACCTCGCGCCGCCCGAGCGTCGCGGCGCCGTCGTCGGCACCGTCATGTCGGGGCTGTTGTGCGGCATCCTGCTCAGCCGCACGCTCGCCGGCGTCGTCGCGACGCATGGCGGCTGGCGCGAGATGTTTCTGCTCGGCGCGCCGATCGCGTTGGTCGCGGGCGGGGTGATGGCGCTGCGCCTGCCGCGTTCGGAGCCGAGCGCGGGGCTGACCTATGCGCGGCTGATGCATTCGCTGGGCGGGCTGTGGCGCAATTACGGCGAATTGCGGCTGGCGGCGGCGACGCAGGCCCTGCTGTTCGCCGCGCTGATCGCCTTCTGGACCGTGCTGGCCTTCCATCTCGAGGAACCTCGCTACCGGCTCGGCGCGGACGTCGCCGGGCTGTTCGGCGTGATCGGTGCGGTCGGTATCCTCGCCGCACCCATTGCGGGGCGCATCGCCGATCGCAGCGGACCGCACCGGATGATCGCGCTCGGCGCGTTGCTGACGCTCGCGTCGTGGGGCATCTTCGCCTTCTGGCAATCGATCGCGGGGCTGGTCGTGGGCGTCATCCTGCTCGATCTCGCGGTGCAGAGCGCGCTTGTCTCCAACCAGCATATCGTCTTCGCGCTCCAGCCCGACGCGCGGGCGCGGCTCAACACCATCTTCATGGGGACGATGTTCATTGGCGGCACCGCCGGATCGGCCGGGGCGACCTTCGCCTGGAACGAGGGCGGGTGGAACGCGGTCGCGCTGTTCGGCGTCGCGCTCGCGGGGCTGGCCGTATTGTTGCAGATGGGCAGCCTCCGCCGGCGCCGATAGCCTCTGGTCCTTCGGGCACGCGGGTGGCAGAGCCGCAGCGACCGGGAGACAGATGATTCAGGACTATAGTCGCAGGGATGTGTTGCGCGGCGTAGCGCTGGCCGGGGGCGGGATGGCGCTGGCGCCCTGGCTGCCGGGCTGGGCGCAGCCGGTGTCGGCGGGGATCGTGACGCCGGACATGCCGGCGCTTTCGGGCGAGGAAATCCGCCTGAAGATCGCGCGGCAGACGCTGGTGGTCGACGGGCGGCCGACGCGGGCGATCGGGATCAACGGCACGGTGCCCGGCCCGCTGATCCGCCTGCGCGAAGGGCAGGACGTACGGCTGATCGTCGAGAACGGGCTGGACGAGGACAGTTCGATCCACTGGCACGGGCTGATCCTGCCCGCACAGTTCGACGGCGTGCCCGGCGTGTCCTTTCCCGGCATCGCCCCGCGATCGAGCTTCACCTATCAATTCCCGATCCGCCAGTCCGGCACTTACTGGTATCACAGCCATTCGGGGCTGCAGGAGCAGGCGGGTCATTATGGCCCGATCGTCATCGATCCCGCCGGCGCCGATCCGATCGCAGCCGATCGCGAGCATGTCGTCGTCCTGTCCGATCACAGCCGCATGTCGCCCGAGGCGATCTTCCGCAAGCTCAAGGCGCAGCCGGGCTATTTCAACTATCAGCGCCAGACGCTCGCCGGGCTGATCGGCGGGCGCGACCAGAAGGCCGGCGAGCGCATCGACTGGGGCGCGATGCGGATGGACCCGGCCGACGTCTCGGACGTGACGGGATCGACCTACACCTATCTCGTCAACGGCCATGGCCCGAAGGACAACTGGACCGCGCTGTTCGCGCCCGGCGAACGCGTGCGGCTGCGCTTCATCAACGCATCGTCAATGACCAGCTTCAACGTCCGCATCCCCGGCCTCGTGCTGACGGTGGTGCAGGCCGACGGGCAGAATATCCGCCCCGTCGAGACCGACGAGTTCCAGATCGCCGTTGCGGAAACTTACGACGTGATCGTCACGCCGGCGGCGGACCGCGCCTATACGATCGTCGGCGAGGCGATCGACCGGTCCGGCATGGCGCGCGCGACGCTTGCCCCGCGCGCGGGCATGACGGCCGAGGTGCCGCCGCTTCGCCCCCGTCCGCTCGCGACCATGAAGGATATGGGCATGGGGGCCATGGATCATGGCGCGATGGGGCACGGATCCATGCAGATGGATATGGGCGGGGGATCGATGCGGATGCGCGACTTCGCCAACGCCCCGCAGGTCGAGCGGACGCCGGGCGTGCAGACGATCTCGCCCATGCCGATGGACCGCACGGGTGAGCCGGGGCAGGGGCTCGCGGGTGTCGGCCACCGCGTGCTCGTCTATCGCGATCTGGTGGCGCTCGAAGCCAATCCCGATACGCGACCGCCCGGCCGCCGGATCGACATTCACCTGACGGGCAATATGGAGCGCTTCATGTGGTCGTTCGACGGCGTGAAGATGTCGGACCATATGGAGCCCATCCCCTTCACGCTCGGCGAGCGCGTCCGGATCAACCTGATCAATGACAGCATGATGGGGCATCCCATCCACCTGCACGGCCATTTCTTCGAGCTTGCGACAGGGCATGGCGATCACGCGCCGCGCAAGCATACGGTGATGGTCCATCCGGGGGGCAAGGTAAGCTGGGACTTCACCGCGGACGCGGTGGGCGACTGGGCCTTCCACTGCCACCTTCTCTACCACATGCATGCCGGCATGATGCGCGTGGTGAGCGTGCGCCCGAAGGGCGAGGGCGCATGAGCCGGCTGATCGCGATCCTGGCGCTGGCGAGCGCAACTCCGGCGCTGGCCCAACAGGCTCCGGCCGCCGATCCGCAGGCCGAACCTGCCGCGATGGACCATTCGGCGATGTCCGGCATGGATCATGGCGAGATGGACCACGCGGCGATGGGGCATGGCCCTGCACCGGCGGCGGCGGGCGATGCGCCGGCGCCCGCCGTGCCGGGCGATCATTATGCCGATCGCTTCTTCGATCCCGCGGTCATGGCGCACGCCCGCAACCAGATGATGCGCGAGGGCGGGGGCGGGACGTTCCACCAGATATTCTTCAACCTCGCCGAATATCAGGCGCGCAAGGGCGAGGATGGCTATCGCTGGGATGGCGAGGGCTGGTTCGGCGGAGACGTCAACCGGCTGACCGTCAAGACCGAAGGCGAGGGCGGCCGGCGATCGGGCGTCGACGCGGCTGAAGTGCAGGCGCTCTACAGCCGCGCGGTCGGCGCCTATTTCAACCTGCAGGCCGGCGTGCGGCAGGATCTGGGGCGTGGCCCCGATCGCACCTATGCGACGATCGGGTTCGAGGGGCTCGCGCCTTATATGTTCGAGGTCGAAGGCGCCTTGTTCCTGTCGAACAAGGGCGATCTGCTCGCGCGGGCGGAAGGCTGGTATGACCAGCGCGTCACCCAGCGGCTGATCCTCCAGCCGCGCGTCGAGCTCAACTTCGCGGCGCAGGACGTGCCCGAGCAGCGGATCGGATCGGGGCTTGTCGATGCCGAGCTGGGCTTGCGCCTGCGATACGAGATCGCGCGCGAATTCGCGCCCTATGTCGGCGTTTCGTGGGAAGGCCGGGCCGGCCGCAGCGCAGATTATGCGCGGCTGGCGGGCGATGGTCCGACGAGCACGAGCTTCGTCGCCGGCATTCGCTTCTGGTTCTGACCGGCGCTTCTGGTTCTGACCGGGGTCGGCGAGGGGCGGCTTGCAGCTATAAATAGTCCGACTAATATCGCCTGCGATAACAGGAGAGTTTGGTGTCGGGCGAGCAAGCGAAGGAATGCGCCGGTCATGGCGCGGGGCGTCGATATGATGGGCGCGGTGGACCGACACGACGGACTTTCCTGATTTCATCCAGCCTGCTGGCGCTTGCCGGACCGACCTGGGCGCGGACGCTGGTCGTCGATCACGCGACGCGCGCCGAGCCGGTGCCGGCGCGTTTCGTCCGGCTCAAAGCCTCTCCCTTCGCCGATGCGATCGCGGCGGACAGGCGCTATCTCCTGTCGCTCGATCCAAAACGATTGCTCCATAATTTCTATCTTTCGGCGGGCCTGCCGACGAAGGGCGGCTGCTATGGCGGCTGGGAGGCCATGGGGATTGCCGGCCATTCGCTTGGTCATTGGATGTCGGCTTGCGCGCTGATCGTCGCCAATGGCGGCGATGCCGAAGTGGCGGCGCGGATCGATGAAGCGCTGGTCGAGATGGCGGCGATCCAGAACGCACAGGGCGACGGCTATCTCTGCGGGACGACGGTCGAACGCGACGGCAAGAGCGTCGACGGCAAGATCGTGTTCGAGGAAGTGAGGCGCGGCGAGATCCATAATCGCGGCTGGGATCTGAACGGCGGCTGGGTGCCCGTCTATACGCTGCACAAGATCGTCGCGGGGCTGCTCGATGCGCATAATCTGGCGGGCAATCCGCGTGCGATGCCCATCGCGCTGGGCGTCGCCGGTTATTTTGGCACAATCGTCGAAGGGCTGAGCGACGCTCAGGTCCAGCAACTCCTCCACACCGAGCATGGCGGGATCGCGGAAAGCTATGCCGAGCTTTACGCGCTGACCGGCGATGCGCGCTGGCTGACCATCGCCAGGCGCTTGCGCCATCATGCCGTGATCGATCCGCTGGCCGCCGGGCGTGACCAACTGGAGGGACTGCACGCCAATACCCAGATACCGAAGCTGATCGGCATGGCCCGGCTATATGAGGTGGCGGGCGATCCGGCCGATGCCAAGGCGGCGCGCTTCTTCCACGATCGCGTCACGCATCATCACAGCTATGTCATCGGAGGAAATTCGGAGCGCGAGCATTTCGGCGCGCCGGACAAGCTGGCGGGGCGGCTGAGCAACGCCACGTGCGAGTCCTGCAACAGCTATAATATGCTGAAGCTGACCCGGCATCTCTATGGCTGGGAGCCGCGCGGCGAATGGTTCGACTATTATGAGCGCGTGCAGTTCAACCACATGCTTGCGCATCAGCGGCCCGACAGCGGCATGTTCGCCTATTTCATCCCGATGGAGACGGGCGCGCGGCGCGACTGGTCGACGCCCGAGGACAGTTTCTGGTGCTGCGTCGGATCGGGCATGGAAAGCCACGCCAAACACGCCGATTCAATCTACTGGCAGGGTGGTCGGACGCTGTTCGTCAACCTGTTCATTCCCTCGACGCTCGACTGGACCGACAAGGGGCTTAAGCTCGATCTCGACACTGCTTATCCGATGGACGGCGATATCGCGCTGGCCGTGGCCCGGGCGCCGCGCCGGGCGATGACGATCGCGCTGCGCATCCCGGCATGGTCCCCCGATGCGCGGCTGCGCCTGAACGGCGAAGCCGTCGTCGCCGAAAGGCGTGACGGCTATGCCTTCATCACGCGGCGATGGCAGGCGGGCGACAAGCTCAAATTGTCGCTTGACATGCCGCTCCGCGCCGAGCCGATCGCCGGCGATCCCACGACATTGGCCTTTGTCAGCGGGCCGCTGGTGCTGGCTGCCGATCTCGGGCCCGCTGACCGGCCGTTCGACGATACGCCGCCCGCCTTGCTTGCCGAAGGCGATCCCGCCGCGGTGCTGGCACCCATCTCGGGCAAGCCGCACCATTTCCGCCTGACGCCGGTGATGGGCGCGCCCGTCGAGATGAAGCCCTTCTTCCCGCTCTACGACCGGCGGACGGCCGTCTATTTCCGCACTTTCACGCCGCAGAGTTGGGCGACGGGCAAGACGCAATATCTGGCTGACGAAGCGGCGCGTGCCGACCTTGTCAGACGCACCGTCGATATATTCCACATCGGCGAGATGCAGCCAGAGCGCGATCACGGTTTTGAATCGACGCGCAGCGAGCCGGGCCAATTCTATGCCCGAAGCTCGCGCAGGCTGCCGGCGGGGGAGACGATGCGCTTCCGGCTCGCGCGACGGCCGGGGGCAGCGCTACTGCGCGTCACCTATTGGGGCAACGACATCGACCGCATCGCCGAGATTTCAGTCGACGGCGTGTCGGTCGCGACGGAGCGGCGGCCCGGACCGGTCAAGGATTATTGGGTGGTCGTCGACTATCCGCTGCCGCCCACCGCTGCCGCCAGCTCGATGGTCGCCTTCGCCGCGAAGCAAGGCGACACGGTGATCTACGAAGCGCGGGTCATCCAGCCCGAAGGCGGATCGACCTAGGGTGCAAGGTCCTGGCTTTTCAGGACAATCCAGGAAGCCGGAAATACGAATGCCCGGATCGTTTCCGACCCGGGCACCCGCGTGACGAATGCTCGTCAGCCCCCTTTGCTTCCACTCAACGCACCGACGCCCCCTCAAGCTACGGCACGGAGCGAAAGCCTCCCAGAACCAAGGCTTTGCCTGCGTTAAGGTGAGCGAAAGCTACGAGAGGCTTTGGAGGCTGTCATCACGATTCGCACGATGCTGACACGATTGACAGCAGCCTGTGTTCTATCGGCAACAGCCGCGCTTCCGGTTGCAAGCGGAAGCGCCTAACCCTAAGGGCCGGACAGCCAATGCCACACCCCGGAAACCCTGCATGATCCTGTCGCGCTACGAGCGGATGATCGCCAAGCGTTATCTGCTCCCCGGCCGCGGCGAGGCCTTCATCTTCATGGTCGCGACGATCAGCCTGGTCGCGGTGATGCTGGGCGTCGCCGCGCTGGTGATCGTGATGAGCGTGATGAACGGCTTCCGTGCCGAACTGTTCGACAAGGTGGTGGGGCTGAACGGCCATGCCGTGATCCAGGGTTATGACGGGCGCCTGCCTGACTGGCGCGATGTGATCCGGCAGGCGAAGGCGACGCCGGGCGTGACCGAGGCGACGCCGCTGATCGAGCAGCCGCTGATGGCGAGCTTCAACGGGCGCGTCGAGGCGGTGCTGGCGCGCGGGATGCGCGTCGAGGACATCCGGGGCAACGCCACGATCAAGAGCAAGGTGCTCGACGGCAGCCTGCTCGCGCTGACGCCGGGCAGCGGCAATGTCGCGATCGGCGCGCGGCTTGCCGATGCCCTTGGCGCGCAGGTGGGTAGCGAGATCAGCCTGATCAGCCCGCAAGGGCAGACCACGCCGTTCGGCACAGTGCCGCGCATCGTCAGCTACCGCGTGGCGGCGATCTTCGAGGTCGGCGTCTATGATTACGACAAGGCATTCGTGATCATGCCGATCGAGGACGCGCAGACCTTGCTGCTGATGGGCGATGCGGTGGGCATGGTCGAGGTCAAGACGGTCGATCCCGACCGCGTGGCGACGATCCTTCAGCCGCTGGCCAGGCAGGTACAGAGCAAAGGCGTCGTCACCGACTGGCGGCAGATGAACGCGACCTTGTTCGAGGCGCTGGCGGTCGAGCGCGTCGCGATGTTCGTCGTGCTGTCGATCATCGTGCTCGTCGCGGTGTTCAATATCCTGTCGTCGCTGATCATGCTGGTGCGCGCCAAGACGCGCGACATCGCGATCCTGCGGACGATGGGGGCGAGCCGCAGCAGCATGATGAAGATCTTCATGACGGTGGGCGTGACGATCGGCGTGCTCGGCATCATCGCAGGGCTGATCGTCGGCGCGGTCTTCCTGTTCTACCGGCAGGCCGTGGTCAATTTCGTCCAGTTCGTGACGGGCCAGAATCTGTGGGACCCGTCGATCCGCTTCCTGACCGAACTGCCCTCTCGCACCGACCCGGTCGAGGTGATCGGGATCGTGGTGATGGCGCTGATCTTCTCGATCCTCGCGACGCTCTATCCGGCCTACAAGGCCGCGAGCACCGATCCGGTGCAGGTGCTGCGCTATGAGTGAGCCGATGGCCGGCGAAGTGCTGGGCGTCACTGCCCTGAAGCGCAGCTTCACGCAGGGCGGCGAGACGATCGACGTGCTGCGCGGCGTCGACCTTGCCGTCGCGCCGGGGGAGATCGTCGCACTGCTGGGGCCGAGCGGCTCAGGCAAATCGACGCTGCTTCAGGCGGTCGGGCTGCTCGAGGGCGGCTTTGGCGGCTCGATCCGGATCAAGGGCGAGGAAGCAGCGAAGCTCGATGCCGATGGGCGCACGCGGGTAAGGCGCGACGCGCTTGGCTTCGTCTATCAGTTTCATCACCTGCTGCCCGATTTCGACGCGAGCGAGAATGTCGTCCTGCCCCAGCTCATCCACGGTTCCGAGCCTGTTGCCGCGCGCGATCGGGCGGCGACGCTGCTCGGCGCGCTCGGGCTCGGCCACCGCCTGTCGCACCGGCCGTCGCAGCTTTCGGGCGGCGAGCAGCAGCGCGTCGCGGTCGCCCGCGCGCTTGCCAACCGGCCCGCGCTGGTGCTGGCCGACGAGCCGACGGGCAATCTCGACGAGGCGACCGCCGATATCGTGCTGGCGCAGTTTCTGGCTTTGGTGCGCGAAGAAGGGTCCGCCGCGCTGGTCGCGACGCACAATGAACGGCTCGCCGCGCGAATGGACCGCATCGTGCGTTTGCATGACGGCCTGCTTGAAAGCTAGATCAGTGCCGGCTTTGAACAAGAACAGCGATTATTGCCGCGCCCCCCGGCGGCGATCAGGGAGAAAATGATGGTTCGTCTCGGTAGTTCAGCGTCGCGCTATGTCATTGCGACAATGGGTGCGCTCGCGCTTGCGGCCTGCGGCGGCGGATCGCCGACGCCCACGCCGACCCCGACGCCTACGCCGACTCCCACGTCGAGCACGCCGGTCTTCACGTCGCCCACGACCTGGTCGGTCGATTCGGGCAGTACGGGCGTCTTCTATATCGCTACGGCCACCGGACCGGCCGGCAAGACACTGAGCTTCTCGATCACCGGGGGCGACGATCAGAGCTTCTTCAACATCACGAGCAGCGGCGGCCTGTCGTTCAAGACGCCGCCCGACGTCAACAATCCGCTCGATGCGAACAAGGACAATGTCTACGTCGTCCAGCTGACGGTCACTGACGGCACGACCCCGGTCAACCAGACGGTCTATGTCACGGTGATCAAGCCCGATGCGGACGTGCGGGTACGCCGCGTGGGCACCGGCTTCAACCAGCCCGTCTATGTCTTCCCGGTCACCGACGACACGGGTCGGGTCTACGTTGTCGAGCGGACGGGGCGGATCAAGATCCTCGACCCCAAGGCGACCAACCCGGCGGCGACGACGACTTTCCTCGACGTGAGCGCGGAAATCTCGACCGACGGCGAGCGCGGCTTGCTGGGCTTCACGCTGTCGCCGACCTTCGCGACCGACAAGACCTTCTACGTCCTGCTGAGCAACGCCACCGGCGCGATCGAGGTCCGGAAGTACAAGACTCTGGCCAGCAACAACGATCAGGCCGACACGTCGACTGCCGACGTGATCATGCAGATTCCGCACCCGCTCAATTCGCACTATGGCGGCTGGATCGGCTTCGGTGCCGACAATTATCTGTACATCACCACCGGCGACGGCGGCAGCCCGAGCGATTCGGATGGCAACGCGCAGAACAAGAACAGCCTGCTCGGCAAGGTGCTGCGCATCGATCCGGCGACCGATTCCTATCCGAACGATCCCAACAAGGATTATGCGATTCCCACCGGCAATCCCTACGCCACCAGCGGCGGGGCGCCCGAGGTGATCGCCTACGGCTTCCGCAATCCCAAGCGGGCTTCGTTCGAGTTCGCGACCGGATTGTTCATCGGCGACCAGGGCCAGAATAGCTGGGAGGAGGCGGATCTTCTGCTCGCGTCAGATTTCGCGACCGCCGGCACCGCGCCCAATTTCGGCTGGCCGATCCTTGAAGGCACGCACACCTTCCTTGGCGGCGATACGACGGGGCTCGTTCCGCCGATCCTCGAATATGCTCATGGCACCGGTGCTCAGCAGGGCAGCGCGATCATCGGCGGCTATGTCTATCGCGGTGCGGTCACCAGCCTGCAGCTCAACTATTATTTCGGCGATGCCGCGACGGGCAATGTGTGGAGCGTCCCGACGGCCTCGATCGTGCGGGGCAGCACCATCCAGTCGGAGAATTTCCGCCTGCGCAATGGCGGCTTCACGCCTGACGTCGGCACGATCAACAATGTCGTGAGCTTCGGGCAGGACAAGAACGCGAACCTCTATATCGTCGATGCCGATGGCGATATCTTCATCGTGGAGAAGAAGCCGACGAGCTGAGGAGGGGAAGCATGGCGACGATTGCCGATTTCGAGGTGAAGCTGCCTGACGGCGCGACCGAAAAAATGGCCGCGCATCTGGGCAAGGTGCTGCTGATCGTCAACGTCGCCAGCAAGTGCGGCTTCACCCCGCAATATGCGGGGCTGGAGGCGCTCTACCGCAAGTATAAGGATCGCGATCTCGAGGTGCTGGCCTTTCCCTGCAACCAGTTCGGTGCGCAGGAACCGGGCAATGCCGAGGAGATCGCGACCTTCTGCTCGCTCACCTACGACGTGACCTTCCCGCTCTTCGCGAAGATCGACGTCAACGGCGCCAACGCCGATCCGCTGTGGGAGCATCTGAAGGCGATGAGGCCCGGGCTGCTGGGGCGCGGGATCAAGTGGAACTTCACCAAGTTCCTCGTCGATCGCAGCGGCACTGTCGTCCAGCGCTATGCGCCGACGACGACGCCCGCCCAGATCGAGGCGGATGTGGAGAAGCTGCTTTAGGCGGTCGGTCGCGGCAGAGCTGTCCTACAGCCATATCGGGATGTTAGATCGGTGATCGGCGCACGCTGCCCGGCTCTTTGACATTGCGTTCTCTCGCACGTTGAGAATGGCGCTCCAGCGTCTCAACTTTGTCAACTTCCAAGGACAGGAATCACGATTTTCCGCCATTCCCTACCGCAAGCATCGTCACGCTGCCTCTTCTCGTCATTGCATCGTCGGCCTCGGGGCCGGGGCCTGGAACATCGCCTGGCCGACGATCCTCAGCCCCTGCTCATGATCGCCGAGATAGAGGCGGCCGAGCATCCCCAGCCCGGTGCCGAGATTGCCGCCGAACTGCCAGCCGGCGATACGCTCGAACACGCAGCCGACCAGGCTGACCGGGCCGCCGTCATAGGCGAGCACCGCGCCGTCGAACACGCAATTGGTGAAACTGTTGCCGTCGAGCCTGACGGTGCCGCCCGCGAAGCGTGACCCCTGATACTCCATGCCATCCCCCCGGATATGCCGTTAACCAGAAATCCGGGAAACGAAGGGAGCTTGTCAATAAAGCGGATCAGTTCCCGCCCGGCCGTGGCCAATAATCCACAGCTTATGAGGGCGGGCGGTTTTCAGAATCGATCCGAGACCCCATAGTCTTGCGATGCCGCACGCTGCCTTCGTTCCGCTTCGGATCTTCTCCGCCTACACGATGCTGGATGGCGCGATCGATCCCAAGGCGATCGCGTCGCGCGCGCGTGAGCTTGGCTTCCCCGCGGCGGCGATCAGCGATCGCAACGGCCTCTATGGCGCGATGGCCTTTTCCGAAGCGACGATGAAGGCGGGTGTCCAGCCGATCATCGGCACGATGCTGTGCGTGCTGCGCCCCGACATGCCCGATGGCGTGCCGCCGGCTTATGACTGGCTTGCGCTCTACGCGCAGGATCAGCGCGGATATGAGAATCTGTGTGCGCTCGTTTCCATCGCGCATCTCGATCGTCCGATCGAGGAGCAGGCGCATGTCGAGTTCGGCGCGCTGGAAGGGCGCACCGACGGGCTGATCGCCCTGACTGCCGGCGGCGAGGGTGCGCTCGCGCGGCTCTATGCCGAAGAACAGATGCGCGATGCCGAGGATTATGCCGACCGGCTGGAAGCGCTGTTTTCCGGACGGCTCTATATCGAGATCGTCCGCCGGCTCGACGAAGTCGAAGGCAAGGCCGAGCCGCATCTGCTGAACCTGGCCTATGGCCGCAACCTGCCGCTGGTCGCGACCAATCCCTGCTGCTTCGCCGACGAGGATTTTCACGCGGCGCACGATGCGATGCTGTGCATCGCATCCTCATCCTATGTCGAAAGCGAGGATCGCAAGCGCAGCTCGCCCGACGCGTGGATGAAGCCCGCGAAGGAGATGAAGGCGCTGTTCGAGGATCTGCCCGAGGCGATCGCGAACACGCTGGTCGTCGCGCAGCGCTGCGCGGTGGCGGCGCCCAAGCGCGGGCCGATCCTGCCCAGCCTCGCCGGCGACCGCGAAGGCGAGGCGGTGAAACTGCGCGAGGACGCGAAGGCGGGCCTCGAGGCGCGGCTGGAGAAGCTGCCTGCCGATACCGACCGGCAGGCCTATTTCGATCGGCTCGATTTCGAGCTGAACATCATCATCCAGATGGGCTTTCCCGGCTATTTCCTGATCGTCGCCGACTTCATCAAATGGGCGAAGGCGCATGACATTCCGGTGGGGCCCGGGCGCGGATCGGGCGCGGGATCGGTCGTCGCCTGGGCGCTGACCATCACCGATCTCGATCCGATCAAACTGGGCCTGCTGTTCGAGCGCTTCCTCAATCCCGAGCGCGTGTCGATGCCCGACTTCGACATCGACTTCTGCGAAACGCGGCGCGAGGAAGTGATCCGCTACGTCCAGCAGAAATATGGCCGCGACCATGTCGCCCAGATCATCACCTTCGGGCGACTGAAGGCGCGCGCGGTGCTCAAGGACACCGGCCGCGTTCTCCAGATGAGTTACGGCCATGTCGATCGATTAGCCAAGCTGGTTCCAAACCATCCGACCGATCCCTGGACGCTCGATCGTGCGCTCAATGGCGTTTCGGAGCTGGCCGGGGAATATAAGACCGACGGGCAGGTGAAGCAGCTCTTCGATCTGGCGCGCAAGCTCGAGGGGCTTCCCCGCCACAGCTCGACCCACGCGGCGGGCGTGGTGATCGGCGATCGCCCGCTCAGCCAGCTCGTCCCGCTCTACCGCGATCCGCGATCGGATATGCCGGTCACGCAGTTCGACATGAAATATGTCGAAGGCGCGGGGCTGGTGAAGTTCGACTTCCTCGGCCTCAAGACGCTGTCGGTGCTGAAGAAGGCCGTCGAGATGCTCGCCAGGCGAGACATCTCGATCGATCTCGATGCGCTCGAATGGGACGATCCCGAGGTTTACGCACTCCTCCAGCGCGGCGACACGGTGGGCGTGTTCCAGCTGGAATCGGAAGGCATGCGCCGCACGCTGGCGGCCGTGCGCCCGACCAATTTCGGCGACATTATCGCGCTCGTCTCGCTCTATCGGCCGGGGCCGATGGACAATATCCCCATGTTCGGCGCGCGAAAGAACGGACGCGAGCCGATCGCCTATCCGCATCCGCTGCTCGAAGACATTCTTGCCGAAACCTACGGCATCTTCGTTTATCAGGAACAGGTGATGCAGGCCGCGCAGGTGCTGGCCGGCTATAGCCTTGGCGAGGCGGATCTGCTGCGTCGCGCGATGGGCAAGAAGATCAAGGCCGAGATGGACGCGCAGCGCCAGCGCTTCGTCGACGGCTGCGCGGCGCGCGAGATCGATGCCGAGAAGGCCAATGAGCTGTTCGACTTGATCGACAAGTTCGCGGGCTATGGCTTCAACAAGAGCCACGCTGCCGCCTATGCGTTGCTTGCCTATCAGACCGCCTGGCTGAAGGCGCATCACCCGCACGAATTCTACGCGGCATCGATGTGCTACGACATGGCGCTGACCGACAAGCTCGCCATCTTCGTCGACGACATGCGGCGCATGGGGCTCAGCTGTCTCGCTCCCGATATCAATCGCAGCGAGGCCGAGTTCGGGGTCGAGCAGGACGGCGAGGGACTGGCGGTGCGCTATGCGCTCGCCGCACTCAAAGGCGTCGGCGAAAAGGCGATGGAGCAGCTGATCGCCGAGCGCGACGCGAGCGGTCCCTTCGCCTCGCTCGATGATTTCGCGGGGCGCGTCGATCCCAAGCTGCTTAACAAGCGTCAGCTTGAAAGCCTGATCGCCGGGGGGGCGTTCGACGGCCTGTCGCCCGATCGCGCTACGACCTATGCCGTGGCCGAGACCGTGCTGGCCGTGGCTGCGCAGGCCGCCGACGCGCGGACGAGCGGGCAGGGCGGCCTGTTCGGCGCCGGGCCGGCCTCGGTCGCCGCGATCCGCATGCCGCGTGACGTGCACTGGTCGCTCGCCGACAGCATGGCGCAGGAGAAGGAGGCGTTCGGCTTCTACTTCTCGGCCCATCCGGTCGATCGCTACCGCCACCTTGCCGATGCCAATGGCGCACGCAGCTATGGCGCGATCTGCGATCAGCCGCCGGTGGTCGAGGCGAGCCGGTCGGCCGCGACGATGGCTGGGCTGGTCGAGGAGGCGCGCTGGCGGACCTCGGCGCGCGGGCGGCGCTACATGCTGTGCATGCTGTCCGATTCGTCGGGGCAATATATGGCGAGCTGCTTCGACGATGAGGTGTCGAAGGAACTGGAGGAGGCTGCGCGCGCCGGGCATTGCGGCCTGCTGACTGTCGAGCTCGATCGCAAGCCGGGCGAGGAAAGCCCGCGCGTGACGATCAAGCGGATTCAGGCGTTCGACACGCTGACCAGCGCGGCGCGGCTGGAGCTTCACCTGTCGACGAATGACGCTACGGCCGTCGCGTATCTCGCCGATCTCGTCTCGCCGTTGCGCGGCGGGCGGGGGACGCTGGTTCTCCACGTCGTGCTTGATCATGGGGCGTCGGCCAACCTCTGCCTCGGCCGCGATTTCCTGCTCGATGCCGAGCTTGCGGCGCGGATCGAGCGCCTTCCCGGGCTGTCTGACGTGGAGCTTCGTTCGGCCGAACCGCGGCGGCTCGCCCTGGTTTCTTGACAGCAAGGCCATGCTCGAACGACCTTGTTCCCAAAGAACGGGGACGAGGAGAGTAAGATGCTTGGCGGAATGCAGGATTATGCGCTGCGAGTGCCGCGGCTGATCGATCACGCCGCGCGCGAGCATGGCACGCGTGAGATCGTGTCGCGCTGGGCCGACGGCCATGAGACGCGGACCAACTGGGCGGGCATCCATCGCGACGCGCGGCGGCTGGCGCAGGCGCTCGAACGGCTCGGCATGAAACCCGGCGACCGGATCGCGACGCTGGCGATGAACCATGGCCGGCATCTCGCCGCCTGGTATGGCGTGATCGGCATGGGCGGGGTGATCCACACGATCAATCCGCGCCTGTTCGACGAGCAGATCGTCTATATCGCCAATCATGCCGACGATCGCGTGCTGTTCTATGATCGCGCTTTCGCGCCGCTGGTCGAACGGCTGAAGCCTCAGTTCACGTCGATCGAGCATTATGTCTGCTTCGATCCGGCGCCAGGCGAACCGGGTTTCGAAAGCCTGATCGCCACCGAGGACGGCCATTATCGCTGGGTGGAGGGCGGCGAGCGCGATCCGTGCATGCTCTGCTATACCAGCGGTACAACGGGCAATCCCAAGGGCGTGCTCTACGAACATCGATCGACGATGATCCATGCGATGGCCGAGGTCGCGCCCTGGGTCTTCGATCTGTCCAACCGTGCGGTCGTGATGCCGATCGTACCGATGTTCCACGCGGCGGCATGGGGGCTGCCTTTCGCGGCGGCGCTTTCGGGCTGCAAGCTCGTCTATTCTGCGGTGAACGACGCCAAAGTGCTGTGCGACCTGATGAACGGCGAGCAGGTGACGCATTCGGCGGGCGTGCCCACGGTCTGGCTCGCCATGTTCAAGCATATCGACGAAACGGGGGAGAGCCCCGAGCATCTGAGGCTGGTGACGATCGGCGGATCGGCCGCACCGCGCGCGATGCTCAGCCGATTGATGGATATGGGCGTGCGGGTCGCGCACCTCTGGGGCATGACCGAGACTTCGCCGATCGGGACGGCCGGCGCGCCGCCCGTGAACTGGGAGGAGATGGACCGCGAGGAACAGCTCGATCTGGCCTGCAAGCAGGGGCGGATTCCCTTCGGCGTCGAGCTGCGCATCGTCGATGACGAGGATGTCGAGCAGCCGCGCGACGGGGTGAGCTCGGGGCGCCTGCAGATCCGCGGGCCCTGGGTCGTCAAACGCTACTTCAAGGCCGATGCCGATGCAGTCGACGCGGACAGCTGGTTCGATACGGGCGACGTGGCCGTGCTTCACCCTGACGGGACGATGCAGATCACCGATCGTTCGAAGGACGTGATCAAGTCGGGCGGTGAATGGATCAGCTCGGTCGAACTCGAAAATGCCGCGATGGGCTGCCCGGGCGTGGCCGAGGCGGCGGCGATCGGCGTCTACCATCCCAAATGGGACGAACGGCCGCTGCTCCTCGTCGTGCGCAAGCCGGGATCGCATGTCGGCGCGGCGGAGATCACCGCCTATCTGGCGGACAAGGTCGCCAAATGGTGGCTACCCGACGACGTGCATTTCGTCGACGAGCTGCCGCACACGGCGACGGGCAAGCTGCTCAAGACGGCGCTGCGCACGCAGTATAAGGATTATCGCCTGCCGACGGCGGCCTGAGCCTTTCAGAACAGGCGGAGCTGGTCGCCCTCGGGCGGGCGGAACAGGTCCGATCGCAAGTCCCAGCGCTCGCGGTTGAGGCCGTGGCGCTGGACCGCGATGCGGAAGCGGGTGCGCAGCAGCGCCGCCCACGGGCCTTCGCCGCGCATACGCGAGAAGAAGCCGGGATCATTGTCGCGCCCGCCGCGGATCGAGCGGATCACCGACATGACCTTGGCCGCGCGATCGGGGAAATGCGTATCG
This sequence comes from Sphingomonas sp. EU05-FHT14C10, assembly GCF_058790595.1. Taxonomy (NCBI): domain Bacteria; kingdom Pseudomonadati; phylum Pseudomonadota; class Alphaproteobacteria; order Sphingomonadales; family Sphingomonadaceae; genus Sphingomonas; species Sphingomonas sp. EU05-FHT14C10. The sequence continues at coordinate 57,775 of NZ_JBYTEN010000005.1, read as the reverse complement.
AGCCAGGCGCGGAACAGCGGCGCGACTTCGTGGGGCAGGCGCACGGGGATGAAGGAGACGCCGCGCGCGCCGGCCTCCGCCGCGCGGGCGACGATGCGCTCGATTTCCTGCTCGGTTATCAGGGGGATAACGGGGGCTATCGAGACGTAAGTGGGGATTCCAGCCGAACTCAATGACTTGACGGCGGCAAGCCGACGCTCGGGATACGGCGCGCGCGGTTCGAGCGTGCGGGCGATCTTCGGGTCGAGCGAGGTGACAGAAAGCGCCACCGCGACCAGCCCATATTCGGCCGCGCGCGCCAGCAGATCGAGGTCGCGAACGACGCGGTTCGACTTGGTGGTGATGCTGAAGGGATGTCGCGTCTCGACCAGTATCTCGATGATCGAGCGCGTGATTTTCCACTCGCCCTCGATCGGCTGATAGGGATCGGTATTGGTGCCCATCGCGATCGGCGCGGGTCGATAGCCGGGCCGCGACAGCTCCTGCCGGAGCAGCATCGCGGCGTCGGGCTTGGCGAACAGTTTCGTCTCGAAATCGAGCCCCGGCGAGAGATCGTGAAAGGCATGCGTCGGGCGCGCGAAGCAGTAGATGCAGCCATGCTCGCAGCCCCGATATGCATTGATCGAGCGATCGAAGGGAATGTCGGGCGAGGCATTGCGGTTGATGATCGACCTGGGCTTTTCGACCGTCACGCTGGTGCGCAGCGGGGGCGGCGTGCCGTCGATATCGGCCTGTGCATCGAGCCAGTCGCCATCGGCCGTGCGCTCGGGAAGGTTGAAGCGCCGGCTGGTCGCGTTGAGCGTCGCGCCGCGCGCGGGGGGCTTCGGCTTTTCCATTGACAAATGATGCGCCATGCGTCAGAACAAATCAAGAACATCAGGGGCGGCATATGGCGCGTTTCAATTATCTCGAACTGCCGTCGAGCGACGTCGCGGTGACCAAGGCCTTCTATGCGCGCGCGTTCGGCTGGAGCTTTACCGATTTCGGGCCGACCTACGCCGCGACGACGAGCGGCGACACCGATATCGGCGTGCAGGGCGACGCGGCGGAGAAGACGGCGGCGCTGCTGCCGGTGATCGAGGTCGACAATCTCGAGGCGGCGGAAGAGGCGGTCTGGGCTGCGGGCGGCGAGATCAGCCTGCCGATCTTCGCCTTTCCCGGTGGACGGCGCTTTCACTTTCGCGATCCTGACGGGCATGAGCTGGCGGTGATGCAGCCTGCGGTCGAGGGGTAGGCGCGGTCTGGCGGGCGGCGGCCGCGCCGGCGAGGGAATGGCGCGATTGTCCCGCAGCACAGGCGCGGGCTATGGTCGGTCGTCGTTTTTGCTTTGCGGGGACTGTGATGGACTTTGGTGCGCGCATGGGGAGGCTGGCGCTGGGTGGCGCGGCGATGATCGCGGTGCCGGCGCTGGCGCAGGACAAGGCGCCCGAACGGATACTCGATCTGACGCGACCCGATATCGTCACCGATGCGGTGCGTGAGGCCGGATACAAGGCCGAGCTCAAGCGCAATGGCAAGGGCGACCCCTATATCGTGAGCGCGGCGAATGGCGCGGCCTTCACGATCGAGTTTTACGGCTGCAAGCCCGACAGCGGCTGTTCGTCGTTGCAATTCTATACCTGGTTCAAGAAGCAGCCGGGCTTCACCCCGGCGCTTGCCAACGAATGGAACGCCAACAAGCGCTTCGTGAAAATCTATGTCGACAAGGATGGCGACCTCGGCACGTCGATGGACGTGACGACGGTCGGCAAGATGACCTATGCCAATTTCGCCGACGTGATCGACTGGTGGTCGGTGATGACCGCCGATCTCGACACGTTCATCGACAAGCATGAGGGCAGCGAGGCGAAGTAGGCTGTAGCTAGAACAGGTGGCCGGCGAGGGCTTTGGCCGTAGTGTGCGAATCCGGGGACGGCGGCATCCCGCGATCCTGTGCGGGACGCCGCTTCCGACAGGCCGTCAGGGTCGGATCAAAACCTTGAGTGCTTCGCGGCCGTTCATCGCGAGATAGCCATCGGGTACGCCGTCGAGATCGATGGTGCGATCGAAGACGCGGCCGGGCTTGATCCGCCCTTCCATGATATCCGGCAGCAATTCGTCGATATAGGCGCGGACGGGCGCAGGGCCGCCCGAGACCGTGACATTCGTGTAGAACATCGGCCGCGCTCCGGGGACGGCGTCATAGTGAGGCACGCCGACGCGCCCGACCGCGCCGCCGGGGCGGACGATCCCCATGGATGTGGCGATCGCCTGTTCGGTGCCGACGCATTCGAGGACCGACTGGACGCCGAGGCCACCGGTGAGCGCGCGGACGCGCTCGATCGCTTCCTCGCCACGCTCGCTCACCACATCGGTGGCGCCGAAGCTGTTGGCCAGCGCGATACGATCGGCATGACGACCCAGCACGATGATCTGCTCTGCGCCGAGGCGTTTTGCCGCGAGGATGCCGCAGAGCCCGACCGCGCCGTCGCCGACCACTGCCACGGTGTGGCCGGACGCCACGCGCGCCGTGACCGCGGCGTGATGCCCGGTGCCCATCACGTCGGACAGTGTGAGCAGCGACGGCATCAGCGCATCGTCCTCGCCGACCGGCAGCGGATAGAGCGTGCCGTCGGCCAGCGGTACGCGCAACGCCTCTGCCTGTGCTCCGCCGGCTGCGCCGCCATTGCCGAAGAAGCCGCCGTGCATGCACGCCGTCTGCAGGCCTTCGTCGCAGAACAGGCAGGAGCCGTCCGAGTAGGCGAAGGGCATGATGACGACTTGCCCAGGCTTGATGCGATGGACATCGCCGCCCACGGCCTCGACCACGCCAATCGCCTCGTGACCCATCTGCTGGCGTTCGACATTCGGGCCGCCATTGAACGGCCAGAGATCGCTGCCGCAGATGCAGGCGCGGGTGATGCGGATGACCGCGTCGGTGGGGTGAAGGATGGCGGCGTCGGGAACCGTTTCGATCCTGACGTCATGGGCCTTGTGCATGACGGTTGCGCGCATGGGACTGTCTTCCTGTTCGGCTGGATCAGGCGTTCTGGTCGACGGGCGGGGCTTCGCGGCCGACCATCGCCATTTGCGCCGGGGCATAGCGATCGCCCTCGGCCTGGATGCCGGCGGCGGCGCTGTTGATTTCGGCCAGATCGGCCTCGGTCAGCACCACATCGGCGGCGCCCAGATTCTCCTCGAGGCGGTGGAGCTTGGTGGTGCCGGGGATCGGCACGACATAGGGGCGCTGGGCGAGTAGCCAGGCAAGCGCGACCTGCGCTGGCGTGGCGCCCTTGGCAGCCGCGACGCGCTTCAGCAGTGCGACGAAGGCCTGGTTCTTCTCCAGCGAGGCGGGGGCGAAGCGCGGGACGCTGGCACGGAAATCGCCTGCGTCGATCTTGGTCGAGCCGGACATCGTGCCGGTCAGGAAGCCCTTGCCGAGCGGGCTGTAAGGGACGAAGCCGATGCCGAGTTCGTCGCAGGCATCGAGGATGCCATTGGTCTCGGGCGCGCGCCACCACAGCGAATATTCGTTCTGGAGCGCGGTGACGGGCTGGATGGCGTGGGCGCGGCGCAGCGTCTGCACGCCGGGCTCGGACATGCCGAAATGGCGGGCCTTGCCCTCGGCGATCAGATCGCGGACCGTGCCGGCGACATCCTCGATCGGCACCTGCGGATCGACGCGGTGCTGGTAGAGCAGGTCGATCGTCTCGATGCCCAGACGCTGCAGCGAACCTTCGACCGCCTTGCGGATATTTTCGGGCCGGCTGCTTATGCCGCGCGTCTCGCGCTTTTCATGATCGATGTCGAAGCCGAACTTGGTCGCGATCACCACCTGGTCGCGGAAGGGGCGAAGCGCCTCGCCCACGATCTCCTCGTTGAGGAAGGGGCCGTAGACTTCGGCGGTGTCGAAGAAGGTCACGCCGCGTTCGACGGCGGCGCGGATCAGCGCGATGCCTTCTTCCTTCGTCAGCTTCGCCGCATAGCCGAAATTGATGCCCATGCAGCCGAGGCCGATGGCCGAAACCTTGAGGCCGCTGCGGCCGAGTTCGCGCATTTGCATGTTCGTTCCTTTCACTTGTCCTGATCAGGTCCGGCGTCGGCGAAGACCTTTCGCGCGATGCCGATGGCGGTGGCGGCGGTCGGCCACCCCGAATAGAAAGCGAGATGGGTGATGACCTCGACGATCTCGTCGCGGGTCACGCCGTTTTCGAGCGCCTTGCCGATGTGGAAGGGCAGTTCGTTGGCGCGGTAGAGCGCGGTGAGCGCGGCGACGGTGACGAGACTGCGATCGCGGGGGCCGAGTTCCGGGCGCTGCCAGATATCGTCGAACAGCACTTCGTCCGAAATAGCGGCGAGCTTGGGTGCGATATCGCCCCAGGGCGCGCGCATCGGGGTTTGTCCATCGGCCATCGGCTGCTCTCCTGCTGGATGCGTGCGGCCTATCTAGGGTAGCGACCACATCGCGATTAGAACGTGCAATCGGCATGAGTTTATGAAAATAACTCAGTAATGCCACGCCAGATCATCAACGACCTGCATGCCTTCCGCACGGTGGCGCGCGAGCGCAGCTTCACGCGTGCCGCCGCCCAGATCGGCGTTTCTCCTTCCGCGCTCAGCCATGCCGTGCGCACGCTGGAGGAGCGCATCGGCATCCGCCTGCTGACACGGACGACGCGCAGCGTCGCACCCACGCAGGCCGGCGAGCGGCTGCTGGCGGCGATCATACCGCATCTCGACGGGATCGAGGAGGAGCTTGCCGCGATCGGCGAGCTGCGCGACAAGCCGGCGGGGACGATCCGCATCACCACCGGCATCCATGCGGCGCAGACGGTGCTGTGGCCGGCGCTGGCGCCGTTCCTCGCCAGCTATCCCGATATCGAGGTCGAGCTGAGCGTCCATTCGGGCTTTGTCGACATCGTCGCCGAGCGCTTCGACGCGGGCGTGCGGCTGGGCGAGACGATCGAGCAGGACATGATCGCGGTGCGGATCGCGCCCGACATGCGCATGGCAGCGGTCGCGTCGCCCGCCTATCTGGCCGATCGCGCGCCGCCGCTGACGCCGCATGACCTGTCGGCGCACAAATGCATCAACCTGCGTTTCCCGACCTATGGCGGGCTTTATGTCTGGGAATTCGAGCAGGAGGGCCGTGCGCTCAACGTGCGCGTCGAGGGGCAGGTGATCGTCAACGACATCGTGCTGGCGCGGGCGGCGGCGATCGACGGCGCGGGGATCGCCTATCTGCCCGAGGATTATGTGATCGGCGATGTCGAGGCGGGGCGGCTCGTCCGCGTACTCGGCAACTGGTGCCCGCCCTTTCCGGGCTATCACCTCTATTATGCCAGCCGGCGCCAGATGTCGCCGGCGCTGGGGTTGCTGATCGAGGCGTTGCGTTACCGGGCCTGAGGCTCAGCGCTCGTTGAGGCGGGGCATCAGCTCGACGAAGTTGCAGGGCAGGAAGCGGCTGTCGAGCTGGGTGGCGAGGATGCCGTCCCAGCCGTCCTTCACCGCGCCGGTCGAGCCGGGCAGCGCGAAGACATAGGTGCCGTTGGTCACGCAGGCGCAGGCGCGCGACTGGATCGTCGAACTGCCGATCTTGGCGTAGCTCAGCCAGCGGAACAGCTCGCCGAAGCCGGGGATGTCCTTGCCGCCCAGCCGCGCCAGCGCCTCGGGCGTGACATCGCGGCCGGTGACGCCGGTGCCGCCCGTGGTGATGATGCAGTCTATCTCGGGATCGTCGACCCAGCCCTGCAGGCGCGCGGCGAGGCGATCGACATCGTCGGGCTCGATCGCGCGGGCGGCGAGGATGTGGCCGGCAGCGGTCAGCCGCTGGACGAGCGCGTCGCCCGAGCGGTCGGTCTCGGGCCCGCGCGTGTCGGAGACGGTGAGGACGGCGATCCGGACGGGGACGGGCACCGGCCCATCGCCGGGCTTGTCGCTGGCCATGGCGGGTTACTGGGCGCTGGCGGCGCGCATCGCCGTCGCGGCGGCGACGGCGGGGCCGGTCGGCCTTTCCATGCGCACGGCGGTCGCGCCCGGAAGGCCGGGGAAGCGCGGCCACAGACCCTGCGCCAGCGCCTTGCGGCTGGGCGAGTCATCGCCGGCATTTTGCTGGTACATCCAGTAGTTGCGCATGACGATCGTCACATAGCCGCGCGTTTCCCAATAGGGAATGCTCTCGATGTAAAGCAGGGGATCGCCCTTGTCGAAGCCGCGGGCGTTCCATTCGCCCACCGGCTGCGGGCCGCAATTATAGGCGGCGATGACCTTGGGCAGCAGCCCGCCGGTCGCGCCATAATCGCGAAGCTGTTCCAGATAGGCCTGGCCGAATTCGATATTGGTCTGCGGATTGGCGAGCGCGGCGCGGTCCACCGTCTCGCCGCGCCGGCGCGCGATGAGCTGCGCCGTGGTCGGCAGCACCTGCATCACGCCATAGGCGCCGGCGGGGCTCACGACATCGGGGCGGAAGCGCGATTCCTGCAGCGCGTGCGCGAAGACCAGCGACTTGTCGACGCGCCAGCCGCCCGCAGGCGTCCAGTCCGGCGCGGGATAGCGCGCGCTGGCCTGAAGCCGGGTGCCAGCGGGGCCGTTATGCGCGAGCCAGATCTGCAGATCGGGCATGTTCATGCGGCCGACGAGGCGGACGAGCATCTCATGCTCGCGTGCGTCGCCGATCCTGGCCTGATGGCGGATCGCGTCGGCCGAAAGGTTGCGCTCGCCGATCTCCGACAGCGCGACGGCGGCGCGCACGCTGGGATGCGTCGACAGCTTTTCCCAGTCGGCGGCGAGAATATCGGGCTGGAGCGCGGGGGCGGCGGTGATGCCGAGCGTCTGCTGGGCCAGCTGGCCGTAGAAGGTCTCGGGATTGCGCGCGGCGGCGCGCAGGCGGTTCTCGATCCGCTCGGGATGCCCGCCCGCCATGTCGGCGCGCGCGGCCCAGTAATTGCCGGCGGCCTGCATCTCCTCATCCTCGCCGCGGCGCGAGACCGCTTCGAAGGCGCCGAGCGCGGCGACGAAATCCTGCTGGCGCCAGGCGGCGAGGCCCGAGATCCAGTCGGCATGGACGGCCCATTCGCCGATGCCGGCACGTGCCTTGTCGGCAAGGCGGCGGGCGTCGGCATCGTTGCCGGTGATGTAGTAGGACCAGGCGACGCGCTGCTGCCATTCGGTCAGCGCCTCGGGCGACAGCGCGGGGGCGGCGTCGTCGATCAGCTTCTCGGCATCGGCGGGGGCGTCGGCCTTGATCAGCGGCAGGATCCTGGCGGACAGCGCGACGCCGACCGGATCGACCTTGATCGTCGCGGCGCGGCCACGCAGCGGCTGGCTGCCCAGCCATTGCAGGCGCTGCTCGGTCGGGATGACGGGAAGATCGGCCGCGCCGCGCCGCGTGGCGAGCGCCGCGATCTGCTGCGCCTCGGGCAGTTCGGGCGACTTGGCGAGCCAGGCAAGGAGCGGATCGAGCGCGACCCTGGGCGAACCCTTGGACGTGTAAAGCTCGCCGAGTGCGGTCTGGTGCAGCACGCCTTCGGGCATGGCGGCGAGGAGCGATTGCGCCTCGGCCCAGCGGCCGGCGCGGATCGCCGTGAAAATGGCGCGGTAGGAAGCGCGATCGGCGTCGTTCAGGACGACGGGCGCTTTCTTGTGCGCGGGCGTGAAGGCATCGGGCACGCTTTGCACCGCGCCCGTGCTGGCGGCGAATGCGGGCATGGCGCAGCCGGCCAGCGCAAGCGCTACAAGCAGCCTCATTTCGCCAAATCCCCCACGAACAGTCTCAAATCCTTCCAGGCTTCCGCCTTTGCTGCCGGCTGCTGAAGCAACAGGCGTGGCGCATAGGTCGCCACCGCCTCGACCTTGCCGACAGGGGTGTTAATCTGCCGTATCGCGCCGCGCGCGTCGCGCAGGTCCATCCCGCACAGCGCACGGCTCGCCGCATTCCCCATCAAAAGGAGGCGCTTGGGCGCCGCGAGGCCGATGTGATGGCGCATGATTTCGGCAAGTCGCGCGCCGCTTTCGGGATCGACGAGTCCGCCGGGCGCGCGCACCGCAGCGAGCGAGGCGAGGTAGATGGATGCGCGGTCGCGCCCGATCGCGGCGAGCATGCGATCGAACAGGCGGCCGACATCGCCGGAGAAGAGCTGATCGGCATCGCCCGGTTCGGGCTGGTCGACGACGATCATCAATCCCGATGCCGGATCACCCGCCGGCGCGATGCGGCGCGGTCCCCAGCGCGTATCGGGCAGGTCCACGCCCGCAGCGAGCCAGGCCTGGAAGGCGTCGAGCGTGGCAGGGAGCGCCGCCGGGGAGGGTGCTGCAGGCGTCGCCGCACGGGCGACGGCAGGCGCCTCACGCGCCAGCCAGTCGAACGGTTCGTCGCCGACCAGCGAATCGACTCCAGCCTCGCGCCACCAGGCGACGAGGCTTTCCGCCTCGATTTTCGTTATTTCTTCGACCCGCATGGTGCGCCATAGGCACAGTAGTTGACGTGAAGGTCAATCTGTTGGCACGGGTCGCAGGGACGGGGCGTTGTCCCGATGCGACAAGAAGGACCGGGGACGGATCATGAGTGAACGCGAATCGATGCCCTACGACGTGGTGATCGTCGGCGGCGGCCCGGCCGGGCTGGCTGCGGCGATCAGGCTGAAGCAGATCGCGGCGGAGAAGGGCGGCGAAATCTCGGTCTGCATCCTCGAGAAGGGATCGGAGATCGGCGCGCACATCCTGTCGGGCGCGGTCGTCGACCCGAAGGCGCTCGACGAGCTGCTTCCCGACTGGCGCGAAAGCTGCCCGCTGGCCGAGACGCCGGTGACCGAGAATCACCACTGGGTGCTGAGCGCAGGCAAGAAGTTCGAGTTCCCGCACATCTTCATGCCCTCCTTCATGAACAACAAGGGCACCTACACCGGGTCGCTCGGCAATCTCTGCCGCTGGCTGGCCGAGCAGGCCGAGGGGCTGGGCGTCGAGATCTTCCCGGGCTTCGCAGCGGCGGAGATCCTGTTCAACGACGATGGATCGGTGAAAGGCGTCGCGACCGGCGACATGGGCGTGGCGCGCGACGGCACGCACAAGCCCGACTATCAGCCGGGGCTGGAACTCCACGCCAAATATACGTTCTTCGCCGAAGGCGCGCGCGGCCACCTGACCAAGGAACTGAAGCGCATCTTCGAGCTGGAAGCGGATAGCGAGCCGCAAGTCTATGGTATCGGCCTGAAAGAATTGTGGGACATCGATCCGGCCAAGCATGTGCCGGGGCGCGTGATCCATACGCAGGGTTGGCCGCTGGACGATGCGTGGGGCGGCGGCTTCCTCTATCATCAGGCGAACGGGCAGGTCGCGCTCGGCTTCGTCGTCGCGCTCAACTACAAGAATCCGCACCTTTCGCCCTTCATGGAATTCCAGCGCTGGAAGACGCATCCGGAAATCCGCGCGATCCTGGAAGGCGGCCGCCGCGTTTCCTATGGCGCGCGCGCGATCAACGAGGGCGGCTGGCAGTCGGTGCCCAAGCTGACCTTCCCCGGCGGCGCGCTGATCGGCTGTTCGGCGGGCTTCGTGAACGTGCCGCGCATCAAGGGCAGCCATACCGCGATGAAGAGCGGGATGCTGGCGGCCGAGGCGGCATGGGACGCGATCGCCGCCGAACGCGCGGGCGACGAACTGACCGCCTATCCCGAGACGCTCGACCAGAGCTGGATCGCGACCGAGCTGAAGAAGGTCCGCAACGTCGAGCCCGCCGTCGCCAAGTTCGGCGGCACGCTGGGTACGCTGGTGGCCGGCGTTGACATGTGGATGCGCCAGCTGGGTATCGGGCTGCCCTTCACCTTCAAGCACAAGGCCGATCACACCAAGCTGTGGCGCGCCGACCAGTGCAAGAAGATCGACTATCCCAAGCCCGACGGCGTCATCAGCTTCGATCGCCTCTCGTCGGTGTTCCTGTCGAACACCAACCATGAGGAGGATCAGCCCTGTCACCTGACGCTAAAGGATGCCGACGTTCCGATCAGCTACAACCTGCCGCTCTACGACGAACCCGCCCAGCGTTACTGCCCGGCGGGGGTTTATGAGATTGTGGGGCTTGAAGAGGGTGATCCGCGCTTCCAGATCAACGCCCAGAATTGCGTGCACTGCAAGACTTGTGACATCAAGGATCCGACCCAGAACATCAACTGGGTCGTGCCCGAGGGCGGTGGAGGACCGAATTATCCGAACATGTAACGCCCTGCTGACGGCTCTCGCGGCCGTCGCCGCACCGCTTGCCGCCGCTGCTCCGGCGCAGGCGATGCGGCCTTCGGACCGCGAGATGATGGGGCAATATGTAACCGCGCGGCTGGCCGATTCGATCGGCGCAGACGCCGTCGCCAGCCGCAACTATTCGGCCTTGCTCGGCGCCCTGCCCGACGAAGTCGGCGTGGCGACGCGCGCTTACCGGCGGGCGATGATCTCGGGCGATTTCGAGCTTGCGGTCAAATCGGCGGTGGTGCTCGACAAGGCCGGGATCCTGCCTGCCGACGGTCGCCTGCTCTTCTTCGTGAAGGCCGTGCAGGATCGCGACTGGGGCGGGGCCGACCGCGCCGTCGACCGCGTGATGAGCGACGGCAATTTCGATTTCCTCGGGCCGATCCTTCGCGCCTGGGTCGCGCTGGGCGCGAATGGCGGGGGCGCCAAATCGAACGATCCGGTGGCGCTGCTCGATGCCGCGCCTTCCAGCGCGCTGGCATCGGCCTTCCGGCCCGAGCAGCGCGCCTTGCTGTTGCTGGCGGTGGGGCGGCTCGACGAAGGACTGGCCGCATCGCAGGCGGTGGCCACTGCCGGCGGGGCGCGGACCTTCGCCTTCCGGCTGAGCGCGGCGTCGACGCTGCTCGCCAAGGGGCGCAAGGATGCGGCCGAAACGCTGCTGGCGGGCGATGAGCCGCCACTGGTCGCGGCGCGCGCGATGATCGCATCGGGCAATCCACCGGCGACGCCGGTGCTGGGCCCCGCCGAGGGCGTGGCGCGGCTGTTCGGACGGCTGGCGATCGATCTTGGCGCGCAGAAGCCATCGCCCCTGTCGCTGTCCTTCGGCTGGCTGTCGCTGGCGCTCGATCCCAGGGACGACGCGGTGCGGCTGGCGACGGGACGCGCGCTTGCCGCCGCCAATGACGGCGCGGACGAGGCGCTGGCCGTGATCGATCCGGTCAACGGCGCGGGGCCGTTCGCGCCGCTGAAGGACGAATTCAGCGTCGCATTGCTCGCGCGCGACGGCCAGCGGGACAAAGCGCTGGAAGTGGCGCGCGCGCTGGCCGACAAGCCCGATGCCAGCCTGCCGGACGTCGTGCGGCTGGGCGACACCTATGCCTCGCTCGATCGCTATGCCGAGGCCGCCGACAGCTATGGCCGCGCGATCCGGCAGGCCGAGCGCGATCCGGACTCGAAAGGCGCGCTGGGATCGCTCTACATGCTGCGCGGCGGCGCGCTCGAACGCTCGGGCGCGTGGAAGAAGGCGCTGCCGGCGCTATCCAAGGCCGTGGCGCTTTCACCCGACGATCCCACCGCGCTCAACTATCTCGGCTATGCCCAGCTCGAGCGCGGGCAGAATATCGCCAAGGCTGCGGCGCTGGTGACGCGCGCGGCCGAGCTGAAGCCCGACGATCCCGCCATCGCCGACTCGCTCGGCTATGCGCTGCTACTGCGCGGCGATGTGGCAGGCGCGATCGTGGCGCTCGAGCGTGCGGTGGCGGGGCAGCCCGACGATCCGACGATCAACGAGCATCTCGGCGACGCCTATTGGGCGGCGGGACGGCGTTTCGAGGCGCGCTATGCCTGGCGCGCGGCGGCGGTGCTCGCCGACGAGAAGAGCGCGCCGCGAATTGCGGAGAAGCTGGAGCGCGGGCTCGACCAGGTCGGCCGCATCCGCTGATGGAAGCCGCACCTGCGAAGATCAATCTCGCGCTCCACGTGCGCGCGCGCGAGCCCGACGGCTATCACCGCATCGAGACGCTTTTCGCCTTCGCCGAGGATGGCGACGGCGTGACGGCGGAGGCGGGCGAAGGCGTGTCGCTGACGATCGGCGGGCCGTTCGGCGCGGGGCTGGACGCCGGGCCGGACAATCTCGTCCACCGCGCGGCGACGGCGCTGCGCGACGCGCTGGGCGTGCGCGAAGGCGTGGCGCTGCACCTCGACAAGCGGCTGCCCGTCGCATCGGGGATCGGTGGGGGATCGGCGGATGCGGCGGCGACGCTGCGCCTGCTCGCGCGGCGCTGGGGCGTGGCGGCGGGGGATCCGCGCCTCCACGACATCGCGAAGCGGCTGGGGGCGGACGTGCCCGCCTGCCTCGTCAGCCGCACGGTGCGCGGCGACGCGCGCGGCGACGAACTGCGCCCCGTTGCGGCAGAGGCGCTGAGCGGATTGCCGTTGCTGCTCGTCAATCCGGGCGTCGCGGTCTCGACGGCGGCGGTGTTCAAGGCGTGGGACGGCGTCGATCGCGGGGCGCTGGGCGAGGCGATCGACCTGCAAAGCATCGGCGCGGCGCGCAACGACCTGGAGCCGCCGGCGATCGCGATCGCGCCGACGATCGCGACGCTGATTGGCTGGCTGCGCGAGCAGGCGGGGGTGACGCTGGCGCGCATGTCCGGATCGGGGGCGACCTGCTTCGCGCTGTTCGAAAGCGACGCCGCGCGCGACGCGGCGGCGGAGGCCGCGCGTGCGCGCTTCCCCGATGCCTGGTGTCTTGTTACGAGACTCGCATGACGTTTCTGTCCTCCTCCGGGACGATTTCCGGTGCGGCCGGCGCGATGAAGCGCGCAAATCGGCGGCTGGCCCGATTCGTGCCTGTTGCGGCGCGAACGGATCGGCCCGCAGGGTGGCGGCGCCCGTCCGCTTGTGGTCCGCGTGCCCAGGGGGCGTGTGCATCGCACGGGGCGGCGGGGGGCCTTGGCCTCCCGTCCGCCTGTCCGCGACAGCCATGGGGGCTTGCACGATGAGCAGCGAAGGAAGTGCCTCGCTGACCGGCCTTGTCGCCTCGATGCGCGGCAGCGCCCGCGCGACGGCGATGTTCGAGCTGACGATCGACGAGAGGGTCGCGCGGCTGACGCTGGCGCACGCCGCGACGCGCAACGCGCTGTCGACCGACGACTGGCGCGCGCTGCCTGCGCTGATCGAGCAGGCGGCGCGGCTGAAGGCGCGGGCGATCATCCTGTCCTCGCGCGTCGAGGGCGCCTTTTGCGCCGGGGCCGACCTGCGCGAGCTGGCAACGCTGCACGACGATCCGGGCGCGCGTTTGCCGTTCCGCAACGTGATGCGCGCCGCGCTCGACGCCGTTCGCAACAGCATCGTGCCGGTGATCGCGCATGTCGACGGCGACTGTTTCGGCGCGGGCGTGGCGCTGGCCATCGCCTGCGACCTGCGCGTGGTGGGGCCGGCGGCGCGCTTTGCGGTGACGCCGGCCAAGCTGGGCATCGGCTATCCGCTGGAGGACATGGCGCGGCTCGCGGCGCTGGTCGGCGACGGGCAGGCGGCGCGGATGATGCTGGCGGCCGAGATCGTGGGCGCGGACGAGGCGCTGCGCATCGGGCTGGGCGAAGTGGCAGGCGGCGAGGCCGAGGCGCGGCGGCTGGCACGCGCGATCGCCGCCAATGCGCCGTCGAGCATCGCGATGCTCAAGCGCGGGCTGGCGCTCGCGGCGAGCGGGCGGGGCAGCGACGAAGGCCATGACCGCGCCTTCGACTCGGCCTTTGGCGGCGGTGATTTCGCCGAAGGGATCGCGGCCTTTCGCGCGCGCAGGACGCCCGACTTCGAGGGATGAGCGCGGCGGCCGAGCATATTGCGGGAGCGGGCGACAGCGACATCCTGCTGATCGTCGATCATGCCTCCAACGCCGTGCCGGCGGATATCGCGCTTGGCGTGGGGCAGGACGCGCTCGACGATCATATCGGTTACGACATCGGCGCGGCGGCGCTGGCGCGGGCTCTGGCGGCGCGGCTGGGCAGCGACGCGATCCTGGGGACGGTTTCGCGCCTCGTCATCGATCTGCACCGCGAGCGCGATCATCCGCGCCTCATCCCGGCGACGAGCGACGGACAGGCGGTCCCCGGCAACGAAAACCTGGACGATGCGGCGCGGCAGGCGCGGATCGCGCGTTTCTGGACGCCCTATCACGATGCCATCGCCGATCGCATCGCGGCGCGGCGGCCGGCCTTCCTCGTCGCGGTGCACAGCTTCACCCCGGCGCTGGCGACGACGGGCGAGGCGCGGCCCTGGCCGGTCGGGATTCTCTACAATGAGGATGAGCGCGCCGCGCGGATCGCGATCGACCTGCTGCGCGCGGCGGGTTTCGAGACGGGCGACAACGAGCCTTATTCGGGCAAGCTGCTCAACGCGACGCTCAACCGCCACGGCGAGGCGAACGGCATCGCCTATATCTCGATCGAGGTGCGCAACGACGAGCTGCGCGATGCGGCGGGCATCGCGCGCTGGACGGACATTTTGACGCCGATCATCACGGAAGTGCGTAACAGACTTGCGTAAATGACCCTTGCCGGGACATAGGCGTGCGCGATGACCCAGCGCTTCGACAAATCGCGGCTGCCCAGCCGCCATGTATCGGTCGGCCCCGAACGGGCCCCGCACCGCAGCTATTATTATGCCATGGGGCTGGACGAGGAGGCGATCGCGCGCCCCTTCGTCGGCATCGCCTCTGCCGGCAACGACAGCGCGCCGTGCAACACCACGCTCGACGCGCAGGCCGATTTCGCACGCGCGGGCGTCGAGGCGAATGGCGGCATGCCGCGCCGCTTCAACACGATCACGGTGACCGACGGCATCGCGATGGGGCATCAGGGGATGAAATCCTCGCTGGTCAGCCGTGAGGTGATCGCCGACTCAGTCGAGCTTTCGATGCGCGGCCATTGCTATGACGCGCTCGTCGCCTTTGCGGGGTGTGACAAATCGCTGCCCGGCATGATGATGGCGATGCTGCGCCTCAACGTGCCGTCGATCTTCGTCTACGGCGGATCGATCCTGCCCGGCCGCTTCCACGATCATGACGTGACCGTGGTCGACGTGTTCGAGGCCGTGGGCCAGCACGCGGCGGGCAATTGCCCGCTGCAGGAGCTGATCGAGCTCGAGAAGGTCGCCTGCCCCGGTCACGGCGCGTGCGGCGGCCAGTTCACCGCCAACACCATGGCCTGTGTCGCCGAGGCGATCGGCCTGTCGCTGCCCAACAGCAACATGATGCCCGCGCCCTATCGCGGCCGCGACGAAGTGGCGCGCGCGGCGGGGCATCAGGTGATGAACCTGCTGGAGAAGAATATCCGCCCGCGCGACATCTGCACGCGCGCGGCCTTCGAGAATGCGGCGCGCGTGGTGGCGGCGACCGGCGGATCGACCAACGGCGCGCTCCACCTGCCGGCTATGGCCAGCGAAGCGGGGATCGAATTCTCGCTGTTCGACGTTGCCGAGATATTCAAATCAACGCCTTATATCGCGGACCTCAAGCCTGGCGGTAAATATGTCGCCAAGGATATGTATGAGGCCGGCGGCGTCTACATGCTGATGAAGACGCTGCTCGCGGGCGGCTATCTCGACGGCGAATGCCTGACGGTGACCGGCAAGACGCTGGGCGAGAATATCGACGAGATCACGTGGAACCCCGACCAGAAGGTCATCTACAGCGTCGATACGCCGATCACGCCCACGGGCGGCGTCGTGGGGCTGCGCGGCACGCTCGCCCCCGACGGCGCGATCGTGAAGGTGGCAGGAATGAAGCGTCATCAGTTCGAGGGGCCGGCGCGCGTCTTCGATTGCGAGGAGGATGCCTTCGCGGCGGTCGAGGCGCGCGACATCGTCGAGGGATCGGTGATCATCATCCGCTACGAAGGCCCCAAGGGCGGGCCGGGGATGCGCGAGATGCTCGCGACCACAGCCGCACTCTACGGCCTCGGCATGGGCGAGAAGGTGGCGCTGATCACCGACGGGCGCTTCTCGGGCGCGACGCGCGGATTCTGCATCGGCCATGTCGGGCCGGAGGCCGCCGAGGGCGGACCGATCGCGCTGGTCGAGAATGGCGACATCATCCGCATCGATGCCGATGCGGGGACGATCGACCTCGACGTGGCGGACGATGTGCTCGCCGAACGGCGTGCGCGCTGGACGCCGCGCGTGAACGACTATCAGTCAGGCGCGCTGTGGCGCTATGCGCGGACGGTCGGACCGGCCTATATGGGTGCCGTCACCCATCCGGGAGCCCGGTCCGAAACGCATGTCTACGCGGATATCTGAACGCAGCGGCGCGATCCTCGCCATCGCCCTGCTGGCGCTCGCCGCGTGCGGGAAGCAGGATGACGAACCCCGCCGCGCGGCGTTCGACGACCGTATCGTCTGCGCGACGGCGGGATCGGACGATTTCACGCGCGCCTGCACGCTGGAGCGCGACCTCAGCGCGCGCGGGCTGGAACTGACGCTGGGCAATCCCGACGGCGGTTTCCACCGGCTGCTCGTCACCAAGGACGGGCGCGGCGTGGTCGCGGCCGACGGCGCCGAGCAGGCGGTGGTGAGTATTGCCGGCGACAGGGAAATACAGGTCGCGCTCGGCGGCGATCGCTATGTGCTGCCCGCAACGATCAAGGCCCAATAACGGGGCATGAGCGACAGCCCGATCCTGACCGCGGCGGCGATGCGCGCGGCCGAACAGGCCGTGATGGACGGCGGCGTGAGCGTCGGCGAGCTGATGGAACGCGCGGGGCGTGCAGTGGCCGATCTGGTCTGGCGCGTGGGCGGGCGGCATCCCGCGCTGATCCTCTGCGGCCCCGGCAATAATGGCGGCGACGGCTATGTCGCGGCGCGGCTGCTGGCGGCACGCGGCGTGCCCGTGCGGGTCGCGGCGACCGGAGAACCGAAGACCGAAGTGGCGCGCGAGGCGCGGGCGCGCTGGGAGGGGCCGGTGGGCACGCTGGCGGGGGCGACGCCTGCGCATATACTGGTCGATGCGCTGTTCGGCACGGGGCTGACGCGGCCGCTGGACGAAGCGGTGCAGGCCGATCTGGCGCGGCTGGTGGCGGGAGCGGCACACCGCATCGCCGTCGACCTGCCGAGCGGGGTCGCGACCGATGACGGCGCGGTGCTGGGGCGTGTGCCTGCCTTCCACCAGACGATCGCACTCGGCGCGCTCAAGCCCGCGCATCTGCTCCAGCCGGCGGCGGCCTGTTGCGGGCATGTCGTGGTTGGCGCGATCGGCGTGGCGGCCGCTTCACCGATCAGGCTGATCGGCAAGCCGCGGCTCGCACGGCCCCTGTCCGTCGATCATAAATATACGCGCGGGTTGGTCGCGGTCGTGGGCGGCGCGATGCCGGGCGCGGCGCGGCTGGCGGCAGGCGCGGCGGCGCATGCCGGCGCGGGCTATGTGATGCTGGTCGGCGAAGGCGGTGGGCGACTGCCCGACGCGGTGGTGGTGCGGGGCGGCGATGCGCTGCCAGGCGTGCTGGGCGATGCGCGGCTGGGCGCGCTGCTGATCGGGCCGGGGCTGGGACGCGAGGGGCGAGGCGTGCTCGACAGCGCGCTTGCGATCGAGGCCCCGCTCGTGCTTGACGGCGACGCGCTGCGGCTGGTGACGCCCGAGGTGCTGGCCGCGCGGCGCGCGTCGACGATCCTGACGCCGCACGAAGGCGAGTTTCAGGCGCTGTTCGGGACGCTTCCGGGCAGCAAGATCGATCGGGCGCTGGCGGCGGCCCGGAACAGCGGAGCGGTAGTGATCTACAAAGGTGCGGATACGGTGATTGCGACGCCGGGCGGCGAGGCGGCGGTTTCGGGTGGGGCGTCGCCCTGGCTGTCGACGGCGGGGACGGGCGACGTACTCGCCGGGATCGTCGCGGCGATGGCGGCGCGCGGGCTCGATCGCTTCGCGGCGGCGCGCGCCGGCGTGTGGCTGCACGGCGAGGCGGCGCGGCGCGCGGGGCCGGCCTTCGTGGCCGACGATCTGGCGCAGCATCTGCCCGCAGCGATCGGATCGGCGCTGTGAGCGATGCCGACCTGATCGTGCGCATCGCCGCGCGGGGCGATGGCGTGACCGCCGATGGCCGGCACGCGGCCTTCGCGGCGCCGGGCGACTGGCTGGCCCCCGATGGCGGCGTGATCGCCGGGCCGCATCATGCGACGCCCGTCTGTCGCCATTTTCCGGGCTGCGGCGGCTGCCAGCTCCAGCATGTCGACGATACGGCCTATGCGCGCTTCGTCGCCGATCGCGTGGCGGGGGCGCTGGCGGCGCAAGGCGTCGAGATTCCGCCTTTTGCGCCGACGCACGTCTCGCCGCCGCGCACGCGCCGCCGCGCCAGCCTGCGCGCGGAGAAGAAGGGGCGGCGGACGCTGATCGGCTTCAACGAGGCGGCGAGCCACCGCATCGTCGATCTGGCCGAATGCCACATCCTCGCGCCCGAAATCTTCGCGCTGATTGATCCGTTGCGCGCGCTGCTCGGGCCGCTGCTCGGCGAACGCAAGGGCGCGGACATCATGATGACCCTGGTCGACCAGGGCGTGGACCTGCAGATCGGCAAGGTCGTGTTCGACGGGCTTGCCGCCGCCGAGGCGCTGACCGATTTCGCGCGGGCGCAGGGGCTGGCGCGGCTGACGATCGACGACGGCTATGGCCCGCAGACGCGCTGGGAGCCCGAGCCGGTGACGATCACGCTGGGCGGCGTTGCCGTCGCTTTCCCGTCGGGTAATTTCCTGCAGGCGACACAGGATGGCGAGACGGCGCTGGTCGCGGCGGTCCGCGAGGCGGTGGCGGGGGCCACGCGCATCGCCGATCTGTTCGCCGGGCTTGGCACCTTTGCGCTGTCCGTGCCGGGCAAGGTCTATGCGGCCGAGGCGGGGCGCGATCCGGTGCTGGCGCTCAAGGCCGCCGCGCCGCGTGCCGGGCGGACGATGCTCGTCGAGCATCGCGACCTTTATCGCCGCCCCGTGACCGCCGCCGATCTCGATCGGTTCGAGGCGGTGATCCTCGATCCGCCGCGCGCGGGCGCGGCCGAGCAGGTGGCGCAGATCGCGCAGTCCGGCGTGCCGCGTATCGCCTATGTCTCGTGCAATCCCAGCAGCTTCGCGCGCGATGCGAAGCTGCTGTGCGAAGCGGGCTACCGGATCGCGCGGATCACGCCCGTCGGCCAGTTTCGCTGGTCGACGCATGTCGAGCTATGTGCGGCCTTCGTGCGCTGAAAGCCGCTTCGTCCGTCATTGCGAGGCCATGGGCCGACGCAATCCAGATCAATATCCGGCATCTTCCTAGAGTGCTTCGTCGGCTTCGACTCCTCGCAATGACGGCAGGGTTCAGAACAACGCAAACAGCGCGTGGACGGTGAGCGCCAGCACGCACAGCGTCGACAGCACGAAGACCGAGAAGCGCAGCATGATGGCGTTCACCGTCGCCTGAACGAAGCTGTGGATCACGCGCAGCGCGACATAGGCCCAGGCGATCCAGGCGTTGAGCCCATCGCCCTGCCCGATAATCGCGAGCAGCAGCGCGATCGCATAGAAGATCGTCGGCTGCTCCATCAGGTGATTGTAATTGTCCGCCTTCCAGCGGACGTGCGGGGGGAGGACGGAGGTCAGCTCGCCCGGCGGCAGGGTGGGGTCGAGCTTGACCTTGGCCTTCTGCATCGCGGGGATGCGCGTCCAGTACATCCACAGCCACATGACCAGCGACCATGCGACGAGGATCGCGACGGGCTTCAAAATCTCGGCGTGCATATGTTCCTCCCTTGCCTGTTATCGGTGTTGTGCGTCTCCCGTGGCCGGCGCGGCGGCCGGCTTCTTCAACGTGGTATCGATCTGTTCGATGATCGCGAGCGCGGAGCGGCTGGCGTCGGACGGATGCGGATCATAGGCGATCGGTTCAAGCAAGGCGCGCGCCTCGGTCGGCTTGTCGTCGTTCAGATATTGGTGGGCGAGCAGCATGCGGACCTCGCCATCCTGCGGCGCGAGTATCTGTGCGCTGGCCAGGCCGGTGACGGCGTTCTTCGTCGGCGCGATCCCTTCGTCGAGAAAGCTGTTGTAGAAGCCGATGAGCGGGCGAGGATCGTCCGGATCGACGCGGTTGGCGGCGATGAAGGCGGAGCGCACAGCCTTCCATGCCGCAGGATCATGCTGTTGGGATCGGGCGCGCTCCTTCAGCACCCTTGCCTTGTAGAGCAGCCCGTCCATCGATTTGGGATCGGCGGCGATGGCGCGCTCGGCAGCGGCGAGCGCTTCGTCGAAATGATCGGTGTCATACTCGGCTTCGGCGAGCACGGTCTGCGCGAAGGGGTCGTTGGGAAAGGCGGCGGCACCCGTGCGGGCGAGCTGGAGAACCTCCTCGGCTTCCTTCTTGTCGACGCCGTTGCGGGAGCGGATGCGCAGCGGCATCAGCGACTGTTCGGCAAGGCCCAGATCGCGAATCTCGACCGGACCCGGATTGATCGCCCTGGCGGCCATATTGACGTAATTCAGCCGCGGCCGTTTGAGATAGGCGGCGACATTGGCGTTGAGCCCGGCGAGATCGCCGAAGGCGGCGCGCGCGGCCTCGATATTCGACTTTCCCTGCCCGATCGCGGCCAGATAGGCGGAAAGCTGACCTTTGCGCGAGGGCTCGAAAGTCAGGTAATGCATCAGCAGCCAGGACCGGCCGTAAAAGGCGTCGACCTGCTCCGACGTCATCTTCTCCGGCGGGTCGAGCAATTGTTCGACCGGGATGGCGGGCATGTTGAGCAGGCCGTAGGCGCGGAAGAGCGGCGCCTTGCCCATGCCGACCGATCCGTCCTTTCCGAAATCGGCGGTGGCGTGGAACTCGGCATAACCCTCGACGAACCAGCGCGGCCATGAGCCGGCATAGGTCGCGAACATGAAGTGATGCGTATATTCGTGGAGAAGCACCGTTTCGGCATCGAGATCGAAGCGGCTGCCGTTGCCCGAGTGACGCGGGACGATGCTGAACGACGTTCCCGCGCCGCTGCGATAATAGCCGGCGACGCTCCGGCTCTTGTCGCCGGCCAGCTTCTGGACCTGATTGATGTTCGAGACGACATAGACGGTGACGCGATTGGCCTTGCCGGGATCGGCCGGCGGCACGTTGCGCAGATAGCGGATCGCGGAATCGAATCGCTCCAATTCGGTTGCAAATTCGCGCAGCCGCGCCGGATTATCCTCCGAATAGATCAGGAAGTGAGTCGAACTCGCCTCGCGCCAGGTGGCGGCGGCAGGCGCCGAAAGCGTCAACATGGCGGCAATGGCCGCCTTCCCGAACAGCGACATAGGCCCCCGAATTTTTATCCCCTCGCCGTAACGATATCCCTCGACGAGGCGGTAGGAAAGAGGGATCAGACGAAGCTGTAGGGATCGACGTCGACGCTGACGCGCACGCTCGATGGCCAGTCGAGCGCGCCCAGCCAGTCGCGGATGACAGTCTGCACATCGAGCGCGCGGCTTGCGTGGACGAGCAGGCGCTGGCGGTGGCGGCCGCGCAGCATCGCGAGGGGGGCGGGGGCCGGGCCATAGACCTGCATGCCATCGACCTTCGGTGCGCTGCGGCCGATGAGGCGCGCGATCTCGGCCGCCGCCTCGGCCTTTTCGGACGAGACGACGATGCCCGCGAAGCGGCCGAAGGGCGGCGCGCCGGCATCGCGCCGCGACGCCGTTTCCGCCGCGTAGAAGCTGTCGGCGTCGCCCGTCACCAGCGCCTGGATGACGGGGGCGAGCGGCTCATGCGTCTGGACGAAGACGCGCCCCGGCTTCTCGCCGCGCCCGGCGCGGCCCGAGACCTGCGCGATCTGCTGGAAGCTGCGTTCGGCGGCGCGCAGATCGCCGCCCTGCAGGCCGAGATCAGCATCGATCACCCCGACCAGAGTCAGGTTGGGGAAATGATAGCCCTTGGTGACGAGCTGGGTGCCGACGACGATGTCGATCTCGTTCGCCTCCATCCGCGCGACGAACTCGGCGGCCTTGGCGGGCGACCAGATGGTGTCGGACGTGACGATCACCGATCGCGCCTCGGGGAAGAGCAGCTTCACTTCGTCGGCGATGCGCTCGACGCCCGGGCCGCAGGCGACGAGGCTGTCCTCCTCGCCACATTCGGGGCAGGCGCGCGGCGGCGGCATCACATGGCCGCAATGGTGGCATTGCAGGCGGCGGATCAGCCGGTGCTCGACCATCCACGCCGTGCAATTGGGGCATTGGAAGCGATGCCCGCAAGCGCGGCACAAGGTGAGCGGGGCATAGCCGCGCCGGTTGAGGAAGAGCAGGCTCTGCTCGCCTTTCTCCAGCGTTTCCTCGATCGCGCGGACGAGCGTGGGGGCAAGCCAGCGGCCGCGTTCCGGCGGGTCGGCGATCAGATCGATCGCCGCGATCTCGGGCATTTCGGCGCCGCCATAGCGCGCGGGGAGCTTCAACTCGCGGTAGCGGCCGATCTCGACCTGGTGGCGCGTCTCGATCGCGGGCGTGGCGGAGGCGAGGATAACGGGGATGCTTTCGAGCATCGCGCGCATCACCGCCACGTCGCGGGCGTGATATTGCACGCCTTCTTCCTGCTTGAAGCTCGTCTCATGCGCTTCGTCGACGACGATCAGGCCGAGATTTGGATAGGGCAGGAACAGGGCCGATCGCGCGCCGACGATCACGCGCGCCTCGCCGCCGGCGATCGCGCGCCAGGCGCGCCGGCGCTGCGACTGGCGCAGGTCCGAATGCCAGGCGACGGGCGCGACGCCGAAGCGCGCCTCGAAACGGCGAAGGAAAGGCTCGGTCAGCGCGATCTCCGGCAGCAGGACGAGCACCTGTCGCCCCGCCTTCACCGCCGCCGCCACCGCCTCGAAATAGACTTCGGTCTTGCCCGATCCGGTGACGCCGTCGAGCAGGAAGGGCTGGAAGGCCTTCGCATCGACCGCGCCGACCAGCGTCGCCGCGACATCGGCCTGCGCGGGCGACAGATCGGGCGGGGCGTGATCGGGATCGGGGACGGCGAAGGGCGTATCGAGACTGACCTCGACAGCCTCGATCGCGCCGGCCTTGATCAGCCCGCGAATGATCGCATCGGTGACGCCGCCGATCAGCGCCAGTTCGCGCACCAGCCCCTGCCGGTCGCCGATCCGCTCAAGCGCCTGCTCGCGCTGCGGCGTGAGGCGGGCGGGGACGAGGCCGGTCGCGCGATATTCGGTGATCGTCCGCCCGCCTTCGAGCGCCGAGGCCGAGGCGAGCGCCATGCGCAGCACGGCGGCGGGCGGCGCCAGATAATAGTCGGCCGTCCATTCGATCAGCCGGCGCAGCGGGGCGGGAAGGGGCGGCACATCGTGCACGCCGATCAGGTTGCGCAGCCGATTGTCGCCGACCTCGCCGGCGGACGGCATATGATCCTCCTCCCACACCACGCCCGAAAGCTGGCGTGGGCCGAGCGGGGCGAGCACGACCGAGCCCGGCTCGACCGCCATGCCGTGCGGCACGCGATAATCGAGCGGGCCGAGCGCCGGATTGAGGAGAAGGACGCGCGCGCGGGTCATCGGCCGCCGAGATAGGGTGGCGGGGCCGCGAAGGAAACCTGTCTCATTCCGGGACGAAGTTGAGAAAGTTGAGAGGCTGGCGCGTCGATCTCAACTTCCCGTCCCGTCCTTCCATGGCGACACCGCCGACCGGGCCGCGCCGCGCATCCGAATCTAGCGTGCCGGAGCGCTGTAGGACAGGCAAAGAAAAGCCCGCCGGATCGGAACCCGGCGGGCTATTTCGGCGATGACTGATCGTCAGGCGATCGCGACGCGCTTTGCGCGGCGGCGCATGGCGAAGCCGGTGAGGCCGAAGCCGGCGACCAGCATGGCCCAGGTCGCGGGTTCGGGCACGCCGGCTGCGTCACCGAAGAACATGATGTGCGACACGTCTGCCGGGTTGCGGTTGTAGGGGATGTCGAACGTATTCCAGCTGCCCGAGCTGGCAGGCGCCGCCAGCTTGTAGAGCACGAAATAGTTCGCCGCCTTCACCGCGATATAGCTGACGTTGAAACCGGCGAGGTTCCACGTGCCCGACGAGCCGCCGGCGCCGGTGAAGGTGCCGAAGCTGGAGAAATTGGCGTCGTCGGTCGAAACCGCGAAGCCGAGGGCATCGAGGAAAATGTCCGGATTGGCCGACGGATGGCTGTTGTTGTATGTGTTGTAGGCCGTCTGTGCGGCGACATAGCCGTTGGGGCTTGCCGCATTCGAGTTGATGTTGCCGCTGAACAGGCAACCGTTGGCCGACGTGACCGACGTGCAGCTGCCATCGACCACGGACGCGGCGCTGGCCGGAGTCGCGACGAAGGCCGCGGCGGCCCCGAGCGCCGACAAGGTTATGAGCTTACGCATGAATCTACCCCTCAATTCCGAATTACGCGCCCGGATTATCGGTGGAGAATAGCAGAGTGCGTCACTCGTTTCACGTGCGTTTACCTTTTTGCATTCGTCCCGAATTGGTACGATGTGAAGCGATTCCGAACGTCGTTGCCGCCCGCTGCGCGGCGCTTTATGCCCTTGGCGCATGAGCACGCCCGTTTCCGTCGACATTCCCCATCAGCTTGGCCGCGAGGCCGCGCGCGCGCGGATCACCGGCGGGGTGGGGCGGCTGGGCGAATGGATCCCCGGCGGGGTCGCCGCGATGAAGAATGAATGGTCGGGAGACCGGATGCTGATCGAGGTCAGCGCGATGGGGCAGACGGTGAGCGGGCATGTCGATGTCGCCGACGATGTCGTGCGGCTGGAACTGCAATTGCCGGGGATGCTGGGGCTGTTCGCCGATACGATCCGCGAGAAGCTGACCAGGGATGGTCCGAAACTGCTGCGATAGTCGGCCGGACGGTCCGTTTCGGAGTCGTCGGGCTTAGGGTGCGCGACCGAAATTGGTTAATGTCGCAGGCAGGAAAGGGGGCTTTCCATCATGCGACACATGCATTTCGCGGCTCTTGCCGCCCTGATCGCGTCACCTGTATCCGCCGAGCCTTCGATCGACGACCAGCAGGCGGCGGTCGATCTCGCCAAGGCCAAGACCGAGCAGCTCGACGCCGAGCTCAAGCTCATCCGAGAGAGCGCCGCCGCCGCGACCAGCGCGAGCACCGCGGAAGGGCTTGAGGGCGCGGCGGAATCCGATGTCATCACGCGTGCGCTCTACGACGCCATGGCAGGCAAGATCGCCGCAAAGGTCGGGAATGCGGCCGCCGGCAACGGCCAGGTCATCATCATCTTCGACAATCAGCCGCCCAGCGTGGCGGCCTGGCTCGCGTTCGACAAGCTCGAGCCGATAATCCGCCAGCGCCTTTCCACCGCGGTCGAGGCATGGGACAGCGCGCAGCCGCCAGCGCAGCTCCCGACGAGGCCGCGCCCGCGCTCCCCGGTCCACATGATGACATTCAGTTCGCGTGCGCCCGCCGCGCTGCAGGCAGACGAACAGGATGATGTCGCGGAGGCGCTCCTGCAGGCCGCGCCTCTCGCCGGCAGCGCATTGGGGCCGGCGGGGGCGGCGGTAGGCGTCGCATTGACCGTTGCCTCGCTTGCGCGCACCGATTTCACGGTGAAGGGAGCGTTATTGAAGCCGACCGACCGGATGCTCGATGCGGCGTTGCGCGTCCGGCTCGGCATCGCATCGGACGTCAGCGGCTTCACCATCGCCGCAGGGATCGACGAGAGCGCCGACACGCCCGGCGGACGTTTGAATGAGCTCGGCGCTATTTATGAGGAGGCGCTGCGCAAATATCGCGTCGACTATCTCTCCTGGCTCGCGACCAAGGCTCCGGAAGGCAAGCCGGCGGGCGCACCGGGGGAGGCGGGGCGGCTGCTCGCCGCGGCGATCGCCGACTATGATCTCTTCATCGCCGGCCTCTACACCCCGATCGACGGCCAATTGCCGCTGACCGCCGTCGAACGGCAGCGCAAGCTGATCGCGGCGCGCGAGGACAAACCGATCCTCTACATCCGCGATCATGGGGCGGCGCTGACCACGATCACGCGCAAGGGATTGCTCCACAGCTTCGGCGGGCCGCCGACCACGCTGACAGTCGCGGCGAGCGCGGATTATATGCTCGTCAAGGGCGATGCATGGCTGGCAGGCGGCGGCGTGACCTGCCTGCTGCCGCAGGTAAAGATCGCGGCGACCGCAGCGACGGTCAAGGCGAGCTTCAAGGGCGGTATCGCGACGGCGCCTGCGGATTGCACCGACCGGCCGGCGCCGCACTGATCCTCCCCGCGCTTTCCCTTCGCGTGCGCATGCGATAGTCGGCCGGGCGACTCCCGCCGATTCCGAAAAGGCCTGCGCACATGAAATTCTTCGCCGATACCGCCGACACCAAGGATATTGCCGATCTCGCCTCGACCGGGTTGCTCGATGGCGTGACGACCAATCCCTCGCTGATTCACAAGGCGGGGCGCGACTTCATCGAGGTGGTGACCGAGATCGCCGGGATCGTCGACGGGCCGGTGTCGGCCGAGGTCGTCGCGCTCGACCATGAAGGCATGATGCGCGAGGCGGAAATTCTGCGGAAGATCGCCGACAATATCGCGATCAAGGTGCCGCTGACGATCGACGGGCTGAAGACCTGCAAGGCGCTGACCAGCGACGGCACGATGGTCAACGTCACGCTCTGCTTCTCGGCCAATCAGGCGCTGCTCGCCGCCAAGGCCGGCGCGACCTTCATCTCGCCCTTCGTCGGCCGGCATGACGACAATGGCTTCGACGGAATGCAACTGATCGCCGACATCCGGCTGATCTACGACAATTACGGCTTCGACACCGAAATCCTCGTCGCCAGCGTGCGCCACCCGATCCATGTACTGGAAGCCGCCAAGATCGGCGCCGACGTCATGACCGCGCCGCCCGCGGTGATCCGCCAGCTCGTCAAGCATGTGCTGACCGACAAGGGAATCGAGGGCTTCCTCGCCGACTGGGCGAAGACGGGCCAGAAGATCGGCTGATTCGCCGGTCCGCGCGTGCGCCGTCATTGCGAACGCAGCGAAGCAATCCAGCCGATGCCCCGGCGTCGGTCTGGATTGCCGCGCCGGCTGCGCCGCCTCGCAATGACGGAGGGCTTGGCCTAGGGTCTCGCGCGTGGAGACGCTGCCTCATCCTCTCGCCGTCCGCTGGGGTGATCATCTGCGGCGCGACCGGCGGCGTTCGGCGCATACGGTGCGCGCCTATGTCGCGACGGCGGAGCGGCTGCTTGCTTTCCTCTCCGGGCATCAGGGCGGGCCGGCCGATCTGAACGCGGTCGGCGCGGCCGATCTGCGCGCTTTCCTCGCGCGGCGCAGGATGGACGGGATCGGCAATGCATCGGCG
This sequence comes from Sphingomonas sp. EU05-FHT14C10, assembly GCF_058790595.1. NCBI lineage: Bacteria > Pseudomonadati > Pseudomonadota > Alphaproteobacteria > Sphingomonadales > Sphingomonadaceae > Sphingomonas > Sphingomonas sp. EU05-FHT14C10. The sequence goes on along the minus strand of NZ_JBYTEN010000005.1, from coordinate 30,532 downwards.
GCGCGCGAGCTGTCGGCAGTGCGCGGGTTCCTGGCCTTTGCCGGCGTCGAGGCGCCGCGCCTGAAGGGGCCGCGCGTCAAGAAGGGCGTGCCGCGCCCGATCTCGCCCGACGAGGCGATCGCGCTGGCCGAGGCGGTGGAGGAGGACGCTTCCGCCCCGTGGATCGGCGCGCGCGACTGGGCGGTGCTGCTGCTGCTCTATGGCGCGGGGCTGCGCGTCGGCGAGGCGATGGGGCTGACCGGCGCGGCGCTGCCGCTGGGCGAGGCGATGCTCGTCACCGGCAAGCGCGACAAGACGCGGCTGGTGCCGATCCTGCCGCAGGTGCGCGCGGCGATCGAGGCCTATGCCGCCGCCTGCCCCTGGCCGATCGCGAAGGACGGGCCGTTGTTTATCGGCGCGCGGGGCGGGCCGCTGTCGGCGGCGCTCATCCGGCGCGCGGTGCGCAAGGCGCGGGTCGGGCTGGGGCTGTCGGACCGGACGACGCCGCATGCGCTGCGCCACAGTTTCGCGACGCATCTGCTGGGGCGCGGGGCCGATCTGCGCCAGCTTCAGGAACTGCTGGGCCACGCGAGCCTCAGCTCGACGCAAATCTATACGGCGGTGGATGCGGCGCATCTGATGGACGTCTATCGCAACGCGCATCCGCGCGCGTAGGCACCGTCTTTAGGCCGACTTCTATTCGGCGGCGGCCGAGACCCTGGCCTGCGCTAGCGCGGCTTCGACCGCGCGTGTCAGGCGGCCCATGGTGAAGGGCTTGCGCAGCACCGCATGGCCGCCGAACGCCTTGTCCTCGACTTCGCCGGCATAGCCGGTGACGAACAGCACCCCCACGTCGGGATGGGCGTCGTGCAACTGCGCGACCAGTTCGGGGCCGGTCAGCCCAGGCATCACGACGTCGGTGACGATCAGCGCGATATCGGGGTTGGCGGCCATCATCCCGGCCGCCAGTGCGGGATCGGGACAGGGCAGCGGCAGGTAGCCAAGCTCGCTCAGCGCCTCGGTGGTCGAGACGAGGACGCGGGGGTCATCCTCGACGACGAGGATGCGGTGCGCGCCGCTCGGCTCCGTCGGCTGCGCATCGGCGGAGGCCGAGCCGGCGTCGCGGGCCTCGTCCGCATCATGGCGCGGCAGCAGGATGGCGACCGTGGTGCCTTCCCCGGGGGTCGACGCGATCTCGATCTCGCCGCGCGACTGGCGGACGAAGCCGAAAATCTGGCTGAGGCCGAGGCCGGTGCCCTTGCCCACGGGCTTGGTGGTGAAGAAGGGCTCGAACACGCGCTCGAGCACCTCGGGCGTCATGCCGCAGCCGTCGTCGGTGACCGCGATCGTCGCATAGTCGCCCGCATCGGCGCCGTCGATCTCGCCGGGCCTGAGCGTCCGCCGCCCGGTGCGGATGACGAGCGTGCCTTCGCCCTCCATCGCATCGCGCGCGTTGACCGCGAGGTTGAGCAGCGCATTTTCCAACTGGTGGCGATCGACCCAGATGCGCCAGCCTTCCTCCTCGCAGATCGTCTCGACCCTGATCCGCTCGCCCAGCGTCCGGTCCAGCAGGTCGGACATGCCATGGATCAGTTCGCCCGGCGCGACGGCGGCGGGGAGGAGAGGCTCGGAGCGCGCGAAGGCGAGCAGGCGGCGCGTGAGCGCGGCGGCGCGCTTCGCCCCGTCCATCGCGTTGTCGACATGGCGCAGCGCATCGCCCCCGCCATCGACGATGCGGCGGCGGGCCAGCTCCAGCCCGCCGACGACCACGGCCAGCATGTTGTTGAAATCATGCGCGATGCCGCCGGTGAGCTGGCCGACGGCTTCCATCTTCTGGACCTGGCGGAGCTGCGCCTCGGCATGGGCGCGCTCGATCCCTTCGGTGCGGAGCTTCTCATTGGCGTCGACCAGTGCGACCGTCCGGTCGCGCACGGCCTCTTCCAGTTCGGCGGCGCGGCGCGAGGCCTGCGCCATGTCGCGCCGTGCCAGCGCCTGCTGCGCCAGCGCCTGAAGCATCGACCAGCCGAGCACGAGCGCGCCGAGGATCACGACGATGCCGAACACGGCAAGCACGCGCGCCAGCCGGTTCGATCGTTCGACCGACATGGCGGCGACGCTGGTGCGTTCGTTGAGCACCTTGGTTTCGTTGGCGATGATCCGGTCGAGCGTGCTCGCCAGTTGCTCGAGGCTGCGCGACTGGCCGGCCTGATAATATTTGGACAGCGCGTTCCAGCCCTGGCCGTAATTGGTGCGCAGCGCGGTTTCCGAAAGCTGTTCCCCGCGCGTCCTGTAGATCTGGCGTAGCGTGCCGATCAGCGCGGTATGCTCGGCATTGTCGCGCGTCACTTCGTCGAGCCGGTCGATCAGTTGCCCTGCGCGCCGCCATTGCTCGTAATAATAGCGCCCGACCTGCTGGTCGCCGCTGATCACATAGCGGCCGAGCGCCGCTTCCGACCGCGTCATCGTGCTTTCGAGCGTGCGGGCGAGGATCATCACCTCGAAGCTGTGGCGCTGCGCCGCCAGCGCCACGTCGCGCTGCTTGTTGGACAGCGAGACCATCGAGATGAGGATGATCAGCCCCAGCGCGGCAAGGATGCCCAGCCCCAGCACCGCCATGCGCCGCCAGCCGATCGACCCGGTCATGTCCGCTTCGACGCGCGGATCCTGATCGTCCATAATTCGCCACCCCGGCCTTAAGGGCCAAGGCTATTCCTAGCACTCAGGCGGGGATGACGCCAACCGCGCGGCCGGCGGCTGCGAACATGCCGAGAATCTGTTCGACCTGTTCGGCGCTATGTTCGGCGCAAAGCGAGCAGCGCAGCAGATACATGCCCGCCGGCGTCGCGGGCGGACGCGCCATGTTCACATAGAGGCCGAGTTCGAGCAGCGCCTGCCACATGCCGACGGCCTGCTCCTGATCGGGCAGGATGACGGCGATGATCGCCGACTGCGGCGTCTCGGTCCCCAGCGTGAAGCCCAGCTCGCGCAGGCCGCCGTGCAGGCGGCGGCTGTTTTCCCACAGATGCGCGCGCTTGTTGCCCGCATGCATCAGCTTGCGGATCGACGTCGCGGCGGTCGCGACGACCGACGGCGGCAGCGACGCGGTGAAGACATAGGGGCGGCAGACGAGGCGCAGCACCTCGAACTTGGGATGGTTCGAGACGCAGAAGCCGCCGACCGTGCCGACCGACTTGGAGAAGGTGCCGACGACGAAATCGATCTGCCCGTCCAGCCCCTGCTCCTCATAGACGCCGCGGCCATGCTCGCCGAAGAAGCCCATGCCGTGCGCTTCGTCGACCAGCACCATCGCGCCATGCTTCTTGGCGACGGCGACCATCTCGGGCAGCGGCGCGATGTCGCCGAGCATCGAATAGACGCCTTCGAGGACGACCAGCTTGCCGGCTTCGGCCGGAAGGCGGCCGAGGCGCTTGTCGAGATCCTCGACGCTGTTGTGGCGGAAGCGGACGATCTCGGCGCTGCCGAGCGCGCAGCCGTCATAGATGGAGGCGTGGCTGTCGGCGTCGAGGATGATATATTCGCCCTTGCCGGCGAGCGTGGAAATCATGCCGAGATTGGCCTGATATCCGGTCGAGAAGACCATGGCATGCTCGGTGCCGTAAAACTCCTTCAGCGCTTCCTCGCACTCCTTGTGGCCCTGATAGGTGCCGTTGAGCACGCGGCTGCCGGTGGTGCCGGCGCCGAAAGCGTCGAGCGCGTCCTTGCCCGCCTGCACCACATCGGGATCGAAAGTCATCCCCATATAATTGTAGGTGCCGAGCAGGATGGTTTCCTTGCCCTTGATGATGGCGAGGGTCGGCGACTTCACTTCGTCCATCACGATGGCGAAGGGATCGCGCACGCCGGTGGCGAGCAGCGCCTCGCGCTCGGCGATCAGCGGGTCGAACTTGGAAAAAAGGTCGGTCATGGCGCCTGGATCAGCCCTTCAGCTTGGCGACGGCGTCGACGAGCTGGCCGACGGTCTCGATTTCGGCCTGCATGTTCATCGTGATGATGATGTCGAATTCGTCCTCGATCGCGGCGACGAAATCCATGACGGTCAGGCTGTCCCATTCAAGGTCGCCGGCGAAGGTGGTCGCCTCGGTCAGCGCGACGCCCTTCTTGTTGAAGGGCTCGATCTGGGTGGAGACGATTTCGAATATCTGGGCGCGGTCGGTCATGCTTCGTCCTTAACGATGTGGCGCCGGGCTTGCCAAGCGAATGCGGCGGGGTTTGGGCGCTTTGGTGACGGTGCCGTCCCGCTGAAAAAAACGCCGCTCATAACAAACCGGCGGCGCGGTAGGCGACGGCAGTCGCCTTCAATCCCACGTGCGTCTCGATATGCGGCTGCCATATTTCCGTCGGCGGGCGCTTCGTCGCGTCGACCACCCAGTCTTCGTGGCTCATATAGGCCGCGCGATCGAGCGTGAGCTTGGCGCGACCGCGACGGACGAGGCGGTCGATCCGCGCGCCCATGCGCAGCATGCGCGGCGACGTGTGGACGATGGCGGCACGCCTGCCGACGGCCTCGGCGATCGCCTGCGCGAATTCGCGGTATGTCCAGCCGCCTTCGCGCCCGTCGTCGGCCTCGTAAATCTCGGCGAGCGTCTCCTCGGCGGGAATGAGCGAGAGGAGGAGGCGCGAAAGATCGCTGACCTCGATCAGCGAGAGCCGGCCCGGCGGCGGCATGAACATGATCCCGCGCTTCGCCCAGCGAAACAGGTCCAGTATCTCCATGTCGCCGGGGCCGTAGATGGCGGGCGGGCGCACCGCCGTCCAGTCGAGCCCGCTCGCGCCGACGATCTGTTCGGCGCGCGCCTTGGACCAGCCATAGATGGACAGCTCCGGCTCGCGCGCGGCGAGCGACGAGACGTGGACGAAGCGGCGGACGCCGGCGGCCTTCGCGGCCTCGACCATCGCCAGCGTGCCTTCGACATTGCCGGCGACGAAGCCGTTGCGGTCGCGCGCGTTGACCACGCCGGCGACGTGGATGACCGCATCCGCGCCTTCGGCGAGGCGGGCGAGGCTGTCGGCATCGTCGAGCGCTCCGTTCATCCAGCGCACGCCCCTGATGTCGGCCTGCGGCCGGCGGGTGAGCGCACGGACGGGGTGGCCGCGCCGTGCGGCGTGGCGGACGAGAGTCGAACCGACGAAACCGGTTCCGCCGGTGATGGCGAGAGTCGGGCGATTGGGTTTCAGAGCAGCACCATATGATCGCGGTGGACGAGCGCCGGGCGCGGCGCATAGCCGAGCAGCGCGGCGAGGGCGTCGCTGCGCTTGCCGGCGATGAAGCCCGCCTCGTCGGCGGGATATTCGCTGAGGCCGCGGGCGACGGTGACGCCTTCGGGCGAGACGATGTCGATCACGTCGCCGCGATCGAAGCGGCCCTCGACCGAGACGGCGCCGGCGGCGAGCAGGCTTTTGCCCGCACGCAGCGCCGCGACCGCGCCGGCATCGACATGGATGCGCCCGCGCGCGGTCAGCCGGCCCGAAAGCCAGCTCTTGCGGGCGCGCGCCGGGCCGGCGGCGGCGAACAGGGTGCCGCGCCCGTCGGCGGCGAAGGCGGACAGCGGATGATCGCGCTTGCCCGAGGCGATGGCGAGCGCGATCCCCGCGCCCGTCGCGATCCGCGCGGCCTGCAGCTTGGAAGTCATGCCCCCCGAACCCATGCCCGATCCGCTCGTCCCCTCGGCCATGGCGAGGATCGTCTCGTCGATCGTCTCGACGCGTTCGATCAACCGTGCGGCAGGATTGCCGTTGGGGTTCGAATCGAACAGCCCGTCGACGTCGGAGAGCAGCACGACGCCCTGCGCGCCCGCCGCCTGCGCGACGCGCGCGGCCAGCCGGTCATTATCGCCGAAACGGATCTCGGCGGTGGCGACACTGTCATTCTCGTTGATGATCGGCACGACGCCGAGGCTGGCGAGCCGGTCGAGCGTCGCGCTGGCGTTGAGATAGCGGCGGCGATCCTCGAGGTCGTCGAGCGTGACCAGCATCTGCGCGGCGTTGAGCCCGCGTTCGCGCAGCAGTTCCGCCCACACCTGCGACAGCGCGATCTGCCCGACGGCGGCGGCGGCCTGTGCATCGTCGAGGCTCGCGCGGCCGCCCTTGGTCAGCGCCAGCCTGCGTGCGCCGAGCGCGATCGCGCCCGACGACACGACAATCGGGCGCTGGCCCGCGGCATGGCGATCGGCGAGATCGGCGACGAGCGAGGCCAGCCAGTCGCGCCGCACCTCGCCCGCGCCATCGACGAGCAGCGACGATCCGACCTTGACCACCAGTCGCGGGCAGGCGGCAGGCGCGAAGGGCAGGGCGGCGGTCATTGGTCTCCGCTCCCAGCGAGGGAGAGGCATGCGACCGCAGTCAATCCCCTCACAGCGGCGACCATTCGGCCGGGCCGTCTTCCTCTTCGTCGGGGGTCTCCGTCGGCTTGATCGCGTCGATCAGGCGATCGAGCACCTTGTCAATGCCCATGCCCGTCGCGCCCGACATCGGCAGCACTTCGGCGCCGCTCGCTTCCTCAAGCTCGGCGGTAAGCGCCGCGGTCAGTTCCTCGTCGAGCAGGTCGGCCTTGTTGAGCGCGATGATCTCGGGCTTTTCGACAAGCCCGGCGCCATATTGCTCGAGCTCGTGGCGGACGATGCGATAGGCCTCGACCGGATCCTCGCCATGCGCATCGACGAGGTGGAGCAGCACCTGGCAGCGCTCGATATGGCCCAGGAAACGGTCGCCGATCCCGGCGCCGTCGGCCGCGCCCTCGATCAATCCGGGGATGTCGGCGATCACGAACTCGCGGTCGCGGTGGCTGACCACGCCGAGCTGCGGGCGCGTGGTGGTGAAGGCATAGTCGCCGACCTTGGCGTTGGCGTTGGTCACGGCGTTGATGAAGGTCGACTTGCCGGCGTTGGGCAGGCCGACGAGTCCGGCGTCGGCGAGCAGCTTCAGCCGCAGCCACACCCAGGCTTCCTCGTTGGGCCAGCCGGTGCCGTGCTGGCGCGGCGCGCGATTGGTCGACGTCTTGTAGCTGGCGTTGCCGCGCCCACCGTCGCCGCCCTTGAGGAAGACGACGCGCTGGCCGGCGCGCGTGAAGTCGGCCAGCACATGCTCCTTGTCCTCGCTCAGCACCTGCGTGCCGACGGGCACCTTGATGACGAGATCGGGGCCGCCCGCACCGGTGCGGTTCGATCCCGATCCGCCGCTGCCGCGCCGCGCGCGGAAATGCTGGGTGTAGCGGAAGTCTATCAGCGTATTGAGCCCGGCGACCGCCTCGAACACGATGTCGCCGCCCTTGCCGCCGTTGCCGCCGTCGGGGCCGCCATATTCGATGAACTTCTCGCGCCGGAAGCTGACGGCCCCCGGGCCGCCCGCGCCCGAACGGACGAAGATTTTTGCCTGATCCAGAAAATGCATGGCGCGCGCCTAGGCCACAACGTCTTCGGTGCCTAGCCCTGGCGCGCCGTCCTCGAGCTGGCGCAGCGCCAGCCCGCGCGCCGTTTCGCGCTTCAGCCCGAGCGCGCGGGCCATCGGCGCGCCGAGCAGGGCGTCGCCCAGTGCCATCAGCACCAGCGACAGGGTCTTTTCCGCAACGTCGTCGTGGCTGCGCTGGCGATCGCGCGCCAGGTCGTCGACCAGCCGGTGAATGGCGTCGAGGATCGGATCGAGCGCGTCATGGCTGCCTGACAGGATCATCCACGAGGCGAGGGCGCCCGCGCCGCCCTTGTCGAAGGCGTCGAAGGTCATGTCGACGATCTCGCGCGGGTCTTCCTCGCCGGCGCGCTGGCGCATCACGGCCGCGCCGATCGTCATCGTCACCGTTTCGGCCAGATGCTCGGCCAGCGCGCGCTGGAGCCCCGCTGCCGAGCCGAAATGATGCAGGAGATTGGCGTGCGTCCGCCCGATCCGCGCGGCGACGGCCTTCAGCGTCACGGCCTGTGGGCCGGCCTCGATCAGCAGCGCGCGCGCAGCCTCAAGCGCAGTGGCGCGGCTTTCCTCGGGGGACAGGCGTTTGCGAATTGTTGACATTGATGTAAGTAACAATCATTCTGTGTCCAACGAATCGGAGCGGATAGCATGTCACAGGCAAAAACTCCCGCAGACTTGACGATTACTCCGCGCGACCGTCGTTTCGGACGCGGTCTGGCGCAAAAGCGCTGGTGGTTGAATGGCGATCCCATAGGGTCGGCATTTCACAACGCGCTTTCGGTTACTTTCCCGCGCGGCGAGGCTTTCTTCATCGAATCGGTGAAGGCCTTCCGCGACGGCGCGCCCGACAAGCTCGATCGCGAGATCAAGGCGTTCGTCATGCAGGAAGTGATGCACAGTCGCGAGCATGTCGCCTTCAACAAGCGCGTGTCGGACGCGGGCTACGACATCAGCGACCTCGAGCGCCATGTCGCCGAGACGCTGGAGATGACCAAGGATCGCCCGCAGATCCTCAACCTCGCCGTCACCATGGCGCTGGAGCATTATACGGCGATGATGGCGTCGATGATGCTCAAGGGCGATCTGTTCAAGGGCGCCGATCCCGAGATCGCCAATATGTGGAAATGGCACGCGATCGAGGAGATCGAGCATAAGGGCGTCGCGTTCGACACCTGGATGCACGCCACGCGTGACTGGAGCCGGTGGAAGCGGTGGAAGGTCAAGTCGATCATGATGCTGCTCGTCAGCCGCAATTTCTGGGTCCACCGCATCCAGGGCACGCTCGAACTGCTGCGGCAGGACGGGATCACCGGCGCGAAGGCGAAGTGGGGGCTGGCCTGGTATCTGCTCGGCAATCCGGGCGTGGTGCGGCGGATGATCCCGGCCTGGCTGTCCTACTTCATGCCGGGCTTCCACCCATGGAACCATGACGATCGCAAGCTGATCAGGCTTGCAGACAGCGCCTATAGCGACGCGGTGATGCCGCAGGCGGCCTGATCGCGCCAGGGCTTTGCCGTAAAGGAAGTAAAGGAAGGGGGCGGCCGTCGCAGGACGGCCGCCCCTTTTCGCTGGGTCTCAGGCTGCCGCGCGCGGGCGCATCGAATCGCCGTCGTCGTCCGCGCCGCCGGCGTCGTTGGCCTCGCGGTAGAGCGCGCATGCCGACGCGCCGCCGCGCCCGATGCTGTGGCGTTCGGCGACCTTGCCCGTCGCCTCGAAGCCCAGCTTGCGGAGCACGCGGCCCGAGGCGGGGTTGTCGATGAAGTGCCAGGCGCCGACCGGGGAGAGGCGCAGCGTATGGCGCGCGGCGGCGAGCAGCGCGCTTGCTCCCTCGGTCGCATAGCCCAGCCCCCAATAGGGGCGCGCCACCCAATAGCCGAGCGCGGGGTTGCCGTCCTCGTCGGCATGAAGCCCGACGCCGCCGACAAGGCGCGGCGACCCCGCCGTGCGCGCGAACATCAGGCAGGCAGGAAAGCGCGGATCATGGTCGATCGCGAGGAAATCCTCGGCATCGGTGACGCGATAGGGCCAGGGCGCGCGGGCGAGGTTGCGGACGATGGCCTCGTCGGCGATCGCCCGGAACAGCGCCGGGGCATCCTCGGCCCAGCCGGGCCGCAACAGCAATCTGTCGGTACGCGCGAACATATCTCTCTCCATTTTTGCGCGGCCATTGCCCGAGGGCGATGACAGCGACGCGACAGGGCGTGAGGGAGATATGAAAAAAGGGAGCCGGGGCTACCCGTCTCCCTCGTCACCTGCCGCAGCAGGCTTTCGGGTCGCCCCAGAGGCGACCCGATCAAGGACGCCTTATTCGGCCGCTTCGGCCATAATATCCACGGACACATATTTGCGGCCGAGCTTGCCGTCGTGGAACGTCACGCGGCCTTCGGTAAGCGCAAACAGGGTGTGGTCCTTGCCGATGCCGACATTGCGGCCCGGATAGACGCGGGTGCCGCGCTGACGGACGATGATGTTGCCGCCGACAACTTCCTGGCCGCCGAACTTCTTCACGCCAAGGCGACGACCGGCCGAGTCACGACCGTTGCGCGACGAACCGCCTGCTTTCTTATGTGCCATTGTTCGTTACTCCTTGTCGGCGGCCGGCGCTTCGACGGGCGCGGCTTCGGCCTTCTTGGGCGCAGCCTTCTTCTTGGCTTCGCCGCCGATGGTGAGGATCTTCAGGATCGTGTGCTGCTGGCGGTGGCCGTTGCGACGACGATAGTTGTGACGACGGCGCTTCTTGAAGACGATGACCTTCTCGCCCTTCGCCTGCGCGATGATCTCGGCCGACACGGTCAGCCCGGCGGTCGGCTTCAGCTCACCGCCTTCGCCCGCGAGCAGAACGTCGCCCAGCGCGACGGTATCGCCTGCCTCACCGGCAAGCTTCTCAACGACGATCTTGTCTCCTGCGGCAACGCGATACTGCTTGCCGCCCGTGCGCACGACTGCGAACATGGCCCTCATCACTTCTTCAAAGCTGGTCGCCGCGCCGGGATGCCCAGCGCGGAAAGCAGGTCCGCTACGGGAGTCGCTGGCTGTTGTCAACCAAAAGCCGACTGCGAAACGGCTGTTAACGGGATAAAGTTGGGGATGCCGCGTGCCTGCTGCAACCCCATGCGCGGCGCCGCGAAAGGCTCAACTTTCGGGAAAGGTGTGGATCAGCTCGCTGTCGGTTGCGGGGCAGCGCTTGCGCGCGAGCACGCGGTCGCGAAAGGCGAGGCGTTCGTTGATCGTCGAGCGCGGCGCGTAGAGCGCATAGCGATTGATGAAGCGCTTCATCGACGCGATTCGGGCTTCGTCGCTGGGCAGGCTGGCGGGACAGGCGACGTCGCGCTCGAGCACCCGGCGTTGCGCGGGCGACAACGGGATGGCCGGCTGGGCGGCCTGAGCGAGAAGGGCGATCAGGATCAGCATGGAACCGCCAGCATAGGGGTGAAAGGGCGCCGCCGGCAATGATGCCGGCGGCGCCCCGTCGTTCGATCAGGCGAAGGCGACCGTGGAGCGGCGACGGCGCATCGCGCCGCCGACCATGCCGAAGCCCGCGATGAGCATCGCCCAGGTCGCCGGTTCGGGAACCGACGCGCGGAAGCGATCCATCATCTGCGAGGTCGACATCTGATAGTCGAGATTGTTGAGGACATCGACGTTGAGCGTCCAGCCCATCGCGTCGAAGATCGCGAGATCCTGCGCCGTCACGATGCCTTCCTGGCAAATGCCGCCCGTGGGATCGAGGATGCCGACCTGCGGTTCGGTAAGCTGGGTGCAGCTCACGCCGTCATGGATACGGCCGCCCTCGCGCCAGTGTGAGGTCTGGAAGCCGTCCGGGCCCGACGAGAAGCCGGCGTTGTTCATGAACTCGGTCGCGCCGCCGTCGATCGAGAAATAGGCGTAACCGCCCCAGGTGATGTTCCAGGCGCCGTCCTTGTAGCGGAACATGTCGGTGTTGGTCGGCGTCGAGTTGTTGGTGGTGCTCTGCGAGACGGCGCTGGTGAAGCCGAGCGCGTGGCCCATTTCATGGACCGCGACGCTGACGAAATCCGACGCCGGGTTGCTGGCGTCGAAGCCGTCACGCGTGTCGAAATCGAACGCGCGCGCCGCGTTGAAGGTGATCGTCGCATCGACGGTGTTGGCGTTGCCCGTGTAGAGGCCGAGTGCCTTCTGGACGGTGTTGTTGAGGCGCACGTTGGTGGCGTTCATCGTCGGCAGGTTGGCGACGACGCTGTCGTCCAGCGCCGAGGTCGCGCCTGCGTTCAGCGCGTTGCGCCAGGCGGTCTGCGTCTTGGTGCCCGAGGCGCTCGATGCCTGGCCGAGAACGGTCGGCGACGAGAAGCCCGAGGTGGTGAAGCCGACGCGGAAGTTGAGCGTCACATCGTTGGTGATCACCGATTCCCAATATTTCGCGGCAACCATGAAACCGAAATAGGCGTCGGTTCCCACTTCGACGCCGCCGGTGTTGATCAGGTTGATGGTCAGCGCGTTGGCGCTGCTGGCCGAACAGAGGCCGAGCGCCGCCGCCGATACCATGGTCGTGAGTTTGAGCAGTTTCATCTTATTCTCCCCGTTAGGATTTCAGGCCGGTCAGCCATTCTCTCCCGACGATGGACGGTTAATTAAAAATTATTCATTTTCAATGCAGTGAGTTGTCCTTTTTTGGGATTTCAGATAGTTGCGAGAGATTGCGCGACTGGCGACATTTTGTGTCCGAATCGGATGCAGTCGAGTAACGATCCTCGCCGGTTTTACGATTGACCCCGATCGCGGCTGTCCGGGCCATTGGTTAACATTCGTTCTGTCGGCGGGATTCACATCCGATTTGGTCCGAATCGCCCGCTATTGACGCCGCGCAGGCCGCGCCGCAAAGCGACGCCATGGCACGCTTCAAGGCAAGGCCGGGCGGCCCGGCCGGCGCGCAGTCCGAAACGCGGCGCTTCATCCTCTTTCTCGTCAAGCTCGCGCTCTTCGTCTTCGTCGTGCGCAGCTTCGTCGTCGCGCCCTATTCGATCCCGTCGGAATCGATGCAGCCGCGCCTGCTGGTCGGGGATTCGCTGCTCGCCGCCAAATGGCCCTATGGCTGGTCGCACTACAGCCTGCCGTTCGGCTGGCCGCCCTTTCCGGGGCGCTATTTCGCGCGATCGCCTGCACGGGGTGACGTCGTCATCTTCCGCGCGCCGCCGGGAAACAGCATCAACTATATCAAGCGCGTGATCGGCCTGCCCGGGGACCGTGTGGAAGTGCGGGGCGGGGCGCTGTGGCTCAACGGCCGGGCCGTGCCGCGCGCACGCGTCGCCGACCTTGTCGTGCCCGAAACGTCCAACAGCCCCTGCCTGTCGCGCCTTCATACCGAAGCGGCGCCGGGCGGGACGGCCTGCCGCTATCCGCGCTATCGCGAGACGCTGCCCGGCGGACGGAGCTATGAGACGCTCGACATCGCCGCCACCGCCGCCGACGATTTCGGGCCGGTCATCGTGCCCGCCGGTCACCTCTTCATGATGGGCGACAATCGTGACCGAAGCGAGGATAGCCGGTATCCGGCACGCGAGGGCGGTGGCGTGGGCATGGTGCCCGAGGCGAACCTCGTCGGCCGCGCGTTCGTCGTCATCTGGTCGACCGATGGCTCGGCGCTGCTCTACAAGCCATGGACCTGGTTCGGCACGGTGCGCTGGAACCGGATCGGAGGAGGTTTTTGATGATGCCCGATCTCGCGCCATGGGTGGAAGCGGCGCTTGGCCATGCCCCCGGCGATCTCGCGCTCTATGAGCGCGCGCTGACGCATGGCAGCCGCGAGGCGGAGGATTATCAGCGGCTGGAGTTTCTGGGCGATCGCGTGCTCGGGCTGATCGTCGCGCGCTGGCTCTACGAACGCTTTCCCGACGAGCCCGAGGGCAAGCTCTCGCGCCGCCTCAACGCGCTGGTCTCGGGCGACACCTGCGCGGCGGTGGCGCGCGCGGCGGGCGTCGCCCCGCATCTGCGCCTCGGCAAGCAGGCGCGCGACGACGGCGCGGCCGACAGCGACAATGTGCTGGGCGACGTGGTCGAGGCGCTGATCGGCGCGCTTTATCTCGACGCGGGTTTCGATGCCGCGGACGCCTTCGTGCGCAGGGCATGGGCGGATCGGATCGCCGAGGCGCGCGCGCCCCAGCATCCGAAATCGGCGCTGCAGGAATGGGCGGCCGCCAACCGCCGCAAGCCGCCCGTCTATGAAATGACCGGCCGCGCCGGGCCGCATCACTCGCCGCGCTTCACCGTCACCGTCTCGATCAAGGGCGCGGGCGAGGCGAGCGCCGAGGGAAGCTCGAAGCAGGAAGCCGAAACGCTGGCCGCGCGCGCATTGCTGGCGGTGCTGGGCTAGGCGCTTTTCGGCGTATTTTCCGTCATTGCGAGCGCAGCGAAGCAATCCAGCCCGGCCTCGAACATCGTCTGGATTGCGTCGCTGCGCTCGCAATGACGGAGGCGGGCACGTCGCCGTCGCCCCTTGCGCAGCCCCCGATTTAGGCGGATGGCCGCTTCGATGACCGAAATCGAATCCCAGTCCTGCGGCCTCGTCGCCGTGGTCGGCGCGCCCAATGCGGGCAAGTCGACGCTCGTCAACGCGCTCGTCGGGCAGAAAGTCGCGATCGTCAGCCCAAAGGCGCAGACGACGCGCACCCGCCTGCTCGGCGTGGCGATCGAAGGCACGGCGCAGATCATGCTCGTTGATACGCCCGGCATCTTCGAGCCGCGCCGCCGGCTCGACCGCGCGATGGTCGCGGCCGCGTGGGGCGGAGCCGAGGATGCCGATCTCATCGCGCTGGTCGTCGATTCGCGCGCCGGGCTTGGCCCCAAGGTGATGACGATCGTCGAGGCGCTGAAGAAGCGGCGCGAGCCGAAGATCCTCATCCTCAACAAGGTCGACATCTCGGCGAAGGACAAGCTGCTGGTCCACGCCGCGCGGCTGAGCGAGGCGCTGGCCTTCGAGGACGTGTTCATGGTCAGTGCGGCGACCGGCGACGGGCTTGGCGAGCTGAAGGCCGCGCTCGCCGCACGCATGCCCAGGGGACCCTGGCATTTCCCCGAGGATCAGGTCTCCGACGCGACCGACCGGATGCTCGCCGCCGAAGTGACGCGCGAGCAGCTCTATCTCCAGCTCCATGCCGAGCTGCCCTATGCGAGCGCGGTCGAGACCGAGCAGTATCGCGAGCAGGATGACGGATCGGTCGAGATCCACCAGCAGATCCTTGTCGCGCGGCCGACGCAGCGTGCGATCATCCTCGGCAAGGGCGGGCAGCAGATCAAGGAGATCGGCGCCCGGTCGCGCGCCGAGCTGGCGCAGCTGCTTGGCCGCAAGGTCCATCTCTACCTTCATGTGAAGGTGAAGGAGGATTGGGACGAGGATCGCGGCGTCTATCGCGACATCGGGCTCGATTGGGTCGACTGAAAAATCCAATGCGCCAACCGCCTGCCGTGTCGGCCGGGCGCTTCGTCAATTTAACAATGCGTTAGTCATAGGTTTTCATCGTCGTATCGCCTGCGCAGGCGATAGTGCCGCCGGTACGAGTTGCGTCGCGTGCTTTGGGGGCTGGAATGACGATCGGGGGCGCGAAGCGCGGCTTCGCCTTGGGTTTTGCTGCGTCGGCCTTGCTGGCGCTCGGCGCGTGCGGCGGCGGTGGCGGCGACGGTTCGTCGCCGACACCCTCGTCATCCGCACCTACGCCGACGCCGACGGTCGCCACGCTCGACGCGGCCGATGCCGCGCGGCTCGCCAAGCAGGCGAGCTTCGGCGCCACCCAGCCGCTGATCGACCGGATGGTCCAGCTTGGCGTCGACGGCTGGATCACCGAGCAGTTCAACCAGTCGCAGAGCAGCTATGCCGATCTCGCCGCGCTTGCGGTGCCGCGCGACTATTGCTCGTCGACGGGGGCCGGGGCCACCGAGGTCGGGTGCAGCCGCCGCTATTTCTCGCGCGAGCAGGTGGCGATGCGCTTCTACGCCGATGCGATCGCCAATCAGGACCAGCTGCGCCAGCGCGTCGCCTTCGCGCTTTCGCAGCTTTTCGTCGCGTCGGATGTCGAGGTCAGCGTCACTGCGGGGCTCGCCTCGTTCAACCAGATCTTCCTGACCGGCGCGTTCGGCAATTTCCGCGATCTGCTCCGTCAGGTCGCGCTGCATCCCTATATGGGCGACTATCTCGACATGGCCGACAGCAACAAGTCGTCGCCCAACGAGAATTTCGCGCGCGAATTCCTCCAGCTCTTCTCGATGGGGCCGGACCAGCTCAACATGGACGGCACGCTGAAGCGCGACGGCAGCGGCGCGATCGTCGCCAACTACACGCCCGACGACATCAAGGCCGTCGCCCGCGCGCTGACCGGCTGGACCTATGCGCGGCTCAACAACGGCGCCGCGACCGACTATAATCTGCGCGATTACAAGACGCCGATGATCCCGGCGCCGACGCGCTACGACAATACGGTCAAGACCTTCCTCGGCGTGACGGTGGCGGCGGGCGCGACGCAGGACCAGAGCGTCGATGCGGTGGTCGATGCCGCGTTCAACAATCCCTCGACCCCGCCGCATTTCGCCAAGTTCCTGATCCAGAACCTCGTCACCTCCAACCCCTCGGGCGCCTATGTGCAGCGCGTGGCGAACGTCTTCGTCAACAACGGGCAGAATGTGCGCGGCGACATGAAGGCGGTGATCCGCGCGGTGCTGACCGATCCCGAAGCGCGCGGCGTCGCGAAGACGGGGGCGACCGACGGCAAGGTCAAGGAACCGGTGCTGCTGATGACGGGCATCATGCGCGCGGTGGGCTTCGTGACCGACGGCTATGCCTTCACCACGCGCGACACGGGCATGGGGCAGGCGGTGTTCCGGTCGCCCTCGGTCTTCAACTTCTATCCGCCCGATTATCCGCTGCCCAATAACGAAGTGCTGGTCAGCCCGCCGTCGAAGCTGATGACGACGGGGTCGTCTCTGGCGCGGCACAATTTCATCTATGACTGGACGGTCAGCGGCGATCAGTCGCGCGGCGAGTTCGGCATCCAGACGCAGGTCGCGGGATCGACGGGCAGCCGCACCGACTGGTCGGGCTGGGAAGGCTTCGGCACCAATATCGACGGCATGATCGACCGTATCGACCTGCTGCTGCTCAACCGCACGATGACGGCGACGCAGCGCGACAAGCTCAAGACCGCGATGAACGCGATCACCAACGCCGATCCCGCGCTCCAGGCGCGGCGGCGCGCGCAGATGGCGCTCTACATCGTCGGCAGCTCGCCTTTGTTCCAGATCGACCGGTGAGGCAGGGGGAAATGGACATGCACCTCAACCGTCGCGAATTCGCCCAGCTGCTTGCCGGCGCGGGCGCGTGCGCTTCCTTCGTCCAGCTCGGCCGCTCCGCCGCGATGGCCGCCGCCGTCCCCGGCTACAAGGCGATGGTCGGCGTCTTCCTGTTCGGCGGCAATGACGGCTGGAACATGGTCGTGCCCGCCGACAACACGCGCTACCCGCTTTACGCCGCCGCGCGCGGATCGGGGCTGGCGCTGCCACAGGCCTCGCTCGTCCCGCTCGCCGGTGCCGATGTCGGGCTTCATCCGGCGATGGCGGCGCTGAAGGCGGTGTGGGACGATGGCGGGCTCAACATCGTCCAGAATGTCGGCACCCTCTATGCGCCGCTCACCAAGGCGCAATATCAGTCGAGCCCCAATCTCCGCCCGATCAACCTGATGAGCCATAGCGACGAACAGGCGCACTGGCAGGGGCTGCGCGCGCGCGACGTCAATTATGACGGCTTCATGGGGCGGCTGACCGATCGCGCGGGGGCATCGATGCTGCCTTCGCTCATGTCCTTCGGCGGATCCAACCTCGTGCTGCTCGGCAAGACGAGCGCGCCGCTGATCATGCCCTCGACGGGGACTGTCAACCGCAACGGCTTCACCGGCGACCAGTCGAGCCCCGCGACGATGGCGCCCAACGACGCGGTCAACGCCTTCGCCGACACGACGGGGCTCGGCACCGTCACCGATACGACGGGCAAGGGGATCAGTTCGGCCTATGCGCAGAACGTCACCGCCAACACGGTGCTGACGAGCAATGCGAGCACGACCGACCAGTATTTCATCAATCCGACGACCGGGGCGGCGCTGACCGGCGACGTTTCGCGCCAGCTCGCCCGCGTGGCGCGGATGATCGAGGCGCGGGGCACGCTCGGCCATGCGCGCCAGACCTTCTTCGTGACGCAGGGTGGTTATGACACGCACTCTGCGCAGGTGGCGGGGGACAATACGACCGGCGGCCATGCCGGGCTGCTCGGCGAACTCGCGATGGCGCTGGCGGGCTTCTACAATGCGATGAAGGCGCTCGGTCTGTCGGAGAATGTCACTGCCTTCACGATGAGCGACTTCGGCCGCGTCTATAAGGCCAATGCGCAGCGCGGCACCGATCATGCCTGGGGCAGCAATCACCTGATCGTCGGCAAGGCGCTGCGCCCGCGCACGCTCCACGGCGCCTATCCGCAGCCCGTGCTCGGCGGCCCCGACGACATCAACAGCGACGGCCGCTGGCTGCCGACGATCGCGCAGGAGGAATATATCGGCGCGATCGCCCAGTGGCACGGCGTCGCGGCGGCGGACATGCCCTATGTCTTCCCCAACTGGACGACATGGAGCACCGCCGGGCGCGGGCCGCTGGGACTGTTCAGCTAGGCACTCTTCCCGTCATTGCGAGCAGAGCGAAGCAATCCAGAGAGCCCGGTATCTGACTGGATTGCTTCGCTCTGCTCGCAATGACGGATAAGGGAGCCTTACCACCCGCCGCCAAGCGCGAGGAAGATTGCGATCTGGTCCTGCAGCAATTGCGTCTTCGCGCTGGCGCTCAGCGCTTCGGCCGAGGCGTAGCTGCGCTGGGCGTCGAGCAGCGACAGGAAATCGCCGCGCCCGAAGCGGAACAGGCGGCCCGCCTGATCGGATGACAGCGAGGCGCTGTCGCGCGCGCGGTCGAGTGCTGCGGCCTGCTCGGCATCGCGGCGATAGGTTTCCAGCGCGCTTTCGGTCTGGCGCAGCGCTTCGAGCACCTTGCCGTCGAAATTGGCGAGATCGCCCTGCACGCGCGCATCGGCCTGCGCGATCTGCGCGCGGACGACGGGGCGGTTGGGGAAGCTCCAGCTGAGCAGCGGACCGACGCTGAAGCCGAAGCTGCTGCCGCTGGCGAAGCTCTTGAGCGGGCCGGAAAGCCCCAGCGATCCGCCGATGCTGACCTGCGGATAGAGATCGGCGGTCGCCACGCCGACGCGCGCGGTGTCGGCGGCGATTGCGCGCTCGGCCTCGCGGATGTCGGGGCGGCGACGGATCAGCGCCGTGCCGTCGCCTGTCGGGATCGGGCGATCGAGCGTGGGCAGGGCCGCGCAATCGGCGACCTCCTTCGGATAGTCGGCGGGCGGCTTGCCGAGCAATGTCGCCAGCAGATAGAGGCCGGTCTGGCGCTGGCCCTCGAAGGCCGGGAGATTGGCCTCGCTGCTTTCGACCGCCGCCTGTGCGCGGCTGACGTCGAAGGCGGTGTTGCGCCCGCCGCGATAGAGCTTCCTCGTCGCCTCGAACGTGTCGCGCTGGAGCGCCACGACCTTGCGGTTGACCCCCAGCAGATAATTGGCCGAGCAGACTTGCGCATAGGCGCGCGCGGTGGCGGCGGCGACGCTGATCCGCACGAAATCGCGCGCGGCGACGGCGGTCTCGGCATCGGCGCTGCTTGCCTCGATCGCGCGGCGGATGCGGCCCGAAAGGTCGAGCGGATAGGCGGCGGTCAGCCCCAGATCGTAGGAGACGGTGCCGGGCAGCGACTGGCCCGTGCCCGAAGGCCGCGCCAGCGTGCCGCCGCCGGTGAGATCGGTGGTGATCGCCCGCCCGGCGTGCGCCTCGCGCAATATGGCCTCGGCGGCCGCGACATTGGCGTCGGCGGCGCGCAGGTCGGTGTTGGCGGCCAGCGCCTGCTCGATCAGCGCATCGAGCTTCGGATCATTGTAGAGCCGCCACCAGCGATCGGGCAGCGGCGTGTCGCCGTCGATCATCGGCCCGGCGGCGGACTGGAAGCGCCCGCCGGCGGAGGGCGCGGTCGCCGCCGAATGTTCGGGCGGATGATAGTCCGGCCCCGCCACGCAGGCCGCTAGGCCGAGCGCGAGCAGGGGAGCCGAAAGCGCAGCGCGCGCCCTTGAAACAGCCCCGTTCGCTTCGAGCGCAGTCGAGAAGCCCCGGCGCGGGCGTGTCTCGACTGCGCTCGACACGAACGGGGCCGGGCGCGGATTCCCGGCTTTGGCGCGCGCCTTAGTCATGGCGGCAGCTTCCCTGCTTCTGCGTCTTGGCGTCCGCCGGCTCGACGGTGACGGTCGCGGTGCGCCCGGCGATCAGGCGGATGTCGGCCGGCACGTCGGACAGCTTGACGCGCACCGGGATGCGCTGGGCAAGGCGGACCCAGGAAAAGGTGGGGTCGACGGTCGGCAGCAGATTGCCCGAATCGCTGCGCGTCGCATCGTTGATGCCATAGGCGATGCTGTCGACGCGGCCCTTCAGCACGCGCTTTTCGCCCATCAGCTTCACCGTCACCGGCGCGCCGATGCAGACGAGGGGCAGCTTGGTCTCCTCGAAATAGCCTTCGACGCGCAGGCTGTCGGTGTCGATCAGCGCCATCGCCTGCGTGCCCGGGGCCAGATAGTCGCCAGGATGGAGATCGAGGTTGGTGACGACGCCGTTGACCGAGGCGACGACATTGGTGCGCCTGAGGTTGAGCGCGGCGGAATCACGTGCGTTGAGGGCAACGTCGAGCGCGGCCTCGGCGGTCGCCACGCGCGCGACATTCTGTTCATGCGCTTCGGCCGCGACGAGATTGCCGAGCGCGAGGTCGCGCTTCGCCTCGCGTCGCGCCTGGCCCAGTATCGCCCGCGCGCTCGCCACCTGCGCCTCGGCCTGCGCCAGCGCCAGCTCGTAGCGCGGGCGATCGATGATGAAGAGCAGCTGGCCGGCCTTCACCGGCTGGTTGTCCTGCACCGCGACGGTGGTGACGAGCCCGCCGATATCGGGGGTCACGCGCACCACGTCCGCACGCACGCGGCCGTCGCGCGTCCAGGGGCTGCGCTCATAATGCTTCCACATCCACACCGCGACGATGATGGCGAGGGTGACGATCACGATGGTGGCGGCGCTGCGCGTCAGCGCCGCGGCGAAGCGGTTCATAGTCGGATTCCCAGAAGCGGAACGAGATAGGCGAGCAGGCCGAGTACCAGCACGAACAGGCTGAGGTCGACGAGCGCGCGATAGGCGACGAAGCGATAGAGCGCGAAGGCGCCAGCGATGCGGGTGAGCAGCGCGGTGATGGCGACCGCGATCACCGCGAGCACCAGCAGCGTGGGGACGTAGATCCCGCCGATGAAGACTTCCCCCGTCATGCGGCCAGTCTCCTGTATGCGGGCGCTTCGGGGAAGAGGTTGCGACGCAGGCTGACGAGCGCGAGCGTGCCCGCGCGGCGCGCGACGAGGCTGGCGTTGCCCGACAATTCACCGATCGCGCCGTCTATGTCGTGGAGCAGCGCCGGGGTGGCGGGCTGGGGGCTGTCGGGATCGAGCTTGCCATAATAGCTGCTGACGCCCTGCAGCACCTCGGCCAGCGGCTCGGCCTGATCGCGCGGCAGGTCGAGGCGGAGCTGGCGCAGCTCGCCGACCGCGACGCCGGTGCGCAGGTCGCGCAGCGCATTGTAGAGCGGCAATCCGCTGTCGTTGCCGAGCGCGGCAAGGCGTGGCTCGAGCAGCGCGATCCGGTCGAGCATGCGGTTGATCCAGCCGCGCAGGTCGGGCGGGGTCATCTTGATGCTCCGCGTCGCGATGTCGCTCCACCCCGCGCGCACCGTGCGCCGGATCGCGCCCTGCGCGCCGGCCGACTGGAGCAGGCTGGCCATGGTGATCGCGAACCAGATGCCGACGAGCTGGGCGATCGCGGCGTTGGCGAAGGTCGCGAACTCATCGACATAATGGTCGGCGATCAGCGCCGGGCTTCCCAGCCCGAGCAGCGACGCCAGCGCCAGCCCGCCATAGCGGGGCGAGGCGAGCAGCGATCCGCCGATCAGGATCGCGGGCGCGAAGGCGGCGATGAACATCGCGAAGCCGTCGATGCGGGGCAGGATCGCGTATCCGTAGATCGCGCCGACGATCGAGGCGATCAGCGTGCCGAGCATGAAGGTCTTGAGCGGTACGACCGGATTGTCGCTGCCCGAGAAGAGCGCGAGGAAGAAGCCGCCGGTCATCACCGCCGTGCCGCCGTCATGCCATTCGCTGCCGATCCACAGCGCCGATCCGACGGCGATGGTGAGAAAGGCCGAGATCGCACCGCGCAGCGCGCCGGTGTGGTCGCGGTGTAGCTCGCGGTTGCGTCGCCCTTCGAGCAGCTCCGCCACGCGCGGCGTCACCGGCTGCCGGCTGTGCGTCACGATCTGGTCGAGCAGGTCGCGGCAGTCGCGGTGGACGGCCATCAACTCGGACAGGCGCGAGGCGAGGCTGAGCAGCAGCATGTCGCGCCACGCCATGTCGGGGCTGACGGCGGGCTCGATCGCCGCGCAGCGCTGCTGGAGCGCGGCGCAGCTGTCCGCGCGCGCGGTGCGGTCGGTGTCGTCCTTCGCCAGCCAGGCCCGGGCGTCGGCGATCAGTGCCGTCACCCCGCGCGGGATGCCGCCTTCCTGCCGCAGATTGGCGAGGCGGTCCTGCACCGCCGCGCCGAGCGGCAGGAGCAGCGAAAGCTGATCCTGCATCGCGCGGATCGTGCGGACGCGCGGGGCCAGGCGCGAAATGTCGAAGGGCAGGTGGATCGAAAGCTGGTGGAGCTCGGTCACGTCCTGCGCCAGCCGCAGCCGCTCGGCATCGAGATTGTCGACCGGCTCGATCGCGATGGCGTCACGCGACCAGCGCTCGGCATCGCGCAATATGCCGCGCACGCGCGACAGCAGCAGGCCGGTCACCGATCCGGGCAGGACGACGCCGTGGACCAGCGTGCCGCAGACGATGCCGATCGAGATTTCCTGCACGCGCAGGATCGCGATGTTGAAGATCTGATCGGGCATGTTCACGCTCGGCAGGCCGATGATGCAGGCGCTATAGCCCGCCAGCACGAACATATAGGCGCGCGGCGTGCGGTCGAGGATCGAGATATAGACGCACAGCCCCAGCCAGCTTGCGAAGGCCAGGGTCAGCAGCTCGGGCGCGTTGACCAGCGTCGGCACCATGATCACTGTCATCGTCGCGCCCGCGATCGTTCCGATGATCCGGAAGAAGGCCTTGGAGATCACCGCGCCGGCCAGCGGCTGGGCGACGATGAATGAGGTGAGGAAGGCCCAGTAGGGACGCTCCAGCCCGATGCGCAGCGACACGTAGAAGGCGAGCGCGGCCGCGGCCAGGCATTTGAGCGCGAACAGCGCCGCCGGCCAGCCATATCGCCGGGCTGCGTTCATGCCCGTTCGGCCGCGATGCGTGCGTTGATCTGGCGCAGCACGCGCAGCGTCGCGTCGATATCGGCGTCGCTCGCGCCGTCGAGCAGGATGCGGCGCAGCGTCTGCAGCTTGGCTTCGATCTCGCCGACCAGCGCCTTGCCCGCCTCGGTCAGCGCCAGCTGGTTGGATCGCCGGTCCTCGGGATGGGGAATGCGTTCGACGAGCCCTGCGGTCTCGAGCTGGTCGAGCGCGCGGACCAGCGAGGGCTGGCTGATGTCGATCTCGCGCGCCAGATCGATCTGGCGGACGTCGGGGCCGAGCCGGTCGAGATAGATGAGGCACCAGCCGGTGGTGTTCGACACACGCTGCTCGACCAGCGCGAGATCGGCCAGTTGCCGCCACGCCTTCGAGATCTGGACCATGCGTTGCGCGACTTCGCGCTCGAGATTGCTGCGCTGCACAGTAATTAGATAGCTAACTAATTCACCACAGACAAGATGATACGCCGGCGCATCGAGATGACAAATCGGTAATGGCGTGAAGCAGCCTCAGCCGCGCGCGGCGGCAAGCATCTCGTCGACCCAGACCGGCACCAGCCGGCTCGCCGCGCCCATGCGCGCCTCGTCGAACAAATAGCTGCCGGCGGAGGGATCGAGGTTCATCTCCAGCGTCCGTGCGCCCAGATGGCGCGCGGTCTGGACGAAGCCTGCGGCAGGATAGACCGCGCCGGAGGTGCCGATCGAAACGAACAGGTCGGCGCGGCGCAGCGCCGTTTCGATCCGGTCCATGTCGTAGGGGATCTCGCCGAAGAAGACGATGTCGGGGCGGAGCGCCGGCGCATCGCAGGCGGGGCACGCCGCGCCCGGCCCCATCGGGCCGTCCCAAGCCAGCCTGTCGCCGCAATCCGCGCACAGCGCCGATCGCAACTCGCCATGCATGTGGAGCATCCGTTTCGCCCCGGCGCGCTCGTGCAGGTCGTCGACATTCTGGGTGACGATCAGCAGCTCGCCCGGCCATGCAGCGTCGAGCCGCGCCAGCGCATCATGCGCTGCATTGGGCGAAACCGTATCCAGCGCCGCGCGCCGCATGTCATAGAAACGGTGCACCGTCTCCGGATCGCGCGCCAGCGCCTCGGGCGTGCAGACATCCTCGACGCGGTGGCCCTCCCACAGCCCGTCGGGTCCGCGAAAGGTGGCAAGCCCGCTCTCGGCCGAAATGCCGGCACCGGTCAGGATGACGATGTTGCGGGGTGGCTCCATGCCCGGCATCAGACAGCAGCCTCGGCACGCGCGCAAGGCAGCTCGATCCGACATGGGTCATTTGTGCAAGGCCCGCCGCTCTTGCCGGCAAACCGTGAAGCGGACACAGTCGCATCGTCTCACGGGGCTGGCGCAAAGGGGGCGGGCGATTGAGCGGATTTTCTCGGGAGGGCGGCCCCCGGCAGGGAAGGGGCGTCGTCCGCTTCATTCTCCTTCTGATGGGGCTGACGATCGCCCTGCTCGGCTGGGGGCTGGTTTATGCCTGGCTGGCGGGCAAGATCGGCTGGCCCGAGGCTTATGGCTTCCAGTGTCGCGGCCGGGGCTGTTTCTGGGTCGAACTGGCCGAGACTCCCAGGCTGCTCCGCGCCGCCACCCTATATGAGCTGCTGCTGTTCGCGTGGATCTGGTTTATGCCCGCCGCGACGGCCATCGCGATCATGTTCGTTCGGGCGACGAGGCGGGGGAGCCCGCATGGCTGAGCGGGATCGGAGCGCATCGGCTCGGGAGCTTGCGGTTGCCCCACGGTCCGTTCGGGTATGATCCGGATCAGGGAAGGCGGGCTCGACGATCCGCGCGTGATCGCGCTGCTCGCGCATCATCTCCGCAGCGCGCGGGCGGAAACTGCGCCGGGGAGTGCGCATGCGCTCGACATCGACGGGCTGCGCCGCGACGGCATCCGCTTCTGGTCGGGGTGGGAGGGGGATCGCCTGTTGTCGGTCGGCGCGCTCAAGCCGCTGCCCCATACCCATGGCCCCGATACGCAGGGCGAGGTGAAGTCGATGCATACGGCGGCCGATGCGCGGCGGACGGGCGCGGGAAGCGCGATGCTCCGGCACATCATCGCCGAGGCGCGGGCGGCGGGGATGAGTCGGCTCAGCCTCGAAACCGGATCGTGGGATTATTTCGCGCCGGCGCGCGCCTTCTATGCGCGCCATGGCTTTGTCCCCGCCGCGCCCTTCGGCGACTATCGCGCCGATCCCAACAGCATGTTCATGACGCTCGATCTTCAGGCATGAAAAGGGCCCGCGCGGACATGCCGCGCGAGCTCCATTCAATCACACGCCGCGATCAGGCGGTAACGAGCGTCTTGCGACGACGCGCCACGCGCATCGCGCTGCCCGCCATGCCGAAGCCGGCGATCAGCATCGCCCAGGTCGCCGGCTCGGGAACGCCGTTATTGGGCACGCCGTCGGCGGTGCCGGTGAGCAGGATATAATTGCCGCCGAATCGCAGGCCGTAGATCAGTTGATCATCGCTCACGATCCCGCGGAACTGGAACTGGTTGAATCCACCCGGCGTCGAGATCGGCGCGAGCGCGGTCAGGTCGAACGAGGCGAAGGCGTTGCCCGCCGCATCGAGCGCCCAGATCGTCGCGTTATCGCCAGCGCCCGGCGCATAGTTCATGAAGAAGCCCATCTGGCTGTAGCCGGTGGTGCCGAGAAGCTGGGCATAGCCCGTGCCCGAATCGACGCCGATATAGACCGCGTCGCCGCCGAAGGAGCCGTTGGCATTGAGCCCGTAGCTGCCCTGGCCGACAACCGATCCGTTGCCGCTGTTACCGCCGGCCGGATAGCCCCCCGAACCCCCGGGAGCGGCCGTGAAGGTGAAGCCATCGACGTTGATCGGGCCGAAGGTGAAATTGTAGCTGCCATTGGCGAAGGCCGACAGATTGAGGCCGCGGCCGGTATAGCCGGCATCGGTGGTGATCAACGATGTGGCTGCGTGTGCGCCGCTGGCCGCGAGCACGGTAGCGGTAAGCGCAAAAGCGAGTTTGAGGCGCATAATCTACTCCCTGTGAGCAAATAACTGGGGTCCGCTCAAGCGGATGCGACCTCGTTAACGGGCCTTTTACCAGCCTTTGCCTTTGGAGGCAATGTCTTGGCGGCGCGACCGTCCCGGAACGGAACAATGTTTCGAAAAGCGTCGACCCCTGTCTTGGCGTCGAGACATCTGCCAAGGAGACACAGGAATCTTGGGCGGAGCATATGATGGCGGGCATCGGCATATTGGGCGCTGGCGGACGGATGGGGCAGGCGATCGTCGTGGCGGCAGCCGAGCAGGGCGTCGCCATCGCCGGCGGGATCGATCGCGACGCCCCGGCGGTCGATCTTGCCGCACTCGCCACGGCGGCCGACGTGCTGATCGACTTCTCGACGCCCGCTGCGCTCCCCGCGCATCTCGACGCGGCGGTCGCGGCGGGAACGCCGATCGTCGTCGGCACCACGGGGCTTTCGCCAGAAGATCATGCGCTGATCGACGCGGGCGCCGCTAAGGTCGCGGTGCTCCAGTCGGCCAACACCTCGCTGGGCGTCAATCTGCTGCGCGGCCTGGTCGAGCAGGCGACGGCGCGGCTGGGGCCGGACTGGGATATCGAGATCCTCGAAATGCATCATCGCCACAAGGTCGATGCACCTTCGGGCACGGCCCTGCTGCTCGCTGCCTCGGCGGCGAAGGGCAGGGGCAGGACGCTGCAGGAACTGAGCCGCTTCGACCGGATCAGCGAGCATCCGCATGCCCGCGAGGAAGGAACGATCGGCTATGCCTCGCTGCGCGGCGGATCGGTGGCGGGCGACCATATGGTCGTGCTGGCGACCGAAGGCGAGCGGATCGAGCTCGGCCACCGCGCCGAGAGCCGCGCCATCTTCGCGCGCGGCGCGGTGAAGGCCGCCGACTGGCTGACCGGAAAGCCTGCCGGTCGCTACACGATGAACGACGTGCTCGGGCTGTGAGCGCTTCGTTTGCCCGCTTCGCTGGTTCGGCACCGGACCGCTCCCGCGCGGCCGCAAGCGGCTTCCACGCATGAATAAAACCCAGATTTTCGAATTTTTCCGCCGGCTCGCCGAGACCAATCCCTCGCCCGAGACCGAGCTCGAATTCGTCAACGACTATACGTTGCTGGTCGCGGTCGTGCTGTCTGCGCAGGCGACCGATGCCGGGGTGAACAAGGCGACGCGCGCGCTGTTCCGCGACGTCGATACGCCCGCGAAAATGGTCGCGCTCGGCGAGGACGCGCTGAAGCAGCACATCAAGACGATCGGCCTGTTCAACACCAAGGCGAAGAACGTCATCGCCTTGTCCGAAGCGCTCGTCGCCGAACATGGCGGCCGTGTGCCGGCCGATCGCGATGCGCTGGAAAAGCTCCCCGGCGTCGGGCGCAAGACCGCCAATGTCGTGATGAACACCGCTTTCGGGCAGGAGACTTTCGCCGTCGATACGCATATCTTCCGCGTCGGCAACCGCACCGGGCTGGCGCCGGGCAAGACGCCGCTGGCGGTGGAGAAGAAGCTGGAGGCGCGCGTGCCCCAGCCGTTCAGGCTGGGGGCGCATCACTGGCTGATCCTCCACGGCCGCTATGTCTGCAAGGCGCGGCGGCCCGAATGCTGGCGCTGCGTGGTCGGGGATCTGTGCCGCTACAAGCCCAAGACGCCGGCGCCGGCCGGTGCATGAGAGG
This sequence comes from Sphingomonas sp. EU05-FHT14C10, assembly GCF_058790595.1. NCBI lineage: Bacteria > Pseudomonadati > Pseudomonadota > Alphaproteobacteria > Sphingomonadales > Sphingomonadaceae > Sphingomonas > Sphingomonas sp. EU05-FHT14C10. The sequence goes on along the minus strand of NZ_JBYTEN010000005.1, from coordinate 2,992 downwards.
AGAGGGTGATGCGCAATATCGTGGCTTTGATGACGGGGCTGACGCTGCTCGGCGGCTGCGCGGCGAGTTCGGGCGGCGGCGGCGCGTCGCAATCGAAGGGCGTCGATCCCGCCGCCTATGACGAGGCGAAGGCGCAATATGCCGACGGCGCGACGAAGGACGGCGCGCCGAAGGATTGCGTCCCGCTCCAGCAGATCAACGCGACGCACGTCCGTTCCGATCGCGTGATCGATTTCGAGATGTCCGGCCGCACCTACTATCGCAACGTCCTGCCCGCGCCGTGCCCGCAACTGGGGTTCGAGCAGCGCTTCGCCTATGCCACCTCGCTCAGCCAGCTCTGCTCGGTCGATACGATCACCGTGCTGATGTCGCCCGGCCTGATGCGCGGCGCGACCTGTGGTCTTGGCAGCTTCCAGCCGATCAAGCCTCCGGCTAAGGTCGATCGTTGAACCAGGGCGCTAAGCCAAGGACAAGTCAGGGGAAGGGGGTCGATGAGCGGAGCGGATAAGCGGCGGGCGGCGCGCGCATGAGCCGGGTGACGATCAAGGATGTGTCCGATGCGGCCGGCGTGTCGATCAAGACCGTGTCGCGCGTGCTCAACAAGGAACGCTATGTCAGCCCCGATACGCGCCGCCGCGTCGAGGAAGCCGTCGCGCGGCTGAACTATCATCCCAGCCTTGCGGCGCGCACCCTCGCCGGGCGGCGTTCCTTCCAGATCGGGCTGATCCACGACAATCCCAGCCCCTATTATATCTACAACATGCAGGCCGGCGTCGGTGCGCGCTGCCGCGAGGCGGGTTTCCGCATGATCGTCCAGCCCTGCGACGTGAACTCGCCGGGGTTGATCGACGATATCGGCGCGCTGATCGATCAGGCGCAGCTCGACGGGATCATCATGACGCCGCCGGTCACTGACGTCGGCACTGTGCTGGCCGAGCTCGAGCGACGGCGCATCCCGGTCGTCCGCATCCAGCCGGGTACCGATCTCACCGCCACCTCGGCCGCCTATATCGACAATGTGCAGGCCGCCGACGACATGACGGCCTATCTGGTCTCGCTCGGCCATCGCCGCATCGGGCTGGTCACCGGCCACAGCAATTATTTCGCGAGCGGCCAGCGCCTGACCGGCTATCGCCAGGCGCTCCAGCGCGCGGGGATCGGCTTCGACGCCGCCCTGGTCTTCCCCGGCCAATATGATTTCCAGTCGGGCGCGGCGGCGGCGGAGGAGCTGCTGGCGCTCGATAAGCCGCCCACCGCGATCTTCGCGAGCAGCGACGAGATTGCGGCGGGCGTCCTCGCGGCGGCGCACAGGAAAGGCATTGCGGTGCCCGATCAGCTCTCGGTCGCGGGCTTCGACGATACCGATCTGGCGCAGGTCGTCTGGCCCTCGCTCACCACCATCCGCCAGCCCATTTACGACCTGGGCTATGCCGCCGCCGATCTGCTGCTCGATTTCGAGGAGACGATCGAGCGCCGCCTGCTTGCGCACGAGCTGGTCGTGCGCGGTTCCACCGCGCCGCCGGGCGGCGGTTGAGCGATACGAAAAACCGCTGTCCCTTCGGGTATGACAGCGCTATCTCAATCCGCAAACATACGGAGAGGATTGTCGGATGAGTGAAGCGCAGCGGGCGGACCGGCGGCGATGGCTGATCATGGTGCTGGTCTTCGTCGCCATCGTGCTCAACTATGTCGACCGGCAGATATTGGCGCTGCTCAAGCCGACGCTGCAGGCTGAGTTCCACTGGACCGACCTCGAATATAGCCACATGGCCTCGGCCTTCCAGTTCGCCGCCGCCATCGCGTTCCTCGGCACTGGCTGGTTCATCGATCGCGTCGGGCTGCGGCGCGGTTTCGCGCTCGGCGTCGGCGTGTGGAGCCTTGCCGGCATGGCGCATGCGCTGGTCAGCACGGTCGGCGGGTTCGTCGCGGTGCGCGCGGTGCTCGGCGTCGCGGAATCGATCGGCACGCCCGCAGCGGTCAAGACCGCCGCCACGCATTTCAGCGGGCGCGAACGTTCGATCGCGATCGGGCTCGGCGGCATCGCGCCCAATGTCGGCGCGATCCTGACGCCGCTGCTCATTCCGCTGATGGCGATGATGTGGGGCTGGCAGGCGACCTTCCTGGTCGCCGGCGGGCTCGGGCTTGTCTGGGTCGTGGTCTGGCTCGCCGTGCGCCTGCCCGAACAGCCGGCGGCGGCCGCCGCCGACGCGGCCGAACCCGGGACGTCGTGGCGTTCGCTGCTCGCCGATCGCCGGCAATGGGCGATCATCCTCGGCAAGGCGCTGACCGATCAGGTCTGGTGGTTCCTGCTCTTCTTCATGCCCGATCTCTTCCACCGCGTGTTCGGCATGGGGCAGGCGACGCTCGGCCTGCCCGTCGCGCTCATCTATCTGCTCGCGGCGCTGGGCGGGATCACCGGCGGCTTCCTGCCGGCGCGGCTGATGTCGCGGGGGTGGAGCGTCAACGCGGCGCGCAAGAGCTCGATGCTCATCTACGCGCTGCTCATCCTGCCGGTGCCCTTGCTCGTCCATATAGAGAGCGCGTGGCTTGCCGCGCTGATGCTGGGCCTCGCGCTGTTCGCGCATCAGGGTTTCTCCACCAATTTGTTCGGACTCACGACCGACATATTTCCCGCGCGCATCGTCGGCACCGCGATTGGCATCGGCGCGTTCGCGGGTAATCTGTCGGGCATGGCGATGATCGAGTTCGCCGGCTGGTCGCTGACCAAGGGCCACGGCTATATGCCGATGCTGCTGATCTGCGCCTTCACTTATCTGGCCGCGCTGGCGGCGATCCAGATCCTGCTGCCGCGCTTCGTCGCGGTGGACGAGGATCCCGCGCATCCCGGGCCGATCATCGCGCATTGAGAGCTTTGCCATGAATGTGTTTGCAACACATTCCGGCGTTGCGGCGCCGGCCCGCTCCCCCGCCCGACCTCCCCCTCAGCATATCCTGGATGGGAGGCCGGGCGCTGTCTCTTCTCCACATCTCC
>NZ_JBYTEN010000004.1:0-213461 GCF_058790595.1 Sphingomonas sp. EU05-FHT14C10 | reverse complement strand
TTCGGACCCTCAAGATCCAGCTCAACAACCTCCAATGGACGCTTCGCCTCAAACGCTACCGCCGCTCTCGTCTTCATGGCCATCCTTCCGCTCAATCCGGCGGGCTGCTTAGCGGCTCGACGTGACGGGATAAAGCCTCAGGCGTGCTCGGCGGAGGGGCGGCGGGCGAGGACCGCGCCGACCTCGATCAGCGCATCGTCGAGCGCTTCGAGGAGCGCACGCCCCTCGGCAAGCGTCGAGCGTGCGCGCATCGCCCGGCGCGCCGTCGCCTCCAGCCGCCGCGTGCCGGCGGCGCTGGCGCCACCCGCGATGGCGTGTGCCTGCCGGCGCACCGTCTGGAGATCGTGCGCGTCGAGCGCGGCCGCGAGCGCGATGCGCCGCATCGCTCCGTCGGTGACGAAGAGATCGAGAAGCTGTTCGACCCCCGCGCGCCCGACATGCGCCTCCATCTCAGCGAGCGCGACATGATCGAGATCGGGGCGCGGCACGCAGCGCGGCGCGATCTGCGCCAGCGCCTCGACCAGCGCCGCGCGCTCGATCGGCTTGGCGATGATCGCGGCGAAGCCGACCGAAGCCAGCCGATCCGAATCCTCGGCAAAGGGATCAGCGGTGATCGCGATGATCGGGACAGTGCCGTTGGGTGCGGGCAAGGCGCGGATCGCGCGCGCGGCCTCCACCCCGTCCATCACCGGCATCTGCACGTCCATGAGGATCGCATCATAGCCGCCCTGCCGCGCCGCCGTGACCGCCGAGCGGCCATTGTCGACGGTCAGCGCGCGGTGGCCCATGCGGCGGAGCAGGGTGACGATGAGCAGGCGGTTGACCGCATTGTCCTCCGCCACGAGCAGCGACAGCGGCCGCCCCTCGCTCCTGGCCGTGCCGCCGCCGATATCGGCCATCGCCTCGGCAGGGGCGGAGGCGGCCGGCAGCGGGATGGCGAAGGCGAAGCTCGATCCCTTGCCGACGACGCTCTCAACCGTGAGCGCGCCGCCCAGCGCCTCGACCAGCCGCCGGGCAATGGTGAGGCCGAGCCCCGTGCCGCCGAAGCGCCGCGTGGTCGAGGCGTCGGCCTGCGAGAAGGGCTCGAAGATCGTCGCCAGCGCCTCGGGCGCGATGCCGACGCCCTGATCGGTGACGCGGAACGACCAGCGATCGCCTTCCTCCTGCCGGACGCGAAGCACAATGCTGCCTTCGAAGGTGAACTTGACCGCATTGCCGACGAGATTGGCGAGAATCTGCTGGAGACGCGCCGCATCGCCCAGCACATGCGCGGGCGCCGGGCCATCGAAGGCAAGGCTCATCGACACGCCGCGCGCCGCCGCGCCGCTGCGGAACAGATCGACCGTGGTCGCGGCAAGCAGGCGGAGATCGAAAGCCTCGGCCTCTATGCGCACCGCACCGGCATCGAGCTTCGCCACATCGAGCACATCGTCGAGGATGCGCATCAGCGTGCGCGAAGAGCTTTCGAGGATCTGGACGTAGCGCGCGCGTTCCGACGCCGATTCGGTCTCGCGCAGCAGATCGATCATGCCGAGGATGCCCGTCATCGGCGTGCGGATCTCGTGGCTGATCATCGCGATGAAATCATTCTTGGCCTTGGCCGTCGCCTCGGCCGCGTCGCGCGCCGAGACCAGCGCCTTCTCCAGACGCTTGTGCGTTTCGATGTCGCGGATCACCGACAGGATGCGCGGGTGGCGAGCATCCTCGTCGATCAGCCGCGACTTGGCCTCCATCCAGAGCCACTGCCCGTCGGCGCGCCGCATGCGCATCCGGCTGCTGGCGCTCAGTTCGGGGTCGGCGAGCAGCGCGTTGCGTGTCTTGTTGCGTTCTTCGACCTCTTCCGGATGAACGAGGTCGATCAGGCGCGTGCCGACGATCTGGTGCGGCTCATAACCCAGTATCTCGCGGATCGACGGCGAGACATAAGTGCAGACCGAGCGTTGATCGCTCGTCATCACGACGTCGGTCGCATATTCGGTGATCGTGCGGAACCGCCGCTCGCTTTCGGCCAGCTTCAGCTCGCTCGCCTTGCGCGCGCTGATGTCGCGGATCGTGCCCGAGAAGCTGATCGGCCGGCCGGTCGCTTCGCGTTCGGATTCGGCGGTGACTTCGCACCAGAGCACACTGCCGTCGGCGCGGCGGCAGAGCAGCTCGACCTGGCACTGGTCGATATCGCCTCCCAGCAATGGCGCGAAATCGTCGAGCGCCCTGGCCCGCGCCGCCGGATCGACGAGATGGAGGAAGGACCGGCCGAGGCTGGCTTCCACGCCGCGCCCCGTCAGCCGCTCCCACGCCGGGTTGAGGAAGGACCAGCGGCCGCGATCGTCGGTCTTGAAGATGACCTCGCCGAGATTGCCGACGAGCGAGCTATATTGCTCGCGGCTTGCCGCGAGATCGCTGGAGATGCGGCGGATGCGCGCGAGCGTGCCGGCGACGGGCGCGGTCGAGAAGATCAGGACGACGCAGTAAAGCTCGAGGAAGAGCGCGCGCGCCGGCCAGTCGGCATAGATTTTGGCGACCGGGCCGAAGCCGAAATAGGTGAGCGGCAGCGCGGTCGCGGCCGATGCCGCGACGCCGATCGCGGCGCCTAACGGGCCGAGCGCCAGAGTGGCTGCAAGCACGACCGGGGGCAGCAGATAGAGGCTGGGGCCGAGCGTCTGCCCGAAGACGCCGACCGCCGCGACGACTACCATCAGCGTGATCGCCGCGATCTTGCTGAAACGCGGCCTCTCCTCGTGCGAGGACGCGCGGTAATCGGCGATCTGGATGATGAGCGGGACGAAAAGCAGCGTCGATAGCGCGTCGGCGATCACCCATTCAAGGAACAGCCGCCCGAAATCGACATGATGGCCATAGGCGACGAGCGGCGCGCCGACGAGCGCCGAGGCCAGACCGCCGACTACGGCTCCGAGCGCGATGCGCAGGATATAGGTCGGCCGCGCGAAGCTCAGGCCCTCGGGGAAAAGAGCGCGCAGCACAAGCAGATTGGCCGAGACGCTTGCCGCGTTGGCGACGATCAGGCCGATCGAGATTGCCGGACTTTCCCCGAGCGCGAGGTTGGCGAGCGCGGTCGCCACCGAGCCGACCGCGACGATCGACCGCGCCCGCCAGTCGCGCCTGAGCGCCGCGAGCGAAAGCAGAAAGGCGTTGGGCAGCCACAGCGTCGAAAGATGGCCGTCGCGCGCGAGGATGATGCTGCGCGTCGCGCCGAACAGCCCGATCGCCGCCGCCGCCGCGAGGACGGCGACGGGCGGACCGATCCTCGCGCTTTTGGCCACCGGCGTCAGTCCGCGGGCTGCGGATCGAGCGACTGGTAAAGCAGCACCGCCTGAGTGCGGTTGGTCACGTCCAGCTTGCGGAAGATCGCCGCCAGATGCGACTTGACCGTCGGCTCGGCGATGCCGAGCTCGAAGGCGATCTGCTTGTTCTGCCGCCCGCTGGCGATCGCGCGAAGCACGCGAAGCTGCGCCGCCGAAAGCTCGGCGAGGCGGCGCGCGCCGGGACTTTCCTCTACGCCGTCGAGCACGTGCGGCGGAAAGCTGGTTTCCCCCGCGATCAGCTTGCGCAGCGCCTCTATCATGTCGGGCATCGATGCCGATTTGGGAATGAAGCCCTTCGCGCCATAGCCGGCCGCGCCGCGGATCACCGCCGGATCCTCGCGGCTCGACACCACGGCCAGCACCGCGCCAGGCAGCATGTGCTTCATCAACAGCAGACCGCCCATGCCTGCGACGTCGGGCAGCATGAGATCGAGCAGCACCAGATTGAAACCGCCGTCGCGCGCCTTGGCTTCGGCCGCGCCCAGACTTTCGACTTGCTCGACGATCGCGGTGGAATCGACCGCGCGGGTCGCCATGGCGAGCGCCGCCCCGCACATTGGATGATCGTCGACGATCAGCACCTTATAAGCCAAATTCTCTCCTTCCCTCGCAAGGGCGCCCCCCGGCCCCCATTTCCGACCTTGCGCGCGCACGAGGCGCGCGATGCTTGTAGCATCGTCGGCAGGGACGGTGAAATCCCGTGTTTTCACCCTGATGAAGGCCGTGGCAGCCATCGCAGCGCCAACGAAATGCGGATCAGCGGGTTCCGATGATCCGCCAGCCGTCCGCTATTTCGGACACATTTCCAGCCACTTCGCGCAGCCTGTCGGCATCCATGGCGATGCTGGCCGCCATGATCGCCTCGCGCGCGCCGCGATAGAAGCGCGACAGCGTGGTCGCGACATCGCCGCCACGTTCGAAATCGAGCCCCGATTCGAGCGCGAAGAGCAGCGCCAGCGTCTTGGAGACATATTTGCTCTTGGCGGTGTGATCGGTCTTTTCGGTTGCGAGCGCCGCAAGCCTCAGGGCGCGCAACAGATCCTCGTAGAGCAAGGTGATGAGTTGATGCGGCGATGCGCCGCCGGTGCGGCTGGCGATGTCGATCTGGCGGTATGTTTCGCCCGGATCGCCGCGAAGTCTGGTGGCATACTGCATCGCGCGATCAGTTGTTCGAGTTGGTCCAGACCTTGATCTGCTGCTCAAGGAAACTCTGGGTGGCCTTATAGGCGGCGACGCGCGAATCCATCGTCGCGAACTGCTGGGTCAGGCGATCGCGCATCGCCGCGCTGTCGGTGCTGAGCTTGTCCTGCTGATCGGCGAGGTCGGACTGCTGGCGCGTATAACGATCGTTGCTGGCGCCGAGGCCGGTCTTGCTGTCGGTGATGCTGGCGGCCAGGTTCGCCATCATCTGACCGATGCCGAGATCGATCGAGACGGTCGCCGAGGCGACGTTGCCCGTCACCTTGAGCGAGAGGCCCGCCGCCGCCGAGGCGCGCGACGCGCTGAGAATGTCGCCGACGGGAAGGCCCGCCATCCCCGCGATCGTGCCCGACGCCGACTGGCCGGTCTGGCGCGCAACGACGTTGCTGATCTGATAGACGCCGGCAGCCGTCGCGCCCTGCTTCGACGTGACCGTCAGGAACGGGCTGTCGACGGTCTGCTGCGGGTTGAACATCTGTTCGACCGCATCGGGATAGTTGGCGAGCGCGGCCGTCAGCTTGTCGCTGTCGAGGCTGAGCGTGCCATCGCGGTTGGTGCGCACGCCGATCTCGGCCAGCGTCTTGGGCGCGCCGGCCGGGGCCGTGGCGAGAAGCTGGGTCGAGGTCAGCGACGCCAGCTGCTGCGACATGGCGCGCACGGCGGGATCGTTGTTGAGCGTGCCCGTTTTCGGATCGGTGTCCGCAGCCAGCAAACTCTTCAGCTCGTTATAGGCCGAGACGAAATCATTGACCGCCTGGCTGATCGCATCGGTGGGGCGCGACGGGTTGAGCGTCACTTTCGTGCCGACCTCGGCCTTGGCGAGATCGAGCTGCATGCCCGGGATGAGATCGGTGATGCTGTTGGTCGCCCGCTTCGCCGTCACGCCGTCGACGACGACGATCGCATCCTGCGCCTTGCGCGACAGGCTGAGCGACGCGCCGTCCGGACTATAGGCCAGCGACGAAAGGCCGGCGTCGCCGGTGCTCGTCTCGGTCGCGTCGATGCGGAAGGCCTGCGCCTCGCCGCTCGGCCCCTTGATCGACAGCGTCGCGCCGGTCGTGCTGGTCACTACCGTCGCCGTGACGCCCATGTTCGCGCCGTTGATCGCCTGCGCGATGCCGGCGAGCGTATTGTTGCCGCTGGTGATGTTGAGCGTGACCGGGGTGCGCGCCGAATCGGCGGTGAAGCCGCTCATCGTATCGCCGGTCCAGCTCGCAGTGCCGAAGGTGAAGGTGAGCGAGCCGGTGCCGAGCGTCGACGTCTTGCTGGCGAACTGCTGCGAGGTGAGGAGCTGGCTGCTCGCGAGCTGCTGGACCTCGACCTCGGAGGTCAGATTGCCGATGCTGGCGCCGGCCAGCGCCTTGGCGGTCAGGATGCTCGTGTTCGAGCTGACCGGCTGCGTCTGCAGCGTGCCGCCGGCGAGCAGCGTGTTGAGCGAGGTCGAGAAAGTGGTGATGCCGCTCTTGAGCGCGCTGACCGCCGAGATCTGCGCGGTCAGCTTGTCATTCTGCGACGAGAGCGCCTGGGTCTTGGTGTCGAACTGCGCCGAGATGAGCTGGTTGACCAGCGCGCTGGTATCGATCCCCGAGCCGACGCCCAGGATGGAATTGATCGAGGATGCCCCGGTCGTCGTCGTGCTGCTCGTCGTGGCCATGGTCCTCGCCTTTCCTTGTCCCTAGAATCGGCTGCGAAGCTCAAATCTTTAGCTCTTTCTTTCCGGCCGCCCATTCTCGTCGAAGCGCGCGCTGTCGGGCACGAGGACGCTGGGCTGATCGCCGCCGGCGCGCATGTTCACGCCGAAGACGAAGGCCAGAACGGTGGCGATCGCCACGTAGAGATCGTCGCGAATCTGCTGCCCCTCGCGGCTGGTGTAATAGACGGCGCGCGCGAGCGACGGATATTCGAGCACAGGCTTGCCCAGCTCGCCCGCCAGCTCGCGGATGGCGAGCGCGGTCGCGCCGCGGCCCTTGGCCACGACCACGGGCACTTCGTCCTGCCCGCGTTCGTAACGCAGCGCGACGGCGAAGTGCGTCGGGTTGGTGAGCACGACATGCGCGCTTTCCACCGCCTTGCGCGCGCCGCCCTTGAGCAGCTGATGCTGGCGACGGCGGAGCGCCGCCTTCATTTCGGGCGAGCCTTCGGATTCCTTGTGCTCGTCCTGGATTTCCTTGCGGCTCATCTTCAGCTTGGCGAACAGCCGGATCATCTGGATCGGCACGTCGACGCCGGCAATGAGCAGCAGCCCGCCCGCCATCGTCAGCAGCACCACGACGAAGATATGGCCGAGCGAGCCGACCGAGCGCTCGACGTCGCCCGCGACCAGCCCGAGCGCGTCGTTGCGGATCGACCAGAGCAGCCAGACGCCGATCGCGCCGAGCAGGAGAACCTTGAGCAGCGACTTGCCGAGCTCGACCAGCCCCTGAAGCCCGAACATGCGCTTCAGGCCCGAGGCGGGATTGATGCGCGAGCCCTTGAACGCGAAGAGCGAGGCGTTGAAGCGCGCGCTGCCGAGGCCGGCCTGGCTGGCGATCGCGGCGACCATGGTCAGCGCGAACAGCGCGCCGAGCGACGGCGCGAGCTTGATCCCCGTCGCCATCAGCGGACGGAGCGGCTGGAAATCGTCGATGTCGCCGCGCCCGAACTGGAGGCTTTCGACCATCACCGCCTTGAATGCGCCGATCAGCGACGGGCCGGCGAAGGCGAGCCAGGCGCAGCCCGCAAGCACGACCGCTGCCGTCGCGAAATCGCGCGAGCGGAGGATCTCACCCTTGTCGATCGCGTCCTTGCGACGCTTGGGTGTCGGGGCTTCCGTCTTTTCGCCGAAATCGTCGCTCATCGCGCGAGCACCAGATTATCGGCGGCCTGAAGCCCCTCGCGGACGATGACGACCATGTAGTCGCCCATCGCCGGGAAGGCGATGGCGAGCGCGACGACGCCGACCGCGAGGCTGGCGGGCAGGCCGACCGCGAACAGGTTGAGCGAAGGCGCCGAGCGCGACAGCATGCCGACGATGATGTTGAGGCAGAGCAGGATGAAGCCGACGGGAAGCGCGAGGAGCAGCCCCGCCGCGAAGGCGTAGCTGCCGAACATCGCAATGCCCTCCAGCTTGCGCGGATCGAGCCAGGCGGCGCCGGGCGGCAAGGCGACATAGCTTTTCACCAGCAGGTCGACGAGGATCAGGTGCCCGTCGAGCGACAGGAACAGCAAAGTCATCACGATCATCATGAACTGGCCGATCGCGGGTGTGGACTGGCCGTTCTGCGGATCGACGGCGGCGGCGAAGCCGAGGCCCATCGTGCCGCTGATCGCTTCGCCCGCGATCAGCGGGGCGGCAAATGCGATCTGGATGACGAAGCCGAGCGCGAGACCGACCAGCGCCTCCGCCGCGATCGACAGGAAGGTCGTGACCGCGAAGATCTGCGCCGGGGGCACGAGATGGATGTTGTTCACGACGAGGACGCCGATCGCCCCCGACAGGACAATGCGGATCGGCAGCGGCACCGACATGGCGCCGAACACGGGCGCGGCGATGAAAGCCGCGCCGATCCGCACCATGACGAACAGCAGCGACCAGAGCGCGGGTTCGACCGAAGGCAGGCCGAGGCCGAACATCGCTAGCGGACCAGATCCGGTATGCGCTCGAAGATCGAGACGGTGAAGTCGCTGAGCAGCCCCATGATCATGCCGCCGAAGATCACCAGCGACAGCGCGACCACGGCAAGCTTGGGCACGAAGCTCAAAGTCTGTTCGTTGATCGAGGTCGCCGCCTGGACCATGCCGAGCAGCAGGCCCGCGAGCAGCGCGGGGATCAGCACAGGCGCTGCGGCGAGCGCCAGCACCCACAAAGCCTCGCGCGCGACGGTCAGGAAATAGGAGGAATCCATCGCGCTAGCTGACGAAGCTGTTGGCGAGCGAACCCATGGTCAGCGCCCAGCCGTCGACGAGGACGAACAGCAGCAGCTTGAAGGGCAGCGAGATGATCGTCGGCGACAGCATCATCATGCCGAGCGCCATCAGCACCGAGGCGACGACGAGATCGATGACGAGGAAGGGCAGGAAAATGAGGAAGCCGATCTGGAACGCCGTCTTCAGCTCCGAGGTCACGAAGGCGGGGAGCAGCACCGAGAAGGGCACGTCCTGAGGCTTGGCGAAGGGGCCGACCTTGGCGATGCTGGAAAACATCGTCACGTCTTTCACGCGCGTCTGCTTGACCATGAAGCCGTGGAGCACGTCGCCGCCGTTGCGGATCATCTCGGTCGCGCCGATGCGGCTGGCGGCATAGGGCTCGATCGCGACCTTGTTCACCTGCGAGAGCGTCGGCGCCATTACGAACAGCGTCAGGAACAGCGAGAGGCCGACGAGCACCTGATTGGGCGGGGTCTGCTGAAGCCCCAGTGCCTGGCGCAGGATCGACAGCACGATGATGATGCGCGTGAAGCTGGTCATCATCAGCAGCAGCGACGGCAGCACCGTCAGCAGCGCCATGAGGATCAGGATCTGGAGCGAGAGCGCCATCGGCGCTTCCTTGCCGCCGAGCTGGCTCATCGCGCGATCGAGCGCGTCGGCGGCGCCGGGCGCGGCCGGCGCGACGGGGCTGACGGGAACGGCAGGCGCCGCCTGCGCGAATGCAGGCGCGGCGACGATCAGCGCGACCAGAAGAACGATAAATAGTCCCAGCACCGTTCGTGTCGAGCGCAGTCGAGACACGCGGCCCGGCGCCGAACGTCCCTCGACTGCGCTCGGGACGAACGGAAAGACCAATGCACTATCAGCCATTGTTCGATTCGACCTTGTCGATCAGGTTGACCCCGCCGCGGCCGACCGAGACGAGCAGCTTGCGCCCCTCGAACTCGATCACCGCGAGGCGCAGGCCCGGCGAGACCATCATCGTCTCGCGCACGTTCATCATGCGGTTCGAGGGCGTGCCGGGCAGCCGGCTTTCCAGCTTGCGCCACGCCCACAGGCACAGGAACAGCAACCCGCAGACGAGCGGGAGCAGCAGCGCCAGCTTGAGGAGATAGGCCCAGATCACTGCTTGGCCACGGCCATGCCGTTGTCGGCCAGCTCGGTGATGCGGATGCCGAAGCGATCGCCCACCGTCACCACCTCGCCGCGCCCGATCAGCGTGCCGTTGACCAGCACGTCGAGCAGTTCGTTGGCGTGACGGTCAAGCTCGACGACGCTCGATTCGCCCATGGCGAGCAGCTCGCGCAGCTTCATCTTGGTCGCGCCGACTTCCACCGACAGGCGGACATCGACATCCTGAAGCAGGCGGAAATTGGCGGCGACGCCGGTGTCGGCCGCGAAGGAAGCGCTCATGTCGGTCATTGCTGGTCCTCGTCTGGAAGATTTTCGAGCCGCGCGACGCGGATGGCCGCGCGACCGTTGGCGGCGCCGACCGAGCCGCGGGCAAAGCGGTTGTCAGCGACGAAAAGCGGAACTTCGGGCCCGAAGCTGATCGGGATGATGTCGCCGGGCTGGAGGTTCATCAGGCGCGAGAGCGGCACCGTCTGCTCGGCAAGCACCGAGCGGACGGGAAGCTTCACATCCATCACCGTGCGGGTCAGCGCACCGAACCAGCCCGGATCGCCGGCGCGCGCGCGGGCCCTAGCGCCGAGCTGCGGGGCAAGCGGCTTCAGCCCGTCGACCGGATAGAGGATGTCGACCGTCGAGCTGCGACCGTCGAGCTCGGTGAGCGCGAAGCGCGCGAGCACCAGCCGGTCGTCCAAGTCCACGCCGGCGAGCATCGCGGCATTGGTGTCGACCTTGTCGACCGCGAAATCGAGCGCGGCGATATCGCGCCAGGCGTCCGCCATGCGATCGGCGATGCCGCGCGCCGCGCGCCGCGCAACCGCCTCGGCGCTGGGCGGGAAATCCGACGGAAGCGGCGACGGCACCTGTCCGCTGCCGCCGTAGAAGAGATCGAGCATCGCGAAGATCGATTCGCCGTCGAACACCGCAAGCGCATGCCCGGCGAGCGGCGCCATCGTCATCGACGCGAAGACCGGCAAGGCGCCTCCGCGCGTCCCGGCATAATCGTCGAAGCGGACGATGCGCGGCGCATCGGCCACGACCTTCACCTGCGTGCGGAGCAGCGGCTCGAACAGTTCGCGCAGCGTGCGCGCGAGGCGGCCGCCGATCGGGCGCAGACCGGCGAGATCGCCCAGCGCATTGCGCGCGCCGGCACCCAGCACACGCGCCTGGTTCGGCGTCTTGGCGTCATCGGAGTCGGCAATGCGTTCGTCGATCATCGGAAGTTCGTTCGCCCCCTTCGTTATGGTTACTGAACGATAAAATTGGTAAAATAGACGTTACCAATTCCACCGAATCCCTCTTTTTCGGTGAGAACCTGATTGATCGCGCCGACCAGCCGCTTCTGGAGCTGCTTCTTCCCCTCGGGGTTGAAGACCTGCATCTCGTCGGTATCGCTGAGCGTCATCAGAATGGCCGAGCGGACCGCCAGCTCATTGGCCTCGACATTCTTGATCACGCGGCTGTCGTAATTGGTCGAGACGGCCAGCCCGATCTGGATGAAATGCGGGCTGTCCTTGAGGTTCGACGTGAATTCCTTCTGGAGCTGATAATAGCTCGAGGCATATTTGGCGGCATTCTCCGATCCCGGAGGCGCCGCTTCGGCAGCGCCGCCATGGCTGCCGCCACTCTCGCCGTGGCCGCCTTCCTCCTTCTTCTCTTCCTCCTGCCCCTTCAGCACGAGCTGGGGCTGGTCCTTCTTCTCGGCCTCCGCGCCGTGTGCGCTGGTCGATCTGGACAGATAGATGCCCGCGCCGGCGCCGCCGCCGATCAGCAGCACGCCGGCAACGCCGGCGATGATCAGGGGCAGCTTGCCCTTCTTCTTTGCAGGTTTTTCTTTCGCGTCACTCACGGTCCCGGTCCTTCGGTCTTTTTGGTTCAGGCGATGCGATCGGCGGCGTCGGCCGCTTCCTCGCTGGTCGAATCGGAAAAGGCGGATGCCGGCGCATCGGGCGCAGCCGCCTGCTGGTCGGAGGCGCCGCGATCCTGGCGGCCCTGCTGCTCGACGCCCGTGTCGCCGAGCTTCAGCCCGCGCGAATCGGCAAGCTGGGCGAGACGCGGCGCGGCTTCGTTCAGCAGCGCGCGCGCCTGCGCGGTATCGGTGGTGAAGGCGATGTGCACGCGGTCGCCATCCTGGCGCAGCTTGACCTCGACGCCACCAAGCGCATCGGGGCTGAGCGCGATGTGGACGCTGCGGCCATTATGCCCGCGCTGCTCGTCGATGCGATCGATGAGCGCTTCCATCCATTCGGCGCGGCGTGTGTCGACCATCGGCGCGTTCTGCGCGGCGACGGGCGCCTCGACGCGGTGCGTGGTCGTCGTGGTGGCGGCAGTCACCGCGCCGAGCGCGGCCGACTGGCTGTCGGTGGCGGCGGTCGATCGGCGATCCTCGCTGAAGCTCTGGACGAGTGCGGCGACGGCCTGAAGCGTCGCGGCGTCGGGCTGGACCGTCGGGAGGACGGGCAGCACGATAGCGGGCTTGACGGGCGCGGGCGCGACGGACTGGGGCTGCGCCTGATCGTCGCCTGCGGGCACGAAGGAGGGCTTGCGCGATGCATCCGCGTCGACGCCGGCGACCGGCGCATCGGCATCGGTCTGCACCGGCTCGATGGGCGTGCCGACCACGGGCGCAACGGGCGCGGCGACCGGGACAAGGATGGGCGCGGGAGTCGGGACCGGGGATGGAGCCTGGTCGGTCGGCGCGGGCGTGTCCCCGGCGTCGTCCTCCGGCTGCCGATCGTCGGCGACGGGAAGCAGCGGCACCTCGGTCTCGCACACCGCCGGGACCGGATCGGCGGGCTTGAAGCGCGGAACGATGACTTCGCATCGCGCCGGCTGGGGCGGCGTGGCGGCGGGCTTGCCTGCTGGGTTGTCAGGGGAAACTGGCGTCGTGCCGAGGGGCGCGGACTTGCGGGGCGGGAGCATGACGACGACGGCGTCGGCGGCGCGATCTTCGTCGGCATCGGCGGGGAGGGAGGCATCCGGCGCAGGAAGTTGTTCGTTTTCAGTCGGTTCGGCGTCATCGCCATCGGCAGCGGGCGGCACGGGGCGGAAGCGCGGGGTGACGACGACGGTGCAGACGCCGACCTGCTCGGGATCGGGCCGGGCCGGGGCGGCGGGGGTTGCGTCGTCAGCGGGGGCGATGCTGAGCGCGGCGGCCATATCCGAAAGCGGCGCATCGGGCGCCGTCGCTGCGACGGCCGCGACGGCGATGCTTGCGGTCGAGACGCCGGCGGCAAGATCTTGCCGGGCATCCGGCAAGACCACGCCCGGAACGGCAGCGCCCGGTGCATCGCCGATCCCCGCGACCAGCGATGCGAACATCCCCGCTGCTCCTTCGGGCGCGCGGATTTCGGGCACTTTTGCGCTGGCGAGACCAAGGATGTCGAGACTGAGACTGTTCACGGTCGCTCCGGTGTTGATCGGTTCACCCTGATTTCAGCAAGGACCGTGCCAGTGCGCGCGCCTGATGCGGGGCGTTGGCGAGCGCGCGACGGGCATCGAGCGCGCGCGCCTCCAGCTCACGGTCGATCAGCTTCTCGACCGCGCCATGATTGCGCTTGGCGGCGCCCGTCTGCTCGCGCGCCTGATCGAGCTGGCGCGTCGCCTCCGCAATCCGGCGCTGCGCTTCCTGCTGCGAGCGCGCGAGGCGTTCGCGATAATGGGCGGCGGCGAAGAGATTGAGCCCCTCGGCAGTGCCTTCGCGCGGCGCGACGCCTTCGGAGAGCGATGCGATGCGCTGGGCCAGCGCATGCGCGCTGCTCGCGCGATCGGCGGCGGCGACTTCCTCGACGCGCGCCTGATCGAGCTGGAAGGAACGGACCTTGAGAATCCGGCCGAGGCGCTTCGGATCGCGCCGCGCCATCAACCGTCGCCGAACAGGCCGACCAGCTCGGCGGTCGCCTCATCGAGCGACACCGCCTCGTCGGCGCTCTGGCGGATATATTCGAGGATCGCGGGATGGCAGGCGATCGCCTGATCGAGCGCGGGATCGGTCCCGCCGCGATAGGCGCCCATCAGGATAAGGTCGCGGTTTTCCTCGTAAGTGGCGAGATGACGGCGCAGCACGCGCGCGGCGTGGCGATGCTCGGGCCCGACAATGTCGTTCATCACGCGGCTGACCGAGGGGCCGAGGTCGATCGCCGGATAGACGGCGCGTTCGGCGAGCGCGCGCGACAGCACGATATGCCCGTCGAGGATCGCGCGCGCCGAATCGACCACCGGATCGCTGCCGTCGTCGCCATCGGCGAGCACGGTGTAGATGGCGGTGATCGAGCCGGTTCCGTTGGCGTCCGCGCCGGCGCGTTCGATGAGATTGGGCAGCATCGCGATGGCGGAAGGCGGATAGCCGCGCGCCGATGCCGGTTCGCCCAGCGCCAGCCCGATCTCGCGCCCGGCATGCGCGACGCGCGTCAGGCTGTCCATGATCAGCAGCACGCGCTTGCCCTCGGCGCGGAACGCCTCGGCGATCGCGGTCGCGCGCATCGCGCCGCGGATGCGGAGCACGGGCGAATGATTGGCGGGAACGGCGACGACGACGCTGCGCGCGCGCGCCTCGCCCGCGATCTTGGTTTCGAGGAAATCGGTGACTTCGCGGCTTCGTTCGCCGATCAGCCCGACGACGACGACATCGGCCTTCACCGATCGGACGATCATCCCGAGCAGCACCGATTTGCCGACGCCCGAGCCTGCCATGATGCCGATGCGCTGGCCGTGGCCGATGGTGAGCAGGCCGTTGATCGCGCGCACGCCGACATCGAGCGGTTCGAGCACGCGGCCGCGATCGAGCGGATTCTGGTGGCGGCCGGCGAGCGGCCAGCTCTTGGCGCCGCGAATCGGGCCAAGCCCGTCGATCGGGCGGCCCGCGCCGTCGACGACGCGGCCGAGCAGTGCACTGCCCACCTGCGCCTCGCCCGGCTGGCCGATCGGGCGGACCGGCGCGTCGGGCAGCAGGGCGGCGGGGCCGCCGAGATTCATCATCAGCGTCTTGCCCGAGCGGAAGCCGATCACCTCGGCCTCGACCGCGCCTGCCCCTTCGCCGATGCGGCACATGGTGCCGACCGGAAGCGACAGGCCGACGGCCTCCATCAGCAGGCCGTCATAGGAAGCGAGGCGGCCGATGACTTCGGGGGCGGGCGCGAAATCGGTGCGGAGCCGATCGAGATAGTCGGCCGCAAAATCGTTGAGCATCAGCCGGCGTCCGGAAGCGCGACGCGGTCGACGGCAGCTGCGAGCTGGGCGAGCCAGGCCGACGGGCCGTCCTCGATCACTGTGGTGCGCGTCTCGATCACGAGGCCGCCGCGTTCGACCCCCTTGTCACCGATCGCGAAGACGCGTTCGGGAACGCGGCCCTCGACCAGCGCCAGATCCTCGGGGTTCATCCGCATCAGCGCGGGTTCGCTGCTGTCGGCGAGCAGCTTCACCGCCGCCTCGATCCGCAGCGCGAGCAGATCGCCCGCGACACCGACTTCGCCGACCATGCGGGTGACGAGGTAGAGGACGGTCTGGCGCAGATGCGCGGCCAGCCGGTCGCGATCGAAGCTGGCGACGCCATCGAACGCGGCGACGAGCCGGTCGCCGATCGCGGCCTGGGCCTCGGCCTCCAGCGCGGCCTGGCGCGCGCCGGCCTCGAAACCGGCGGAATAGCCTTCGACCCGCGCAGTATCGAGCGCGTCGAGCAGCGGTTCGGCATCATGTTCAGGCGGGGTTTCCTCGTCGCCGGTCGCGGCGTCGAAGGGATTCCAGCCGGCGGTCGGATTATTGTCCGGATCGGCGGGGCTGAAATGCTTGGGCCCCTGCTGAGGCGACGGCACCGGGGACACGGGGGTGAAGCCCACCGGTCCCTTGTCGGCGCGGACGAAAGCGGTTTCGGAGAAACCGCCGCGCAGCGCTGCCATATAGTCGCCGAGCGCGCCGGTGCCGACGCTGCGGGCATCGCCCTGCGGCACGAAGCCGATCGGGCCGTCAGACATAATCGTCGTCCCGGCCGCCGAGCATGATCGCGCCATCGGCCGCCATGCGGCGCGCGACCGTCAGGATCGTCTTCTGCGCTTCGAGCACCTCGCTGAGGCGCATCGGGCCGCGCGCCTCCATCTCGTCGCGGATGCCGTCGGCGGCGCGCGCCGACATGCAGCCGAGGAAGCGATTGCGCGCCGCCTCGTCCACGCCCTTGAGCGCGACGGTGAGGACATCGGCCTCCACGCCGCGGAGGAGCGCACCCATATTCTTGTCGTCGAGCGCCAGAAGATGCTCGAAGATGAACATCTCCTCCTCGATCTTGCGCGCGGTCTCGCGATCGATCTTCGCGACCTTGGGCATGACCTTCTGCTCGGTCGCGCGGCGGGCATTGTTCATGATCGCTGCCGCCTCGCGCGCGCCGCCCAGCGGCACCGGGGTCGGCGAATGCGACTTGCCCATGCGCGCGGCAAGCATGTCGCGCAGCATCTGCAGCGCTTCCTGCGTGACCGGGCCGAGCGTCGCGACGCGGTGAACGATCTCTGGCTGCACGGCCTCCGGCATCAGCTGAAGCACCTCGGCGGCGACGGCGGGATCGAGATTGGCGATCAGCACGGCCGCGAGCTGGGGATGTTCATTCTCGATCATGCGCGCGATCTCCGGCGCGTCGAGCCAGTCGAGCAGATCGATCGAGCGGACATCCTCGGGCGGGGTGATGCGCGCGAGCACGCTGTCCGCCTTGTCGGGGCCGAGGGCGATCGTCATCGTGCGTTCGATCTGCGGGCGCGGATTGAAGCCGATCGCGGTGCGCTCGCGCGCCTTGCCGACGAAATCGTCGAGGACGGCGGCGACCTGGGGCTCGCCTACGTCGGCGACGGCGAACATCGCCTTGCCGAGCTGGCGGACCTCGTCGGGCTCCAGCTTGCGGAGGATGGCCGCAGCCTCCTCCTCACCCACCAGCATCATCAGCACGGCGGCGCGTTCGACGCCGCTGAGATTGCGGCCGGAAATCTCGAGGGTCATGCGCCGGCCTTCTCGTCGGAGCGGATCATGTCGCGGACGGCGAGCGCAGCGCGCGCCGGATTGTCGCGGGTGAAATCGCGCACCAGCCGGACCTTGTCGTCATAGCTGCGCGCGCTGTCGAGCATCTCGATGCTGACCGGCTGATAGCCGTCGGGCGATGCCGGGGAGCCGAACCCGCCCGACATCGGGCGCGTGGCCTCGATCTCACCGCCTTCGACCGTTGGCGTGGGCTGGCCGTCGGCGCCCTTGGCGGCCGGGGCTTCCTTCTTCCTGATCAGGCCCTTCATCAGCGGGCGGACGCCCACGAAGAGGACGAGCAGCGCGATGGCGAGCGCCGTGAGGTTGCGCGCCAGCACGGGGAACCAGCCGGCATCGTACCAGGCCGCCTTGGCGCCGAGCGGATCGGCGGCGAACTGGCGGCTGATCACCGTCACCTGATCGTTGCGCGCCGGATCGAAGCCGACGGCGGCGCGGATCAGGTTGTTGATCTGCTGGATTTCCTGCGGGGTGCGCGGCTTCGCGCCTTCGGCGTCGCGCAGGACGACCGCGACCGACAGCCGCCTGATCGAACCGGGCGCGGCGCGGGTGACCGAGACTTCGCGGCCGACCTCGTAGGAGCGGGCATATTGATCCGACTGCTTGAGATTGTCGGGCATCTTGCCGCCATTGGCAGCCGTCGCGGCGGCAGCAGCCGGCGTGCCGTTGGCCGCCGGGACACCGGCTGCACCCGGGGCGCCGGGCGCACCGGCAGTGCCCGCCTGGGGCGGCTGCGGCGCGGCGGTGCCAGCCTTGACCTGGGTGGCGGGCGGCGGGGTGTTCGACAGCGTGCCGGGGATGCCCTGCGGGGTCGGCTCGGCGCGGTCGGCGGTCCAGCTGCCCTGTTCGGCACGGAGCGAACCGTCCTTGTCGTAGCTTTCGCGCGTCGCCTGGCTTTCGTCGAGATTGACGTCGGCCTGGACCTCTGTGCTGAAATTGCCGGCGCCGACGAGCGGAGTGAGCAGCTGGATCAGCTGGGTGCGATATTTGTCCTCGACGCGGCGCTGGAAATCGATGCGCTGGTCGCCATCGGCGGTGACGCCGCCGGCGCCCGGCTTGCTGAGCAATTGCCCCGCGCCGTCGACGATGGTCACTGCCTCGGGCTTCATCCCCGGCACCGACGAGGCGACGAGGTTGACGATCGAGCGGACCTGCGATTCGCCGAGCGAGCGCCCGGCGGCGAGGCGGACGATGACCGAGGCCGAGGGCGACGCATTGTCGCGCACGAAGACGCTCGATTCGGGCATCGCGAGGTGGACGCGCGCGTCGGCGACCGAATCGATCTCCTCGATCGACTTGGCGAGCTCGGTCTCGCGCGCCTGGCGAAGGCGTTCGCCCTCGACCGCGCGGCTGACGCCCATGGGAAGCTGATCGAGGATCGCATAACCGCCGGGCGCCGTCTTGGGCAGGTTCTGCGAGGCGAGCAGCATGCGCGCCTTGTAGAAATCATCCTCGGCCACGGTCAGCGTGCCCGTCGAATTGTCGATGTGGCTCTTGATGTTGCTCTGGGTCAACGCCTCGGACACCGAAGCCTTGTCGGCATCCGAGAGGCCGGAGAAGAGGATCTTCTGCAGCGGGGTGGCGAGCATCATCCAGGCAAGCGCGGCGAGGCCGGCGACGGCGACGGCCGCAAGCGCCGGCAGGCTCTTGCGAACGATCGGGCGGGCGAGGAATTCCTTCGCCATGCCAAGCGGATCGCGGGCGCCCGGAACGGCAACGGCGGGCTGCGGCGGGCCGGCGGGGGGCAGGATCTCGCCTGCGGGCGTGAGTGCGTTGGTCGCCATCGATTACACCGGCATGCTCATGATGTCCTTGTAGGCGGACAGAAGTTTGTTCCGGACCTGCAGCGTCGCTTCGAAGCTGACCGAGGCCTGCTGGCGCGCGAGCATCACCTTGGCGACGTCGACGGTTTCGCCGCGTTCATAGGCGTCGCTGGCCGCGCGCGCGGCGTCCTGCTGCTGGTTGACGGCCTTGAGCGCGGCTTCGAGCGTATCGCCGAAACCGCCGCTGGCGCCCGTCTTGGCCGGTGCGGCCGACGTGGTCGAACCGGCATTCTTGAGCGCCTCGTTGCGCTCGAGGATCTGCGCGCGCAGGGCAAGCACCCTGTCCGCACCCATGGCTCCGCTGACGTTCATGCCCATGCACTCCGGCTAGGCGCGGCGACGCTGCCGCCTTCGCTGCGGATCCGCGCGAGGCGGTAGCGCAGCGTGCGTTCGGAAATGCCGAGGCGCTTCGCGGTCTCGGCGCGGCTGCCGCCGCACAGCGCGAGCGTGTCGCGGATCGCCTGATATTCGCTGAGCTTGACGATGTTGCCGAGCGTCGGATCGTCCTGCGCCTCGACGACGGGCGCTGCGGGCGCGAAGGCCATCGCGCCGGCGCGGTCGAAGATGATGTGCTCCGCCTCGATCCGGTCGCCGGGGGCGAGGAGCAGCGCGCGCTGGATGACGTTTTCGAGCTCGCGGACATTGCCCGGCCAGTCATGCGCGAGCAGCGCATCGAGCGCGGCAAGGCTGGGCCAGGGAATGACCGAACGGCCGACGGCGTGGCGCAGGATCATCGTCGCGGCGAGCGCCGCCACATCCTGACGCCGTTCGGCGAGCGCGATGGTGGTGAGCGGGAAGACGCTCAGCCGGTAGTAAAGGTCGGCCCGGAACCGGCCGGCGCCGACTTCGCGGCCGAGATCGCGGTTGGCGCAGGCGATGACGCGGACGTCGATCGGCTCGGGCGCGGTGGCGCCGAGCGGCACGACCTCACGCTCCTGCAGCGCACGGAGCAGCTTGGCCTGGAGCGGCAGCGGCAGCTCGGCGATTTCGTCGAGGAGCAGCGTGCCGCCGTTCGCCGCGCGGAAAAAGCCTTCGGACGCGCCCGCAGCACCGGTGAAGGCGCCCTTGGTATGGCCGAACAGCAGCGCTTCGAGCATGGTTTCGGGAAGCGCCGCGCAGTTGATCGCGACGAAGGGACCGTCGCGGCGATCCGAGCGATTGTGGATGTAGCGCGCGAGAACTTCCTTGCCGGTGCCGGTCGGCCCGTTGACGAGGACGGTGATGTCGCTGGCGGCGACGCGTTCGGCCAGCGCGTAGAGCGCGAGGCTCTGCGGATCGGCGGCGGCGGGCGCACTTTCGCCGCGCAGCAGGGCGGCAGCGAAGGCGTGGCCGAAGATCATGTCGTCACGGCCGTAAGAGAGGCGGGCCGGCGCGCCTTCGCTGGCGAGGCGGACTTCGCGATCCGCGCCGCGGCCGAGCACCAGCGTGTTGCGCGGCGCGGGCAGGCCTTCCTCTTCCATCACGATGAACGAATCGATCGGGCGGGGGCGTTCCCCGGCATAAGGACGGACGTCGAATCCGAGCCCGCGCATCCACGAAATCAGCACAGGATTGGCCCGGGCGCACTCGGCGCTCGGCAAGATGGACCGCATCGTTGAACCCCCACAGTTCCGGGCGGCTGCCCGTGAGAGGCTTATCGCGGTTAACTGGTAAACCAGTGGTTAAACAGCGCGATAATTGATTGATAAGGATCGCGCGCGTCACGCGAGGGCGGCGAAACCATTTCACATTTTCCGCTTAAGCCGCGTCGCTCATGGCCGTTCACTGCTTCGGCGGCTCCCGCTTCGCTCCGTCCGAATCGGAGGGGAGGAGCGCAGCCGGGAACCAAGAACGGAGTTCAGGACATGACCGTTATTTCGACCAACACCGCCGCCCTGCGCGCCCAGAACGGTTCGCGCATGGCGAGCGACGCGCTCAACACCGCGATGGAGCGCCTGTCGACCGGCAAGCGCATCAACAGCGCGAAGGACGACGCCGCCGGCCTCGCCATCGCGACCTCGATGACCGCGCAGATCCGCGGCATGAACCAGGCGATCCGCAACGCCAACGACGGCATCTCGATGGCGCAGACCGCCGAAGGCTCGCTGAACGAAGTCAGCAACATGCTGCAGCGTATCCGCGAACTGGCCGTCCAGTCGGCTTCGGGCACCTACAGCGATGATGATCGCACGAACCTGCAGACCGAAGTCACCGAGCTCGGCGCGCAGATCGACGACATCATCAGCAACAGCAAGTTCAACGGCGTGACGCTGTTCGGCACCGCCGACACCACGATCGACATCCAGACCGGTTCGGCCAACGGCGACACCGTGACGCTGACCATCACCGGCCTCGACGTGTCGGCTGCCAGCGCCTCGGACATCTCGACCGCCGGCGGCGCGAACACCGCGCTCGACGACGTCGACGACGCACTGGCCGCGGTCAACACGACCCGCGCCAGCCTGGGCGCCGGCCAGAGCCGCCTGAGCTCGGTCGTCAACAACCTGACCAACAACGTCAACAACCTGTCGGACGCGCGCAGCCGCATCGAGGACGCCGACTTCTCGGCCGAGACGACCAACCTCGCGAAGGCGCAGATCCTGTCGCAGGCCTCGACCGCGATGCTCGCGCAGGCGAACCAGAGCCAGTCGAACGTGCTGACGCTGCTCCGCTAAGCGGGAAACGAATAAAGCAAGAGTAGCTTTGCGTAAAACTGGACCCCGGCGCGCCCCACCGCGCCGGGGTTTCTGTTTGTGCGGAGGAGATGGGGGCCGGGGACCCAACCCGTTCCCGCCGAGGCGGAAAGGCGTCAGCCGCCTCAGCCCGTCCGAGTCGCCGACCGGCAGCCGGCGATCGTCCATGCGGACATGAAGGCCGGGGGGCGACACCGGTTCGCCCGATCGGACGCGACGGCCGTTCGCCGATCCGGGTGACGGACGAGCGGAATGCGGTGCGGCGGCGCGATTGACGATCCCCGATTCCGGCGTCCGCCGGAGCCGGGGCAAGGGATATCGGCGCCCGTCAGTCCATCCGCGCCTTGAGCGCCTTGCGCAGCTTGTCGTGCGCGGCCTTCTTGATCTGGCAGACGCGCGCGGCGCCGACGCCGAGGACTTCGCCAATCTCCTCGAGGTTCATTTCCTCGACATAATAGAGCTGGATCACCTGCGCCTCGCGCTCGGCGAGCGTGCCGATCGCGGCGATCAGCGTCTGACGGAGATCCTCCTGCTCGAGCAGCTCGAAGGGATTGGGCTCCTCGCTCATGAACCAGGGATTGTCGTCGCTATAGACGCCGTCGATCGGCTCGAAGCGGACGGGCTGGGCATTGCTGTAGTCGAGGCGGAGGCGTTCGGGCGTGACGCCCAGCTTCGCCGCAGTCTCCTCCTCGGTCGGCGCGCGGCCAAGCCGGGTGTGGAGGTCCGATTCGGCATCGGCCAGCATCCGCCGCCGGCGCATCGCGCCGCGCGTGATCGTCGCCTGGCGGCGCAGCTCGTCGATCATCGCGCCGCGCAGCCGCGTGGCGAGATACTGGGCGAAGGTCACCTGCCCGCGATCCTCGAAACTGGCCGCCGCCTCGACGAGCGCGACGAGGCCGATCTGGACGAGATCCTCGACCTCGACCGCGCTCGAGACGCTGCCATGGACGTGCCAGGCGATGCGCCGGACGAGCGGCATATGATCGCGGATCAACTGTTCGTGCGCCACGGCCGGGGCAGGCCCCGAGCGGGTGTAAAGCTGCGGCGCGGAGAAAGGTGCGTTCATCGGCTATTCTCTATGCGGCGATCTGTTCGGGGGCACCGACGACGGCGACGACTTCGACCGCCTTGTCATCGGGAACTTCGGTGAAGGCCATCACCGGCGTGTCAGGCAGCACCGTCTTCACCAGCTTGCGCATGGCGGGGCGGATCATCGGCTGGACGACGAGCGCGAAGGGCTTGCCCTGCGCGATCAGCGGGTGGGCGGCATGCTGGAGCGCATCGATGATGCGGCGGCCGAGATCGGGCTCGATTGCGTGGCGGTTGCCGGGGTCAGAACGGATCGTCTGGCCGAGGATCGCCTCCAGCCCGCCTTCGAGCGTCATCACGCGCAGCGGCTCGCGCGGGCCGGCGATGCGCTGGATGATGAGCGCGCCGAGTTCGGGCCGGATCATCTCGACGATCTCGTCGGGATCGTTGCTGCGCTGGGCGGCGACGGCGATCGCGGCGGCGATGCGGCGGAACTCCTTGAGCGCGATATTCTCGGCAAGCAGCGCGCGCAGCACCTGAGTGAGCGCGGTGATCGACAGCGGTGCGGGCGACAGCGCGGCGACGAGCGCGGCAGCGCGTTCCTTGAGCCCGTCGAGCAGGCTCTGCACCTCGTCGGGGCCGAGCAGCTCGGACGCATGCTGGCCGAGGACATGATTGAGATGCGTCGCGATGACGGTGCCCGAATCGACGACCATATAGCCGGCGGCCGTCGCGGCATCGGCGTCGCCATTGGCGATCCACACCGCATCGAGCCCGAAGGTCGGATCCTTGGCGGGCTTGCCGTTGAGGCTGCCGACCGCCTGACCGGTATCGAGCGCCAGCATCTCATCGGGCGAGACCATGTCTTCACCGAGGATCACGCCGCCGACGACGATGCGGTAGTTATAGGGCGCAAGGCCGATATTGTCGCGCACGCGGACCTGAGGGACGACGAAGCCCAGTTCCTTGGACAGCTGGCGGCGGACCCCGGTGATGCGCGTCATCAGCGGCGCGCCGACGCGTTCGTCCACGAGCGGCACGAGGCCGTAGCCGATCTCGAGATTGACCTGGATGTAATCGCTGACCTCGCTCCAGTCGATCTGGCTGGGATCGGCGGGGGGCGCGTCGTCTTTGGCGGGCGCGGGCGGCGCGGGGCGCGCGGCGCGCCTGGCGAGACGCCAGGCCGCGAAGCCGGCGGCGCCGGCGGCGGGCAGCATGATGAGATGCGGCATGCCGGGCAGCAGGCCGAGCACGGTGAGGATCGCGGCGACCGGCACCCAGGTGCGCGGGCTCGAAAATTGCGAGCCGATCTGGCCGGTCAGATCGTGGCTGGACGAGACGCGGGTGACGATCGCGGCGGCGGCGATCGAGAGCAGAAGCCCCGGCACCTGCGCGACGAGCGCGTCGCCGACCGCGAGCATGACATAGGTCTTGGCCGCTTCGCCCACGCCCATGCCGTGGCTGACCATGCCGAGGATCAGGCCGCCGACGACGTTGATGCCGAGGATGAGAAGCGCCGCGACCGCGTCGCCCTTCACGAATTTCGACGAACCGTCCATCGAGCCGTAGAAATCGGCTTCGGTCGCGACCTCGACGCGGCGCGTCTTGGCCTGATCGGGGGTGATGAGCCCGGCGTTGAGATCGGCGTCGATCGCCATCTGCTTGCCGGGCAGCGCATCGAGGGTGAAGCGCGCCGAGACTTCGGAGACGCGGCCCGCGCCCTTGGTGACCACCACCATATTGATGATGACGAGGATCGAGAAGACGAGCAGGCCGACGACATAGTCGCCGCCGATGATGAAGGTGCCGAACGCCTCGATGACGTGGCCGGCGGCCGCCTTGCCCTCATGCCCGTGGACGAGCACGACGCGCGTCGAGGCGACGTTGAGCGCGAGGCGGAACAGGGTCGCGAGGAGCAGCACCGTCGGGAAGCTGGAGAAGTCGAGCGGCTTTTCCGCATTGAGCGCGACCATCAGCACCGCGAGCGAGATCATGATGTTCGCGATGAAGAAGATGTCGAGCATGCCGGCCGGGATCGGCACGACCATGAGCGCGACGAGCAGCAGGATGCCGGCGGGGAGCGCCGCGAGGCGCGGCAGCGAGGCGAAGCGTTCGAGCGCGGGGGAAAGCGATGCCATCGGATCAGCCCCCCAGCGACGCGAGCATCAGATAGGCGAGCTTCGCGGTCTCGGGCGTCGGCCGGAGCAGCGAGGCCTGATCGCCCTGCGACGCGGCGAGGAGGCGATCGAGCGTCGAGCTGCCATCCTCATCGCCGGCATCGGACGTGGACGCCCCGCCGAGCGCGGCGAGATTGACCGGCAGCGCGTTGTTGCCGGTGCTTGCCGCATCCGGCAAATCCTTGCCGCCGGCGGCAATCTGCGCGCCCTTCTCGATCTTGGCGGCGAAGCGCTGATAAATATCGCCCAGCGAGCGCGCCGAGCCGTCGGATGCATAGAAGATCGAGCGGTTCGATGCGGCGGCGGCGGGGAAGAGCGAGGCGGCCGGGCGATCGGGATCGCCGGCCATCGCGCCGAGGAACTTTTTGGCGCCGGCAGCGCCCAGGAAATGCGCCATGTAGAGATCGGTGCCGCCGACGCTGCGGCCAAGCGCGCTTTCCAGCGACGCCTTGTTGTCCGCGGCATGTTCGGCCGCCATCAGCGAGGCCGTGGCGCTGTCGTTGCGCAGATCGAGGATCGCGGCGCGCGTGGCGCCGTCAGCGACATAATAGCGGCCGTTCGAGCCCTGGCTGATCGCGGCGGAGGCCCAGCCGAGGCCATGTTCCTCACCATGCTGCTTCACGATGGCGAGCCAGCTCTGGTCGACGAACTGGTAGAGGCCGGAGGCGCTGCTCGTGGCGGCGCGCGCATTGGGCTGCAGGCTCGATTCGACCTGCGCCTGGCCCAGCAGATAGGAGAAATCGACGCCGGTCGTGGCGCTTGCCCGTGCGATGTCGGACTGGACCTTTCCGGTCACCCCCGCCGACGTCAGACTGCCGATCGCCATAAATGCACTATCCCGTGATCAAACCCTGTTCGGGGTTCGATCAGCAAGAGCCGTGCCAATTTTGGTTAACGCGATCGCGCGCGGCGAATGAACAGGGCGCCGCGCGGACCGCGCAGATCAGGCCGCGTGGCGCGGCGAGTAGACGGCCGCCGACAGGCCGGTGAGCGTTTCGAGCCGGCTGCGGACGTTGGCGCTCATCAGATTGACGTAGATGCGCGCGGTTTCGTTGAGCGTCTGCGCTTCCTGCGCGAGCGCGCGGACCTCGTCGTCGACCTCGTCCGCGTTCCAGGAGCCGCCGAGCAGCCCCAGGTTGCTCTCCTTCGCGCCCGTCGCCTCGGCGAGCGCCGCGACGTCGAAGCGCTTCAGCGCCGCGATCTCGGCGTGGAGCGATTCAACCACCTGCCTGAGGGCTTCGATCCTGCTCATTCCGTTCCCTCTTTCGGCATGGCCCAGTCGAGCTGCGCCGCGATCAGCCGGTCGGCGATCTTGGCGGGAACGATAGGGAAGCGACCCTGCTGGATCGCACGCTTGATCTGCTGGACGCGCTCGCGATCGACCGGCGGCGCGGCCGCCATGTCGCGCGCAGCGGCGCGGACCTCGGATTCGGCGACGCGCGCCGCCTCACTGCCTTCGACGCGCTGGACGGGCGCTGCCGCGCCGACCTTGTCGGCGACGCTCGCGGTCCTGCCGGAAACGGCGCCGGTCTTGATGCCAATCGGATCGATCATTGCCCCGCCTCCTTTCCTGTCAAAAGCATGGGTCTGACAGTCAAACGGCCGGCGGCGGGAAATGTTTAGCTTTTTTGCCCTACCAGCCCGGCAGAGTCGCCTGTCCGGGCGCGGTCGCGACCGCAAGTACCGGATTTTTCGAGCCATCTACCTTGATCGCGATTCGCGCGCCGGGGACGGCATCGCCCATCGCGACGCCGTCGCTGGTGACGGAGAAGCCGTTATTTTCGGCCGAGACGGTCACGGGATCGCCGCGACGGATGACCGGATCCTGCTTCACGGGCGCGGCCGCCACGGGCAAGGGCGCGGCCTTGACGGGCACGAAGACGCGCCAGCCCGCCGCATCGGGGCAGCTGATCACGATCGCATCGTGGCGCTCGCTGCGCCACGCGACGAGCGGCTGCGACGGACAGTCCCTGAGACGCATCCGCTGGTCGATCGGAGCGATCGGCCCGCCTTCGGCGCCGATCGGAGCGCCGGCGAAGCGCGCGGCCAGGCGGTCGAGCGCGGAAAGATCGGTCGCCGCCATGGCCGGGGTGGCAAGGCTGGCGAGAAGAAGGAAGCGGATCATTGCTGGTCTCCGTTCGCTGTTCAGTGGCCGAAGCCGATGGTGACGACGACGCGGCGGCCCTCGGGGCGACCGGCGGCGCTGGGCGGAGCGATCACGCCCGAAATCCTGATGCGGCCGGGGCCGGCCTGGCGTTCGAGCACCGAGGCGACGGCGGCGGCGCGCGCCGAGGCCAGCGCCAGCGCCGAGCCGTCGAGCCGATCCGCCGGGCTGCCGTCGGCATAGCCCGTGACCTCGAGATAGGTGCGCGCGTCGCGCGTGGCGTCCGCCGCCCAGTCGCCGACGAAGCGCAGCGAGCCGGGCGCGGCCGAACCGGGCGCGAAGCCGCCGACGATATTGGCCTCGAGCGGGATTTCCGACTTGGGCCTCTCGGTCGTCGCGCCACCGAACGCCTCGCGGATGCCGGCGGCAAGCGCGGCGCGTGTCTGCGCATCCTGCCGCTGGGTCGCCTGGACGAAGACGAAGAAGGCGACGAGCAGCAGCGACAGATCAGCAAGCGTGATCAGCCAGAGCGGGCGCGAAGGGCGGGCGGGCGTCATGCGCTTTCCCGGCGGCGCGGCGGCGCGGCATAGCGGCGGGCCAGCGCCATCAGCGGCACGCGCAGGCGGCGGCGCGCAATCTCCTCACGCCGCGACTGGCGGCGCAGGCGCGCGGCGACCGGCGCGAAGACGAGATTGGCGAGCAGGGCGCCATAAAGGGTGGCGAGCAATGCCACGGCCATCGCACCGCCGATCGCCGCCGGATCCTCCATGCCGCGGAACATGCGGACGAGGCCGAGCAGCGTGCCGATCATCCCCATGGCGGGGGCGGCCTCGGCAGCGGCCTGCCAGAAATCGTGGACGACGGCGTGGCGCTCGGCCCGCTGCGCCGCGCGCGCGGCCAGCAATGCCTCAACCGCATCGGCGCCGGCGCCGTCGCCGATCGCCTCGACGGCGGCGGCGATATCGGGATCGGCGAGGATGGCAGCATCGACCGCGACGAGATTGCCTTTCGCGATCCGTTCGGCCTTCACGATCCGCGCGCGCGCATCCTGCGCGTCGAAGGGCGTCCCCGTCAGCCGGCGCAGCGCACCGAAGGCCGCGACCGTATCAGACAGCGGCCCGCGCAGAGCGGTGGCGACGAATGTGCCGCCGAGGACGATCGCGATCGCCAGCGGATCGACGAACTGGATGATGAGCTTTGCGTTAGGCATCGCCCCCATATTGCAAGGGCCGGGCCAAATGACGTTCCGATATACGCGAGGCCCCTTCCTCGCGTCTGTCGTCCCGCGACTGACGGCGCATGGCGCGCGGAAGCGTTGCCGCGCATTGCCGCCCACCGGCAAAATCTTGCCGTCCTTTGCCGCCTGCCTCCCTCGACCCGGCATTGGCGCGGCTTTTCCCGCAATTGGCACGACGGTTGCAGAGAGCCGGCTGGATTAATGCGAGGACGTGAAGGCCATGGCTTTCGGAGACGATCTGTTTGGAGTGAGCGGAAAGGCGCTGGCACTGCGTTCGCAGCGCCTGGGCCTGCTTGCGTCCAACATCGCGAACGCCGCGACGCCCGGTTACAAGGCGAAGGATATCGACTTCGCACAGGCGCTCAACAGCGCCGAGCAGCCGGGCAACACGATCGGCGGCGCGATCAGCAGCGCGACCAAGTTTCGCGTGCCGACCCAGCCTTCGATGGACGGCAACACCGTCGAGCTCAACACCGAGCAGACTGCCTTCGCCGAGAACGCCGTCGCCTATCAGACGACGCTTTCCTTCCTGAACGGGCGGATCAGCACGATCACCCGCGCACTGAGGGGTGAATAAGGATGGCACAGCCGCTTTCGATCTTCGACGTCGCGGGGCGCGCCATGTCGGCGCA
This sequence comes from Sphingomonas sp. EU05-FHT14C10, assembly GCF_058790595.1. NCBI lineage: Bacteria > Pseudomonadati > Pseudomonadota > Alphaproteobacteria > Sphingomonadales > Sphingomonadaceae > Sphingomonas > Sphingomonas sp. EU05-FHT14C10. Next base: position 185,222 of record NZ_JBYTEN010000004.1, on the reverse strand, counting down.
GCTCACCCGACTGAACACCACCGCCTCAAACCTTGCCAATGCCGGCAGCGTCTCGAGCAGCGAGACCGACGCCTATCGCACGATGAAGCCGGTGTTCCGCACCAGCTTCGACAAGGCGAGCGGCATGTCGACCGTCGACGTCGCCGGCGTCGTCACCGCCGGTTCAGCGCCGACCAAGCGCCACGACCCCAACAACCCGATGGCCAATGCAGACGGCGACGTGTTCGACGCCGCCGTCGATGAAACGAGGGAGTTTGTCGACATGCTCGAAACGGCACGTCACTATCAGAACAATGTCGAGGTGATGCAGACCGCCAAGTCGCTGATCCTCGATACGCTGAAGCTCGGCCGATGAGCACGGTCGATACGAGCAGCAGCAGCGCCGCGTTCGACGCCGCGCTCGCCGCGCAGGGCGTGGGCCGGACGGGAACGTCCGACACGCCTGTCGCCACATCGGCTTCGTCGCAGCAGCTTGGCCAGAGCGATTTTCTGGCGCTGCTCACCGCGCAGCTCAACAACCAGGATCCGTTCGATCCGGTGAAGAACGAGGACATGGTCGCGCAGATGGCGACTTTCTCGACCAACGCCGGCATCTCGGAAATGAACAGCTCGCTCAAGTCGCTCGCGACCCGGTTCAGCGATCAGGCGGCGTCGCAGGCGCTGAACTATGTCGGCAAGACCGTGCTGATCAAAGGCGACACCGCCTTCCCGAACACCAGCGGCGGGCTCGACGCCTCGGTCGATCTGGGCAGCTCGGCGAGTGCCGTCGAAGTCACGATCAGCGACCAGGCGGGCAATGCGCTGCGCACGCTGCAGCTCGGCTCGCAGAAGGCCGGCCAGGTCGACTTCTCGTGGGACGGCAAGACCGACAGCGGCGCCGCCGCGCCCGAAGGCCCCTACAAGATCACCGCACGCGCGGTGAGCGAAGGCAATGGCGTGGCCGTGCCGGTGCTCGTCTGGGCGCCCGTCACCTCCGTCAACGTCTCGTCCGACGGCACCGACCCCACCCTCAACGTCGCCGGCCTCGGCGCCCAACCCCTCAGCGCCGTCCGCCAGGTCGGCTGATCCAGTCAAAGCAGGAGTAAAGCGATGTCCTTCTACACTTCCCTTTCGGGCCTCCAGGGCGCCCAGACCGAGCTTTCGACGATCTCGCACAATCTGGCGAACGTCGGCACCAACGGCTTCAAGCGCAGCAGCGTGCAGTTCGGCGACGTCATCGCCTCGTCGGCGACCAAGAGCCCGACGCAGATGATCGGTTCGGGCACCTTCGTGAAGTCGATCAAGCAGCAGTTCACGCAGGGCGGGCTCGAGCAGTCGCAGTCCTCGCTCGACCTCGCAATCAGCGGCGAGGGCTTCTTCCTCGTCAAGCCGAACGCCAATACCGCGCAGATCAACTTCACGCGCAACGGCGGCTTCAACGTCTCGTCGGACCGCTACATCGTCGACGATCAGGGTGCCGCGCTGCAGGCCTATCCGGTCGACGGCAGCGGCAACGTGGTCGCGACCGGCATCAACTCGCTGCAGAGCGTGCGCATCCCGCTGACCAGCGGCCTGCCGCAGGCGACGGAAGCGGTCGGCATCTCAGTCAACCTGTCGGCCAACGGCACGATTCCGTCGGCCAACCCGGTCTATACCGCGACCAACCCCTACGCCTTCAATCGCTATGATTCGGCGACCTACAATTATTCGACCGCGACCACGATGTACGATTCGGTTGGCAACCCGGTCACGCTCACCAACTATTATGTGCGTGAGACCAACCCCACCACGGCCGACCCGACGAGCAACTGGACAGTCTATACCTTCGTGGGCGACAAGCAGCTTTCGTCGGACCCGATGAACCCGACGCCGCCGCAGACGACGACGCTGACCTTCGACACCAACGGCGTGCTGACCACGCCGACCGGCCCGATCCAGTTCAGCGACTTCACCCCTGCGGGCGCCGCCAACCAGTCGGTCACCGTCGACTTCTCGATCGGTACGACGCAGAACCCGTCGGCTTACTCGCTCAACGGCCAGACGCAGGACGGCGAGCCGATCGGCCAGTTCGAAGGCGTGACGATCGATTCGGCCGGCATCATCCGCGCCAGCTTCTCCAACGGCGAGACGCAGGCGCTGGGCAAGATCGCGCTGGCGCAGTTCAACAACAATGAGGGCCTCCGCCAGCTCGGCAACAGCTACTGGTCGGCAAGCGGCCTTTCGGGCGACCCGATCCTCGGCGAGCCGTCGGCCGGCGGCTTCGGCAACCTGATGTCGGGCGCGATCGAGCGCTCCAACGTCGACGTGACCGAGGAACTGGTGGGCCTGATCGCGGCACAGCGCAATTTCCAGGCGAATGCCAAGGCGATCGATACCGCCAACACGCTGACCCAGACCATCATCAACATCCGCAGCTGAGCTGACGGGCAAGCGGGAGCGGCACGATGGATAGACTGGTTTACACCGCCTATTCGGGACTGCGCGGCACGATGGCCGCGCAGGCCGCGATCGCGAACAACATGGCCAACGTGTCGACCACCGGCTTCAAGGCCGACAAGGTCGATTTCGAGCGGCTCGCGCTGGTCGGCCCGACCTTCCAGACGCGCGCGCCGACATCGGAGGAAGTGATCGACGCCGACCGCCAGGCCGGCGCCATCACTCACACCGGGCGCGATCTGGACGTCGCGATGAACGGCGACGCCTGGCTGGGCGTGCAGGCGGCGGACGGCGAGGAAGCCTATACGCGGCGCGGCGATCTTTCGATCGCGCCGTCGGGCCTGCTCCAGACCGGCGACGGATACGCGGTGCTCGGCCAGAGCGGCCCGATCACCATCCCGCCCGCCGACAAGGTGACGATCGCTTCCGACGGATCGGTGCTGGTCGTCCCCAAGGGCGGCGACCCCGACAAGCCCCAGACGCTCGACAAGCTCAAGCTGGTCAGCACCAAGGGCAGCGAGACGCTGAAGGGCATGGACAATCTGCTGCGCGTCAAGGGCGGCGGGGCATTGCCCGACAATCTCGACGCGACGGTGACCAGCCGTTCGCTCGAAGGATCGAACGTCAACATGATGGAGTCGCTGGTCGCGATGATCGAGAACCAGCGCAGCTACGAGGTCCAGGCCAAGCTGCTCTCCACCACCAAGGACATGGACGAAGGCGGCGCATCCCTGATGCGCATGCCGGGCTGAGGAAGGATAAAGCCATGACTATCGCCGCGATGCACATCGCCCGCACGGGCCTCGACGCCCAGAATGAGCGGATGCGCGTGATCTCGAACAACCTCGCCAACGTGAACACCACGGGCTTCAAGCGCGACCGCGCCAATTTCGAGACGCTGGCCTATCAGAGCGTGACGCAGAGCGGCGCGCCGTCGACGGCCGAGACAAAATATGCGGTCGGGCTCAATCTGGGCACCGGCGTCCGCCTTGCGGGCACCGCGCGCATCGATACGCAGGGATCGCTGCAGACGACGGGCAATTCGCTCGACCTCGCGCTCGACGGCGACGGCTATTTCCAGGTGCAGATGCCCAACAGCCAGATCGGCTATACGCGCGCCGGCAATTTCGGGCGCTCGCCCGAAGGCCTGCTGGTCACCGCCGAAGGCTATCAGGTGATGCCGGGGATCACGATTCCCGAAGGATCGACCTCAATCACCATCGGCACCGACGGCACCGTGTCGGCCATCCCCCCAGGGCAGACGCTGCCGACCGAACTGGGCCAGATCCAGGTGGCGAGCTTCGCCAATCCGGCCGGCCTCCAGCCGGTGGGCGACAACTATCTGCTTGAGACCACGGGCAGCGGCGCGGTCAATCTCGGCGTAGCCGGGCAGGATGGCCGCGGGCGCATCCGCGAAGGCATGCTCGAGGGATCGAACGTCAATGTCGTCGAGGAGCTGGTCGACATGATCGAGACCCAGCGCGCCTATGAAGTGAATTCCAAGATGATCTCCGCAACCGATCAGATGCTGCAATATGTCAACCAGAACATCTAAGCGCGCAGCCGCCACGATCGCGGTCGCCGCGATCCTCGTCTCCGGCGCCCCTGCCGTCGCGGGGAAGAAGCGCGCGCAGGCCGAAGTCGAATATGCGCCGACCCCGCCGCCGCCGGTGACCGCGCCGCAGCCGGCGAACGGCGCGATCTTCCAGGCGTCCAGCGGCTATTCCGCGCTGTACGAAGGCAATCGCGCGCGCCGCGTGGGCGACAACATCACCATCCTACTCGTCGAGCAGACAGTGGCGCAGAAGGTCGCCGGATCGACCACCGCGCGTTCGGGCAATATCGGCCTGACCCCGCCCAAGGTCGGTCCGCTGTCCTTCGTGCCCGACGGCGCGCTGCAGGCGTCGGGCGATCAGGGCTTCAACGGCAAGGGCACCGCCGAGCAGTCGAACAAGCTGCAGGGCGAAGTGAGCGTGACCGTGTCGCAGGTGCTGCCCAACGGCAATATGATGGTGCGCGGACAGAAGACCGTGACGCTCAACCGCGGCGACGAGTTCATCCAGATCTCGGGCATCGTCCGCCCCGCCGACGTCGACAGCTTCAACCGCGTGCTTTCGACGCGCGTCGCCGATGCTCGCATCACCTACACCGGGCGCGGCGACGTGCAGCGCGCCAGCCGCCAGGGCTGGCTCCAGCGCTTCTTCTCGATGCTGAGCCCCTTCTAGGAACGACCATGAACCGCTTCATCGCCTTCCTTCTCGCCATCATCGCGGTTGCCGCGCCGGCCCATGCCGAGCGCGTCAAGGATCTCGGCGCTTTCGCCGGGGTCCGCGCCAACCAGCTGGTCGGCTATGGCATCGTCGTCGGCCTTGCCGGCACGGGCGACGACAATCTGGAATTCACGATCCAGGCGATGAAGGGCGCGGCCGAACGCTTCGGCCTGATCCTGCCGCCGGGCGTGAACCCGACGCTGAAGAATGCCGCGGCGGTGATCGTCACGGCCGAGCTGCCTGCCTTCGCCAAGCCCGGCCAGCGTGTCGACGTGACGGTCGCGGCGATCGGCAAGGCCAAGTCGCTGCGCGGCGGCAGCCTGCTGATGACTCCGCTGCAGGGCGCCGACGGACAAATCTATGCGATGGCGCAGGGCAGCCTCGCCGTCGGCGGCCTCGGCATCGACGGCGCCGACGGATCGAAGCTGACGGTCAACGTGCCGTCGTCGGGCCGCATTCCCGACGGCGCCTCGGTCGAGCGCGAGGTGCTGACCGGTTTCGCCGACAGCCCGACGCTAACCTTCAACCTCGCCAAGGCCGACTTCACGACGTCCGAGCGCATCGCCGCCGCGATCAACCAGCGGCTGGGCGCGGGAACGGCGCGCGCGGTCGACGCCGTATCGGTCACCATCAACGCCGCGCCGGGCGCGAACCTGCGCACCGGGCTGATGAGCGATATCGAGAATCTGACGGTGGTTCCCGCCGAACCGCCGGCACGCGTGATCGTCAATGCGCGCACGGGCACCGTCGTCATCAATTCGGCGGTGCGTGTCGGCCCGGCGGCCGTCAGCCATGGTCGCCTGACGGTGAAGATCGACGAGAAGCCGCGCGTCATCCAGCCCTTGCCCTTCAGCAAGGGCGAGACGGCGGTCGAGCCTTCGTCGCAGATCACCGTCGAGGAGGAACGCCGCCCGATGTTCCTGCTCGATCCCGGCCCCAAGCTGGCCGATATCGTGAAGGCGGTGAACGCCGTCGGCGCGACCCCGGCCGATCTGGTCGCGATCCTCGAGGCGCTGAAGGAAGCGGGCGCGCTCAAAGCCGATCTGGTGGTGCTGTGACGACGCCCGTCTCCACCCCCGGCGCGGCCCAGATCGCGCCCAGCGTCGCCAGCGACACGAGCCGGCTGTCGACATCGGGCAACCTGAAGGCGGCAGGCGAGAAGTTCGAATCGACCTTCATCAACATGATGCTGAAGTCGATGCGGCAGGCGAAACTGGCGGACGGGATGTTCGACAGCGACGCCGGCGATCAGTTCCGCGACATGCAGGACGCTAAGCTTTCCGAAACGATGGCCGTTCATACGCCCATAGGGATCGGCAAGGCGATGACCGAGTTTCTGGCGCGCAACCAGCCTGCGCTCCAGACCCCGGCGGCGACCGAGCCACAGGGAAGTGATCAATGAGCGACCTGCTTTCGATCGGCGCCAGCGGCGTGCGCGCGTACCAGACCGCGCTCAACGTGATCGGCGAGAACATCTCGAACGCGAGCACGACGGGCTATGTCCGTCGCGATGCTACGTTGCAGGAAGTGACTGCGGGCGCAGGCAAATATCCGCTCCAGATCAATTCGACCCAGATCAATGGCGGCGTCATCGCGACGGGCGTCAATCGCAGCTTCGACGTGTATCGCGCCGCCGAGGTGCGGACCGCGACCTCAGACCTGCAGCGCAGCAAGGCGGGCATCCCCTGGCTCCAGCAGGTCGAGAATGTCTTCGACAATGGTGGGCTTTCGAGCTCGGTCGCAGCCTTCTTCACTGCAGCGCAGGGGGTCGCCGCCGACCCGACGAGCAGCGCCCCGCGCGAGACGATGATCCAGGCGGCGGGCGCGCTGACCTCCACCTTTCAGGCCACGGCCAACGGCCTCTCCGCCGTGGCGAGCGACCTCAAGAGCACCGCGCAGACCAGCGTCGCGCAGCTCAACAGCCTGGCGCAGAGCCTGGCCACCGCCAATTCGGGCCTGTCGCGCGCGACGCCGGGCAGCAATGGCGAGGCGCAGCTGCTCGACCAGCGCGACAAGATTCTCGACCAGATGAGCCAGCTCGCCTCGGTCAACGTCGCCTATGACGACAAGGGGCGCGCGACGGTGCGCCTCGATCAGCCCAACGGCCCGGCGCTGGTCGACGGGATCAAGGCCAATGCGGTGACGCTTTCGGCAAGCGATCAGGGCGTGATGAGCTTCGCGCTTAACGACGGCGCGAGCATCCAGCCGGTGACGATGCGCAGCGGATCGCTGGCCGGCATCGCCGACGCCGCGCTGCGCGTCGGCGATGCGCGCAATCGTATCGATCAGGTCGCGAATGATTTCGTGACGCAGGTCAACACGGTCCAGGCTTCGGGCGTCGATCTCAACGGGAATAACGGCCAGCCACTGTTCGCGACCAGCGGCGGCGCAGCCGGCATGAGCCTGACCACCACCGATCCCGACGCGATCGCGGCCGCCGGGCGCTGGCAGGTGACGACGCCCGCCGCCAATACCGGCAATGCCTCGGTCAAGATCGAGGGCGGGCCCGATACCGGCAATTATCGCATCGGTTTCTCGGGCGGGCAGATCAATCTCGTCGATCCGGCCAGCGGTGCGGTGATCGCGTCGTCCACCTATACGCCCGGATCGCCGGTGGCGCTGGGCGGGCTGACCGTGACCGTGACCGGAACCCCCGCCGATGGCGACAATTTCGGCGTCGGGCGGACGCAGGCGGGAAGCCGCGACAACGCCAATCTCCAGTCGCTCGCCGGCCTGCGGACCAGCGGCGGCTATGAACAGTCGATCGCCGATCTGACGACGCAGAATGCCAGTGCGCTTTCGGCGCGGCAGAGCATCTCGGAAGCGCAGAGTGCGATCGTCGACAGCGCGACTGCGGCGCGCGATTCGGTATCGGGCGTCAATCTCGACAGCGAGGCCGTCGACCTGATGCGCTACCAGCAGGCCTATTCGGCATCGAGCCGCGTGATCCAGGTGGCGCGCGACATCTTCCAGTCCATCCTCGAGATACGCTGAGGGCGCGCGCCATGAAGATCGGCACAAATTACAGCTATGACCGCGGCGTTCAGCAGCTGACCGGCCTCGCCTCGCAGGCGACGAGCCTTCAGAACCAGATTTCGGCCAACAAGCGGATCACCAGTTCCTCGGTCGATCCGGTCGCGGCGGCGCGCATCGCGACGATCAACCGGCGCCAGGCCGACAATGTCCAGAATGCCTCGAACATAACGCTGGCGCAGACGCTCGTCGCCCAGTCCGACACCGCGCTGGAAAGCATCCAGAACCAGCTTCAGCGCGCCAAGGAGCTGGCGCTGAACGCGGCCAACGGCACGCTCAACGACGACGACCGCAAAGGCATCGCGCAGGAGCTGAAAAGCATCACCGACGACCTGTTCGCGCTGGTCAACCAGCGCGACGCGCGCGACACGCCGCTGTTCGGCGGATCGACCAGCGGCGACGCCTTCGTCCGCGACGCAAGCGGCGCGATCAGCTATGCCGGCAGCGGCAGCGCGCCGGCGATCCCGATCGGCGCAAGCGGCAGCATCAATGCCACCGACAGCGGCGAGAAGCTGTTCATGAACATCAGCGTCGGCGGCGTTTCCACCGACATGTTCGCGATCCTCGGCAATCTGACGAGCGCGCTGGAAACCGGTGCGAACGGTGACCCCGATGCGCTGAAGGCGGCGATGAACGCGGGGCTGGACGGCATCGACGCTGCCAGCGCGCAGGTGACGGCAGCGCGATCCTCCTTCGGCGCGCGCGGCGCGCGGCTCGACCTCGAGGCCGAGCGGATCGAGACCGCCAAGACCGACGGCGAGGAACAGAAGACCGCGCTCGACGGCTTCGATCTGCAGGCGAGTATCGCCAACCTCCAGCAGACGATGCTGGTGCTGCAGGCCTCGCAGGCCAGCTTCTCGCAGCTGAGCAAGCTGTCGCTGTTCGATTATCTGAACTGAGCCGCCGCGGGCGGGCGCATCGGGCGCATTCCGGCAACGCCTTCCCGGCCGAACGGATTCTTAGCAAAAGCCCGCTAGGATGTTCCGATCTGGGGACCGCCGGCCACGCAAGTGGCAGAAATTACCCGATATTAACCATAGAAAATGGCTCAAGTCCCACGCGGACCTGCCGTTTTACACTAAGGAGCCAATCGGCTCCGTCGTGACCGCAGCGGGGAGTAGTTCAGACCGATGTTTCCGGTAATCGGCCTTGTCGTCCTGCTTGGCATGGTATTCGGCGGTTTCGTGTTCACCGGCGGCGCGCTCGGCCCGGTGATGGAGGCCATTCCGCACGAAATGCTGATCATTGGCGGCGCGGCCGTGGGCGCGCTCATCATCGGCAATTCGATGAAGGAGCTGAAAGCGCTCGGTTCGGGCATCGGCAAGGTCTTCAAGGGCCCCAGCTACAAGAAGCAGGACTTCCTCGACGCGATCTTCCTCGTCTCGCGGCTGATGAAGCTGCTGCGCACCGACGGTCCCGTCGCGCTGGAGCCGCATGTCGAGGATCCGTCGAATAGCCCGATCTTCCAGGAATATCCGCGCCTGATGAAGGACAAGTCGCTGATCCACCTGATCAGCGATACGTTGCGCCTCGTCGTCGTCTCGTCGGGCACGCTCGACGTCCATGCGGTCGAGGAAGTCGTCGACAACAGCATCAAGACGCACCACCACGCGGTGATGAGCCCGGTGACGACGCTCCAGTCGCTGTCGGACGGCCTGCCCGCGCTCGGCATCGTCGCGGCGGTGCTCGGCGTCGTGAAGACGATGGGCTCGATCGACAAGCCGCCCTCGATCCTGGGCGCGATGATCGGCTCGGCGCTGGTCGGCACCTTCCTCGGCGTGCTTCTGGCCTATGGCATCGTCGGCCCGCTCGCCACGCGCCTGAAACAGGTGCTGGATGCCGACACGGCGATCTATCACACGGTCAAGCAGATCATCATCGCGTCGCTCCACGGCCACCCGCAACCGCTGGTGATCGAGGCCGCGCGCTCGGGCATCGAGCATAACAACCAGCCGAGCTTCGCCGAAGTGTTCGACGGGCTGCGGGGGCGCTGAGCCATGGCGTCCAAGGCCAAGCCGGGGTCGAACGAACCGCCCAAGATCATCATCGTCAAGAAGGTCGTCGGCGACGATCATGGCGGCCATCATGGCGGCGCCTGGAAAGTCGCTTATGCCGATTTCGTGACGGCGATGATGGCCTTCTTCCTGCTGATGTGGCTGCTGGGTGCGACGACCGAGAAGCAGCGCAAGGCGCTGGCCGACTATTTCTCGCCCACGCTCGTCGAGTTCAAGCAGAACAGTGCGGGATCGAACGGGCTGCTCGGCGGCTCCTCGCTCGTCGATGCCGACAATTATCCGCACAAGGCGGCGCAGACCGGATCGCGCCAGCTGACCGTGCCGCTGAGCGCGGTCGGCGGCATCGACGTCGGCACCGGATCGTCGGGATCGCTGAAGACGCAGGAAGAGGATCGCGCGGCCTTCAACAAGCTGGCCAAGGCCCTGCGCGCGACCATGACCAGCCGCCCCGAATTCCGCCAGATCGCGAAGAACGTGACGTTCACGCAAACGCGCGAGGGGCTGCGCATCGACCTGATCGACGACGCCGATTTCTCGATGTTCGCGCTCAGCACCACCGCGCTCGAACCGCGCGCGGCGGCGCTGATCGACCAGATCTCCGAGATGGTGAAGCCGATGTCCAACCATCTGACGATCCGCGGCCACACCGACAGCGTGCCCTATGGCAATCCGGCGGCGATGAACAACTGGATGCTGTCGAGCGGGCGTGCGGAAGCGACGCGGCGGCGGCTGCACAATGGCGGGGTGCCCGACATACGTTTCGAGCGGATCGAAGGCGTCGCCGACCGTGAGCCCTATGTCCCCAAGGACACCAACGATCCGCGCAACCGCCGCGTCTCGATCACCTTGCTTTACCGGCGGCTCGGGTAAGCAGGGGCTATCCTCGTCATTGCGAGCGCAGCGAAGCAATCCAGTCCGGCGTCAGACATCGCCTGGATTGCTTCGCTGCGCTCGCAATGACGGGATGGATCCGCGCTGCTACGCTGCCAGCCCGAAAGCCTCGGCCACCAGTTCATAGCTGCGGCGGCGCGGCGCGTGGGCGGGCAGGATGTTGACGAGCATCATCTCGTCGGCGCCGTAAAGCGCAGCAACCTCCTCCACGCCCGCCTTCACCTTGTCCGGCGTGCCGATGATCGTGCGGCGGCGCGCCGGCGGCAACGGATTGTCCGCCAGCCAGGCAAGCGCTTCCTCCACGCTCGGCACCGGGATCAACCGGCCGCGCACCAGATGCGCGAACATCATCCGTGCCGGCGCGGCGAGCCGTTCGGCTTCCTTGTCGCTGTCGGCGGCGATCGCCCAGCTTGCGACCGTCAGGCGCGGCTCGGCGAGGCGCGGCGAAGGCGCGAAGCTGTGGCGGTAGAGGCGCGCGAGCGGCTCGGCATCGGCATTGATGAAATCGGCGATGCAATAAGGCAGCCCCATCTCGCCTGCCCAGCGCGCGCTGTCGGGCGAGGAGCCGAGCATCCACACTTCGGGGCGGCCGCCGGTGGGCATGGTCTGCTGGAGGATGTGGAACAGATGATCCTCAGGCATCGTGCCTTCGAGATAGGCGAGCAGTTCGGCGACATGATCGGGGAAGTCGGTCGCAGGAATATGGCGGCCGCGATCGCGCTGGAGCGCGAAGGCGGTACGCTGGTCGCTGCCCGGCGCGCGGCCAAGGCCGAGATCGATGCGCCCGGGCGCCAGCGCCGCCAGCATCGCGAAGGTCTCGGCGATCTTGAAGGGCGAATAATGCGGCAGCATGATCCCGCCCGAACCGACACGGATGCGATCGCTGGCGAGTGCGATCGGGCCGATCAGCGCCTCGGGCGCGACGCCGGCGAGCGCGGGCGAGGCATGATGCTCGGCGAGCCAGTAGCGCGTATAGCCGAGCCGGTCGGCAAGGCGGGCGAGATCGATGCTGTTGTGCAGCGCGTCGGTCGACGTGCCGCCGGCGGGAATCGGCGACTGATCGAGCACCGATAGGGCGAAGGGCTTGCTCATCGCCGCCTAGATAGGAAGGCGGCGAGCGGGCGGAAGGCCGAAAAAATCTTTCGTCCCTGCAATTTCGCCATCGATCTTGCCGATTTGTAAACCATGTCCGCTTAACATTTATGCGACATGGACCTGAGCTTTCACCTCTCCAGAGCACTCACCACTGGCCGCGAAGGCGGCTGGAAGCCCGATTCGCGCGAGGAAGTGCTGCTGCGTCTGCTCCGCAAGCGAGCGGCGGCGCATCGCGCCGGTCTGGTGGCGCAGGAACAGGCGCTGCGCGAGCAGATATTGTGGTCGCTGCCGGTGATCGACCCTGAGAATCACGACGACTGATACGCCCTTCGGCACGCCATTTGTCGTCGCGCCCGTCCGTCCCTAGATAAGGGCGATGCCGCCGCAGCGCCCCGCCAGCCCCGATTCAGAGACGAGCGCGGGCTGGGCCGTGTTCGGCCGCTTCCTGCCCTATCTCTGGCCCGCCGATGCGCCTGCGCTCAGGATGCGCGTGGTCGCCGCGCTCATCCTTGTGCTGATCGCCAAGGCGACGACGCTGCTGATGCCTTTCGCCTACAAGGCGGCGATCGATCGCATGACGCCGGGGCTGGAGCCGGGGGTCGCGCTCGCCGTGGCGCTCGTCGTCTCCTACGCCGCCGCGCGCTTCGGCGGCGTGCTGTTCGACAATCTGCGGAATGCGATCTTCGAGCGGGTAGGCCAGGAGGCGACCGCGCGGCTCGCTACCCACGTCTTCCGTCACCTCCACACCTTGTCGCTGCGCTTTCACCTCGAGCGGCGGACGGGCGCGGTCACCAAGGTGATCGAACGCGGGACCAAGAGCATCGACACGATGCTCTACTTCCTGCTCTTCAACATCGCGCCGACGGTGATCGAACTGGCGGCGGTGACGATCATCTTCCAGACCAAGTTCGGTTTCGGGCTGGTGGCGGCGACGCTGGCGATGGTCGTCGCCTATATCGCCTTCACGCGCTTCGTCACCGACTGGCGGGCGAAGCTGCGCGAGACGATGAACGAGCTCGACACCGGCGCGGTGGCGAAGGCGGTCGATTCGCTGCTCAACTACGAAACCGTCAAATATTTCAACGCCGAGGATCGCGAGGCGCAGCGCTATGGCCGCGCGGTCAGCCGCTATGCCGATGCGGCGGTGAAGAACGAGACCTCGCTCGCCTGGCTCAACATCGGTCAGTCGCTGATCACCAACCTGATGATGGCAGGCGCGATGGGCTATACCGTCTGGGGATGGTCGAAGGGCTGGTTCACCACGGGCGATGTCGTTCTGGTCAACACGCTGCTCGCCCAGCTCTTCCGCCCGCTCGACATGCTCGGCATGGTCTATCGCACGATCCGGCAGGGGCTGATCGACATGACCGCGATGTTCGACCTGATCGACACCGGCGCCGAGGTGCTCGACACGCCCGACGCCCGGCCGCTCCGCATCGAGCGAGGCGTGGTCAGCTTCGAGGATGTGCGCTTCGGCTACGATCCCGAACGCGAGATATTGAAGGGCGTCAGCTTCACCATTCCGGCGGGCGGGACGCTGGCCGTGGTCGGCCCCTCGGGCGCGGGCAAATCGACGATCGCGCGGTTGCTCTATCGCTTCTACGACGTGACGGGCGGCCGCATCCTGATCGACGGGCAGGATCTGCGGCAGGTGACGCAGGCGTCGCTGCGCGCGGCGATCGGCATCGTCCCGCAGGACACCGTGCTGTTCAACGACACGATCGGCTACAATATCGCCTATGGCCGCGCCGGGGCGAGCGAGACGGAGATCGAGGCGGCGGCGCGCGGGGCGGCGATCGGCGACTTCGTCGAGAGCCTGCCCGACGGCTATGCGACGCGCGTTGGCGAACGCGGGCTGAAACTGTCGGGCGGCGAGAAGCAACGCGTGGCGATCGCGCGCACCTTGCTGAAAGATCCGCCGATCCTGATCCTCGACGAGGCGACCAGCGCGCTCGATAGCCGCACCGAGGCCGAGATTCAGGCGACGATCGAGGCCGTGGAGCGCGGGCGCACGACGATCGTCATCGCCCACCGCCTCTCGACCATCGCCGATGCCGACATGATCATCGTGCTCGACGGCGGCCGCGTGGCCGAGCAGGGGACGCATCAGGCGCTGCTCGCAAGGCACGGGCTTTACGCCGAGATGTGGGCGCGCCAGCAGGCCGAAGCAGACATGGCTGCCTGAGGCGCGACGCTCTCGACTTGGCGTGGCGGGAGTGGCTAAGGCCGGGCCATGCCTCCCGCCCTTTCCGACATATTGCGCGCCACCTTCGGCTTTTCCGGCTTCCGGGGCGTCCAGGCGCACGTGATCGACCGCGTCATGGCGCGGCAGGGCACGCTGGCGGTGATGCCGACCGGCGCCGGCAAGTCGCTTTGCTATCAGCTGCCCGCCGTGGCGCTCGACGGCACGTGCATCGTCGTATCGCCGCTGATCGCGCTGATGCACGACCAGCTGCGCGCGGCGACCGCCGTCGGCATCCGCGCCGCGACATTGACTTCGGTGGACGAGAATCGCGCCGAGACGATCGCGCGGCTGCGCGCGGGCGAGCTCGACCTGCTTTATGTGGCGCCCGAGCGAGCATCGGGCGAGGGATTCCGCAACCTGCTGCGCGAGAGCCGGATCGCGCTGTTCGCGATCGACGAGGCGCATTGCGTGTCCGAATGGGGGCATGATTTCCGCCCCGACTATCGGCTGCTCCGTCCGCTGCTCGACAGCTTTCCCGATGTGCCGCGGCTGGCGCTGACCGCGACCGCCGACGAACACACGCGCGAGGACATACTCGTCCAGCTCGGCATCCCGCACGAAGGCCTGATCGTCGCGGGGTTCGACCGGCCCAATATCCGCTATGCGATCAGCCCCAAGCAGAATGTGACGCAGCAGATCGCCGACCTGATCGGCGAGACCGAGGGGCCTGGTATCGTCTATGCCCAGACGCGTGGCGCGACCGAGAAGCTGGCCGAGGCGCTGGCGAAGACCGGGCGGCCGGTGCGCGCCTATCATGCCGGCATGAGCCCCGAGATGCGCGCGCGCAACCAGGCCGATTTCGTCGCCTCCGAGGATATGGTGATGGTCGCGACCGTCGCCTTCGGCATGGGAATCGACAAGCCCGACGTGCGCTTCGTCGCCCATGCCGGCCTGCCCAAGTCGATCGAGGCCTATTATCAGGAGACCGGGCGCGCCGGGCGCGACGGCGATCCAGCCGTCGCGCACCTCTTCTGGGGCGCCGACGATTTCGCGCGCGCGCGCCAGCGGATCGGCGAGGTCGATGCACAGCGTCAGGCCGGCGAGCGGGCGCGGCTCAACGCGCTGGGCGCGCTGGTCGAAACCGCAGGGTGCCGGCGGCGCATCCTGCTCGCCCATTTCGGCGAGGCGCCGCCCGAAAGCTGCGGCAATTGCGACAATTGCCTCAACCCGCCGGCGGCGATCGACGCCACCGAGACCGCACGCAAATATCTTTCGGCCGTGTTCCGTACCGGGCAGATGTTCGGCCAAGGCTATATCGAGGGCATCCTCACCGGCCAGTCGAGCGAGCGCAGCCTGATGAACGGGCATGAAGGGCTTTCGGTCTTCGGAATCGTCGATGGCGAGGAAGCGGCGCTGCTCAAGCCCGTGGCGCGGGCGCTGCTGCTGCGCGACGCGCTGCGCGCCAACGAGCATGGCGGGCTGGAGTTCGGCCCCGGTGCGCGCGCACTGCTCAAGGGCGAGGCACAATTGTCGCTGGTCGTGCCGCCCAGACGCGAACGCAGGCGCCGCCGCGGCGGCGCAAGCGAGGCCAATCCGATCGGCGATCCGCTGTTCGAGGCGCTGCGCGCGCGGCGGCGCGAGCTTGCGGTCGAGGCAGGCGTGCCGCCCTATGTGATCTTCCACGACGCGACGTTGCGCGAAATGGCCGCCGAGCGCCCGGCGAGCCTGGCAGCGCTGGGCCGCCTTTCGGGCGTCGGCGAACGCAAGCTGGCGGCCTATGGCGAGATGTTCCTGGACGTAATCCGCGCCGCCGGCTGATCCGGGACACGCGCGATTGCGAAGGGCGAAGACATAATTTAAGGGCAAGATGCATTTTGAAACTTATTCCCGCCTGTGAAGCGCGGAGAGGAGACAGCGCTGTCATGTTTCGCCGTGTCGACGAGCATATTTCGGTGACGCCGCAGATCACCGCCGACATGATCGACGCGATCAAAGCGGCGGGCTTCGTCGCGATCATCAACAATCGCCCCGACGAGGAGGAAGCGGGCCAGCCCGACGGCGCCGCGATCCGCGCTGCCGCCGAAGCGGCAGGCCTCGCCTATGCCGCAATCCCCGTCACCCATGCCGGGTTTAGTCATGCGCAGATCGACGCGATGAACGAAGCGCTCGATGCGGCGGACGGCCCGGTCCTCGCCTATTGCCGCTCGGGGACGCGATCGACCTATTTGTGGGCGCTCGCCCGGGCCAAGGCCGGGCTCGATCCGGCAACGATCGTCGAGAGCGCCGCCGAGGCCGGCTATGACATCGCCGCGATCCGGCCGATGATCGAGGCGCTGTCCGCCAGATGAGCCCGGTGATGGCGATCGGCACGCTGGCGGCCGTCGCCGGTGCGGCGGGCATAGCCAGGCTGCTGGGGCTTGGCGGCGGGCGGATCGAAGACGAAGCCGAGGCCGCGAGCATCGCCGCACGGACGATCGCCGGCTTCGTGCCGGTGCACGCGCGGCTCGACCGCGACGGGCAGGCGGCGCTGGTCAGGGGCAAGGCCGGCGATCTGGTGGTGCTGAAGATGCACGGCGCGATGGCGTCCGCGCGCCAGCTGACTCCGCCGCTGGCCGCGACGGTCACCGATTCGACGGTGCGCGTGCCGACCGGCGATGCCCGCTTCGGCGACGTGACATTCAAATTCGAAGACGCCGAACAGGCGCGCGATCTGACGAGGATGCTTGAAAGGAATTTCGATGGGTGAGCTGCCGAGCCCGACCTTATACGCGATCCCGGTCTTCATGCTGCTGCTGCTGGGGGAGATGTGGATCGCCCGCGTGCGCGATCGCCGGCGCTTCTGCCCCAAGGATACGCTGACCTCGCTGATGCTGGGCTTCGGCAGCCAGGTCGCGGGGGCGCTGACCGTCGGCATCGTCTTCTGGATGGCGGTCGAAGTCAGCAAGCTCGCGCCCTGGCACATTCCCTATGCCTGGTGGGCCTGGCCGTTGTGCTTCCTGCTCGACGACCTCGCTTATTATGCCTTTCACCGATCGGCGCACCGCGTGCGCTGGTTCTGGGCGAGCCATGTCGTCCATCATTCGAGCCAGCACTATAATCTGGCGACCGCGCTGAGGCAGACCTGGACGGGCTTCATCAGCCTGACCTTCATCTTCCGCCTGCCGCTGTTCCTGGTCGGTTTTCCGCCCGCGATGGTCTTCTTCTGCGGTGGGCTCAACCTGATCTACCAGTTCTGGATCCACACCGAGACGATCGGGCGGATGCCGCGCTGGTTCGAGGCGGTGATGAACACGCCTTCGCAGCACCGCGTCCACCACGCGACCAACCCGCGCTACCTCGACCATAATTATGCCGGCGTGTTCGTGATCTGGGACCGTATGTTCGGCACCTTCATCGCCGAACGCGACGACGATCCCCCGCGCTACGGCATCGTCAAGGATCTCGGCAGCTTCAACCTCGTCTGGGCGGCGATGCACGAATGGGTCGGCATCGCGCGCGACGTGAAGGCCGCGCCCGATTGGCGCGCACGGATCAACTATATGATCAAGCCGCCGGGCTGGAGCCACGACAACAGCCGCGACACATCCGAGACGATCCGCGAGAAATGGCGCGCGACGCAGATCACCGCCGAACCCGCCGAATAGAGACAGACTTCAGGACGAGCATGGACGGCGGGGACGAGGCGACGCCTAGTCGTCCTCATCCTCCTCCTCCTCGTCATCGTCGTCATAATCCTCATAGTCGTCCTCGAGTATCTCGTTGATCGCCTCGGCGATCAGCTCGAGCTGCTCGGCGGTCGCGGTCAGTTCGGTCGTGTCGCCGTCATCGTCCTCGAACTGGATGCGATAACCGTCCGCATCGGGCTCGACCGTGAAGCGCGAGAATGCACCTGCCATGATGTTTCTCCCTATCCGTCGCCGCCCGAACGCGCAGACGGCCCCGCTTCTCCCTGCGCCATAAAAAAATGGCCGGTGGGAATACCCACCGGCCAGTCGTCCGCAGGAGGAACCCCGTTCAATAATTATAGGCGCGCTCGCCATGCTCGCCGAGGTCGAGCCCTTCATGCTCGACTTCCTCGCTGACGCGCAGTCCGGTGAGCGCCTTGGCGATGAAGATGGCGATGGCGGTGCCGATCGCGGCCCAGACGATGGTGGTGGCAACAGCTTCGACCTGAACGACAAGCTGCGCGCCCATCGCATAGTCGGGCTTGCCCGGGCCGCCGAGCGACGGCGCATAGACGATGCCGGTGCCGATCGCGCCGATCATGCCGCCAATGCCATGGATGCCGAATGCGTCGAGCGAGTCGTCATAGCCGAGCTTGGGCTTGAGCACCGAGACGGCGAAGTAGCAGATCACCGATGCGACGGCGCCGAGCACGATCGCGCCGAACGGACCGGAATTGCCCGCAGCCGGCGTGACGGCGACGAGGCCGGCGATGACGCCCGAGCAGAAGCCCAGCGCCGACGGCTTGTGGCCCGCAAGCTTTTCGGCAAGCATCCAGAAGAGCGCGGCCGACGCGGTGGCGACGAAGGTGTTGATCATCGCAAGCGCGGCCGAGCCATTGGCCTCGAGCGCCGAGCCCGCGTTGAAACCGAACCAGCCCACCCACAGCAGACCCGTGCCGATCCCGGTCATGGTCAGGGAGTGCGGCGGCATCGGCTCCTTCGGATAGCCGAGGCGCTTGCCGAGGATGAGTGCCGCGACCAGCGCGGAGACGCCGGCGTTGATGTGAACGACGGTGCCGCCCGCGAAGTCCAGCGCGCCCTTGGTGAAGAACAGGCCATTGCCCGCCCACACCATGTGCGCGATCGGGAAATAGACGATCGTCAGCCAGACCAGCGCGAAGATCAGCGCGGCCGAGAATTTCAGCCGCTCGACCACCGAGCCGAGAACCAGCGCGATGGTGATCGCCGCGAAGGTCATCTGGAAGCAGATGAAAACATATTCCGGAATGGCGACGCCCGGCGTGAAGGTCGCGGCCGTCGAATCCGGCGTCACGCCCTTCAGGAAGAGCTTGCCGAAGCCGGCGATGAACGGATTGCCGCCGTCACCGAACGCCTCGGTATAACCCCAGCACACCCAGACGATCATCGCCAGCGCGGCAACCGCGCCGACCTGGGTCATCGTCGACAGCATGTTCTTCGCGCGGGTGAGGCCGCCGTAGAAGAGCTGAAGGCCAGGCAGAATCATCGCGAGGACGAGGACGGTCGAGACCATCATCCAGGCGGTGTCGCCCTTGTTCACCGTGGGCGGCGGCGGCGCGGCGGCCGCCGCGTCCTGCGCCCAGGCGGGCATGGCGGCGAAGATGGCGGCACCGAGGCCGACCGCTCCACCGATAAGAAGGTTGCGAGCTTTCATCATTCCCCCTTGTCCTTTCAGAGCGCTGCCTGGTCGGTCTCGCCAGTGCGGATGCGGACCGCCTGTTCGAGATCGAGCACGAAGATCTTGCCGTCGCCGATGGCGCCGGTGTTGGCCGATGACTGGATGGTCTCGACCACGCGCGGAGCAAGGTCGGCGCTGGCGGCGACCTCGATCTTGATCTTCGGCACCATGTTGGTGCTGTATTCGGCGCCGCGGTAGATTTCGGTCTGGCCCTTCTGGCGGCCGAATCCCTTCACCTCGGTGACGGTCATGCCGGCGACGCCGATATCCGACAGCGCCTCGCGCACTTCGTCGAGCTTGAAGGGTTTGATGATGGCGATGACGAGTTTCATTCTGCCTCCCGCTTTTTCCCCGGGAGATTGTTTCGCAAAAGCCGTGCCAGACGCAGGAATGTAAGATTTCTGCTGCGGGTGCGCATTTCATTCGCATCCGCAGCGCCAAATCATTGTGCAATCGCGAAACGATGCCCGTTTTTTGGGCATTCGTGCATTGCAATTCCGTTAGTTGACGGACGGCTCGGATCACGTCAGTGGCGCGAAATACAACTTCTGGACGATATCCGACAGCGCCGGTTAATGTTGCACCTTGATATAGGCGCTTGCCGAACGCGGGGATGAGGGAGAGTGCCGCTTTGAACGCACGTGCGCGGACGATCTGGCTTATCGCGGCCATGCCTGTGCTGCTGCCCCTGCTGTCCGCTTGCTCAGGCGGGCGCGAGAAGCCGGCCCAGCCGACGCCGGAAGCCGGCTATGTCGTGCTCAAGAGCGAAGCGGTGCCGCTGGACATCGAGCTGGCGGGACGCACCAACGCCTATGAGGCTTCGGACGTGCGCCCGCAGGTTTCGGGCGTGGTCCAGGCGCGGCTGTTCAAGGAAGGCAGCATCGTCCACGCCGGCGAGACGCTCTACCGCATCGATCCCAGCCTCTATCGCGCGGCAGTCAACCAGGCGCAGGCCAATCTGTCGAGCGCCGAGGCCAATCGCGAGGCCGCGCAGGCGAAGGCCGAACGCTATCGCCCGCTCGCCGAGATCGAGGCGGTGGCGAAGCAGGACTATACCGACGCGGCGGCGGCGGCGAAGCAGGCGACGGCCGCGATCGCGCAGAATCGCGCGGCGCTGGAAACCGCGCGGATCAACCTGCGCTTCACCACCGTGCCCGCGCCGATCACCGGGCGCATCGGCCGATCGCTCGTCACCACCGGCGCGCTGGTGGTGAGCGGGCAGGCCGATCCGCTGGCGACGATCCAGCGGCTCGACCCGATCTTCGTCGACATCCAGCAATCGAGCGCCGACCTGCTTTCGCTGCGCCGCAGCCTGGCATCGGGCAATGTCGTGCCGTCATCGACCGGCGTGCGGCTAACGCTTGAGGACGGCAGCCAGTATCCGATCGTCGGCACGCTCGAATTTTCCGAAGTGGTGGTCGATCCGACCACCGGCGCGGTGACGCTGCGCGCGCGCTTCGCCAATCCGCAGGGGCTGCTGCTGCCGGGCATGTATGTCCGCGCGCACCTGTCGCAGGCGACGACAACCAACGGCATCCTGATCCCGCAACAAGGCGTGATGCGCGATCCGAAGGGCAAGGCAACGGTCATGCTGGTGGGCGTGGATGGCAAGGCCGAACTGCGCGACGTCACTGCAACGCGCACCATCGGCGACAAATGGCTCGTCACCGAAGGCGTGAAGCCAGGCGACAAGGTGATCACCGAGGGGCTGGGCAAGATCAAGCCTGGCCAGGCGATCAAGCCCGTGCCGGCGGGATCGAAGCCCGCGCCGCCGCCTGCGGGGCATGGCGACGCGCAGGGTTCCGGGGGCCGCCGCTAAACGATGCTGTCGCGCATCTTCATCGACCGCCCCATCTTCGCATGGGTGATCGCGATCGTGATCATGCTGCTCGGCATCGGCGGCATCATCGCGCTGCCCGTCGAGCAATATCCCGACATTGCGCCGCCATCAGTCAACATCCGCGCGTCCTATCCGGGCGCATCGGCCGACACGCTGGAAAGCAGCGTCACCCAGATCATCGAGCAACAGCTGACCGGCATTGACGGGCTGATCTACTTCCAGGCGAGCTCGAGCTCGGCGGGATCGGTCAACGTCACCGTGACCTTCCAGAAGGGCACCGATCCGGACATCGCGCAGGTGCAGGTGCAGAACAAGGTGCAGCAGGCGCTGCCCCGCCTGCCCCAGCAGGTACAGCAGCAGGGGCTGGTGGTCACCAAGTCCAACGCCGACTTCCTGATGGTCATCTCGATCTTCGACGAGACCGACCGGATGACGAGCCAGGACGTCAGCGACTATCTGGTGTCCAACCTGCAGGACCAGATCGGCCGTCTCGAAGGCGTCGGCGACATCAACGTGTTCGGCGCGCAATATGCGATGCGCATCTGGCTCGATCCGTTCAAGCTCAACACCTATCAGCTGATGCCGAGCGACGTGATCAGTGCGATCCAGGCGCAGAATGCGCAGGTCGCCGCCGGCCAGATCGGCGCCCAGCCGTCGCCCGCCACCCAGATGCTGAACGCGGTCGTCACCGCGCGGTCGCGCCTGACCAATGCCGAGCAGTTCCGCAACATCATCCTCAAGACCCAGCCCGACGGGTCGCGAGTGCTGTTGAAGGATGTCGCGCGCGTCGAGCTGGGCAGCGAGAGCTACACCAACACCAGCCGGCTCAACGGGCATCCGGGCGCAGGCATCGCCATCCAGCTCGCCCCCGGCGCCGACGCGCTCAAGACCGCCGAACTCGTCCGCAAGGACATCGTCGAGCGCGCCAAGGGCTTTCCTCCCGGCCTGACCTATGCCTTCCCCAACGACAGCACCGCCTTCATCAAGCTGTCGATCGAGGAAGTGATCAAGACGCTGGTCGAGGCGATCATCCTCGTCGTCCTCGTCATGTTCCTCTTCCTGCAGAGCTGGCGCGCGACGCTGATCCCCGCGATCGCGGTGCCGGTAGTGCTGCTCGGCACCTTCGGCATCCTCGCCGCCGCCGGATTCTCGATCAACACGCTGACGCTGTTCGGGCTGGTGCTCGCCATCGGCCTGCTCGTCGACGACGCGATCGTCGTGGTCGAGAATGTCGAGCGCGTGATGGAGGAAGAGCCCGACCTGACGCCGCGCGAAGCGACGATCAAGTCGATGGGCGAGATCCAGATGGCGCTGATCGCGATCGCGCTCGTGCTGTCGGCGGTGTTCCTGCCCATGGCCTTCTTCGGCGGATCGACGGGCGTCATCTACAAGCAATTCTCGATCACCATCGTGTCCTCGATGGTCCTGTCGGTGATCGTCGCGCAGGTTCTGTCGCCGGCGCTCGCCGCGACGCTGCTCAAGCGCAAGGACAAGAACGCGCACTATAAGAGCCCGATCGTCGCCAAGGCGCACGCCTTCGGCGATCGCTTCAACGACTGGTTCGCGCGCACCTCCGAGCGTTATCGCAGCGCGGTTTCGGTGACCGTCGCGCGCCTGCCGTTCATGCTGATCGGCTATGCGCTGATCGTGGCGCTGCTGATCTTCGTCTTCGTGCGGCTGCCGACCAGCTTCCTCCCCGTCGAGGATCAGGGCATCGCGCAGATCCAGTATACGCTGCCCCCCGGCGCAACGCAGGCGCGCACGCTGCAGGCGGCGAAGGCGATCGAGGATTATTTCCTCACCAAGGAAAAGCAGAATGTCGCCGCCATCTACACGGTGAGCGGATCGAGCCAGCAGGGCACCGGCCAGAATGCCGGGCGCGGCTTCATGTCGCTTGCGCCATGGGATGAACGCCACGGGACGGAGAACAGCGCGCAGACGATCACGCGGCGGGCAACGCGCGCACTGTCGACACTGCGCGACGTGCAGTTCTTCGCGCTCAATCCGCCGCCGGTTCGCGGCCTTGGCCAGTCGAGCGGCTTCACGCTTGAGCTACTCAACACCGGTGGCCTGACCAGCGACGAGTTCAAGGCGCGGCGCGACGCGCTGCTCGCCGCCGCCAGCAGCGATCCCGAACTGTCCTCGGTGCGCCTCAACAGCCTCGCCGACACGCCATCGCTTTCAGTGCAGGTCGATCAGGCGAAGGTCGGTGCGCTCGGCATCTCCCAGGCCAGCGTCGACAATACGTTGTCGGCCGCGTGGGGCGGCACCTATGTCAACGACTTCGTCGATCGCGGTCGCGTGAAGCGCGTCTATGTGCAGGGCGACGCACCTTATCGCAGCCGACCCGAGGATCTGGGCAACTGGTATGTCCGCACCTCGACCGGGACGATGGCGCCCTTCTCGGCCTTCGCGACGACAAGCTGGGTGCAGACGCCCAATGTGCTCCAACGCTTCAACGGCTTCTCCTCCTACGAATTCCAGGGCGACGCCGCGCAGGGCAAAAGCTCGGGCGACGCGATGAAGCGGATCGCCGAACTCGCCGCCGAGCAGCCCGGCGTGTCGGTGGCGTGGAGCGGACTTTCCTATCAGGAACGGCTTTCGGGCGGGCAGGCGCCTTTGCTCTACGCGTTGTCGCTGCTCGTCATCTTCCTCTGCCTCGCGGCGCTTTATGAAAGCTGGTCGGTGCCCTTCGCGGTGATGCTCGTCATCCCCCTCGGCCTGATCGGCGCGACGCTGGCGGTGCTGCTGCGCGGGCTGACCAACGACATTTATTTCCAGGTCGGCTTGCTCACCACCATGGGCCTCGCCGCGAAGAATGCGATCCTGATCGTCGAGTTCGCCGAACTGGCCGAGCGCGAGGGGCGCAGCCCGCTCGACGCCGCGCTCGAGGCGGCGCGCATCCGCCTGCGCCCGATCATCATGACCAGCCTCGCCTTCATGTTCGGCGTCATCCCGCTCGCCATCTCGACGGGCGCGGGCGCGCAGAGCCGGATCGAGATCGGCACGGCGGTGCTGGGGGGCATGCTGACCGCGACGCTGCTCGCCATCTTCTATGTGCCTTTGTTCTTCGTGCTCGTTCGCCGCGTGTTCAAGGGCAAGCTCCACCCCCTGCCCGACGCAAGGCCCGCGGAGGGCACGGCGTGAAGCGGCTGACCGCGCTCGGCGCGCTTGCGCTGCTCGGCGGCTGCAACATGCAGCCGACCTACAACCGCCCTGCGCCGGCGGTTCCGCAGGGCTGGCCGGCGGGCGACGCCTATCTGCGCCAGAGCGAGGCGGCGCTGCCCGCCGTCAGCTATCGTGACATCTTCCGCGATCCGCATCTGCAGGCGATCATCGAACGCGCCCTTGCCAGCAATCAGGATCTGCGGGTCGCACTCGCCAATGTCGCCTCGGCCCGCGCGCAGACGCGCGTCGCCAAGGCCGACATATTTCCCCAGATCAACGGCACCGGACGATCGACGACGACCCATAGCGGCGCGCTGTCGAGCAACGCGACGCCCGGCGGCGGCGGGCAGACGAGCCGCAACTATGCCGTGCAGGCGGGGATCAGCAGCTTCGAGATCGACCTGTTCGGCCGCCTCCAGAGCCTGAGCGACGCCGCCTTCGACGAATATCTGGGCACCGAGGCGGCGCTGCGCGCGGCGCGCCTGACGCTCGTGGCCGAAGTCGCCAACGCCTATCTCACGCTCGCTTCGGACCGTAGCCTGCTGGCGATCGCTACCGATACCGAGGCAAGCGCGGCGCGCAGCGTCGAGCTGACCGGCGCACGGCTGAAAGGCGGCATCGCACCGCGCACCGACCTGCGCCAGGCCGAGACGATCCTCGAACAGGCGCACGCCGACAAGGCGCAGTTGACCGCACAGATCGCGCAGGATCGCAACGCGCTCGAGCTGCTCGTCGGCGCGAAGGTCGACGACGGCAATCTCCCCCCGTCGATCGAGGCGGTCGACGGATTGCTGAGCGAACTGCCGGCGGGCCTCGATTCGCAGATATTGCTGCGCCGGCCGGACGTGGTTCAGGCCGAATATGGGCTGCGCGCGGCCAACGCCCGGATCGGCGCGGCGCGTGCCGCCTTCTTCCCGACGATCACGCTCACCTCATTCGCCGGGCTGGCGAGCAGCACGCTGTCCAACCTGTTCACCGGCGGCGCCTTCTCCTGGCAGGTGGCGCCGCAGGCGACGCTGCCGATCTTCGACGCCGGCCGGAACGCCGGCAATCTGCAATATGCCAAGGCGCAGCGCGATCTTGCGACCGCGCAATATCAGAAGGCGATCCAGAGCGCCTTCACCGACGTGGCCGATGCGCTCGCGCGGCGGGGGACGATCGACGATCAGTATAAGGCCAACAGCGCCTCGGTCGACGCCGCGAGCGATACGCTGACGCTGACCGACGCGCTCTACAAGCATGGGATCAATTCCTATCTCGACCTGCTCGTCGCGCAACGCACGCTTTACCAGTCGCGCCAGACGCTGGCGGGGACGCGGCTGACCCGTGCGCTCAACCTCGTCGCGCTCTATCGCTCGCTCGGCGGCGACCAGCTTGTCGACGATATGGCCCCGCCGAGGCGCTGAGCGGCGGGATATTCGCGGCGGGCCAAGCTGGCGACAACGCGCAAGGGCGAGTAAAGCGAGCCTAATGAAAGTCCCCGAAGACCAGGTCGCACTGGCACGCATCCTCGAACAACGCGGGCTGGCCGATCCGGCGGCGATCGACGCTGCGGCGGCCGGGGGCGAGCGAATCGCGATCGCGCTGGTGCGCGGCGGGCATGTCGAAGCGCAGGCGATGGCGGAGGCCGTGGCCGCGACCACGGGGACTATGGTGATAGAGCCGAAGGCGCCGGTCGCCGCCGGCGAGGTATCGCGCTCTTTCCTTATCGACCGCCTCGCATTGCCGCAGGGGCATGAGGAAGGTCGGCTGATCGTCGCCATGGCCGATCCGACGGACAGCGAAACGCTCGCCGGAATCGCCTTTGCCAGCGGCACGCCGGTTTCCGCGCGCACCGCTTCGGTCGAGGCCATCGAACAGGCGCTGGATATTGCACGGCCCGCCATGGCGGGTTCGGGTTCGGCCTATCGATCGACGGTGATCGACGAAGGCGGTGCGGCACGCACCGTCACCGTCGTCGCATCAGACCGGGCGGCGGCGCAGCGATCGCTCCACAAGGACGGGCTTACGCCGGTATCCATGGGGCATGGCGAACCCAGCCTTGCGCAGCGCCTGATCAACGCCTGGGCACCGGGCGGCGATGCCGAGGCGGCGCTGATCGAGCAGATCGGGCTGGCGCGCGGCCGCGCCCGCGACCTGAATGCCGCGCTCGCCATCGTGAAGGCGGGTCCGCTGCCCGCCGCCCAGAAAAGCGCGATCGACCGCATCGCCGCGCGCGGCCCCACCGATCCGATCGGCGCGATCGCGGCCGAGCCCGGCCTGCCTGCAACGACGCGCGACCTGCTGACCGGCGCCGCCGATCAGGGCGCCATGCTGATCGCCATCGCCGAGACGATGCGCGCGCGCGAGGCATTGCACGTCGCCGCGCGCAGCCCCGTCGTGCCGGCGGCCTGCTGGTTTATCGGCGCGGTGACGATCCTGCTTTTCGCCGGCGCGTATCTGGCTGCGGGCATCGCGGTGCTCGCCGGGGCGATCGTCGCACTGCGCGTGGACCGGGGGCTGCGTGGTGCTATCGCTGCTGCCGATTCGGCGGCGCTGGCCGCCACGACGGGCGAGGGCGAACGGCGGGCCATGGCGGCGCGGTTGGCGCGAGCCGCGCGGACGATGGCGCTGCGCATGGGCACGCAGGCGCAGGCCGGCGCGATTGCGCTGTTCGCGATCGCAACGATCGTCGGGATGCGCGGGTGAATTTCGCGGGCTGGATCGACGCGCTGGCAGGCCGGCTGACTCCGCGCGCCGAGCGCAACGGACGCGACATGGCTCTCGCGCCGGGCGAAATACCCAAGCCCTCCGGGCCGGATCGGCTCAGCCTGGGCGAAGCCGACAGCTTCGTCGCGACGGCACGGTTGCGGCCGGGCGAGACAATCGCCCAGGCGATCGGCCGGCTCGCCCCCATCGCGCCCGTTGAACTGATCTGGAAAGCGCACCGAGCGCGCGGCCCGCAGGGCGCGCGCCTGCTGCATGTCGCAATGGCGCGCCGGTCGCGAATCGATGCGATATTGGCGACATATCCCAAAGCGCCCGAGGCAAGGCCGACGATCGGGGTGGCGCGCGGCGGAAACCTGACGATCCTCGTCACGGGCGGCGCGGGATCGAGCCCGGCGGCGCGCGCGACGGTGAGGGCGCTTCTCGCCGCGTTCGCCCTGCTGCTCACCATCCCGATGACGACGTGGGCGGGCGCGAAACTGCTGACGCTGCGCGAGGCGCGCGCGGCACAGGCAGCGGAAGCGCAGGGCGGCGGCGCACTCGCCGCAAAGCGCCAGGCGGACACGACCGTCGCACTCGCTGTGCAGCTACGCCCTGCGCTGGAACGCGAAAGCACGGGCGCGTTGATCGAGAAACTCACTAAGGCGCTGCCAGACGGCGCGCGGCTCGCCACGCTCGACGAAGCCGCCGATGGAAAGCTGGTCGTGGAGGTCGATTCGAACGACCCGGATCCGGTGCGCGCGGCCCTTGCGCCGCTGGAGCTGAAGGCGACCGCACAGCGCGCGGTCACCGATCGCGGGATTCGCAGCCGTTTCGAGGGGCGGATATGACACGGCCCTTCGCGATATTGGGCGCGTTGCTCATCGTCTGGCTGGGCGCGATGCTGCTGCTTGCCCAGCAGGCGCGCGAGGCGACGGGGGCGCTGGCGGCGGCGCGGCAACAACGGGCGGCGCTCGGCGCGGTCGCGACCGCGCCGGAGGCGTTGACCATCCGCTGGCCGGCGGCGCTGACCGCGCCCGCCGCGAGCGGCGATGCGGCGTTGAAGGATGCCGCCGATCGCGTTCGATCGATGGGGCGCATCGTCACCATCGACGGCCTCGACCCCGTCGACGGCGGCGATCCGGCGCTGGTCGCGCTGCACATCACCGCGCATGGCGATGCCGCGTCGATCCTCCGTTTCGTCGGGCGGCTGGAAAGCGCGCGGCCGGGATTCCGCTTTGCGGCGATCAGGATGACGCGTGACGACGCGGCGGGCGGGCTGACGCTCGACGGGCAGCTCGTCGCTTTCTGGCAGGCGCGATGAAGCAGGAACGCACGCCTTTCGTGATCCTGGGGCTGGCGGCGCTGGCGGCCGTTGGCGCGCCGGCGCTGCTGCTGATGCCGCGACACATGCCGGCCTCCGCGGTTCAACCGGCCGCGCCGGCCGAAAGGATGCAGCCGATCGTCGTCCCCGATGCGCCCCAGATGGGCGATATCGTTGCGCGCAAGCCCTTTGGCGACGCCAAACCGCAGGCGACGCCGACGCCCGAGGCCATCGACGAAGGCAATGAGGGACCCGACCTTGCGGGGATCGTCGGGCGCTTCCCGCGCCATGCGAGCGCGATGGTGCGGATCGGGCGCGGCAAGACGCGGACGCTGTCGCCCGGGCAGAGCATCGACGGATGGAAGCTGGTGAGCCTGACGCCGACGCGCGCGACCTTCCGGCGCGGCGACCGGCGCGTGGTGCGACGCGTCAACTAGGGCGCGGCAGCGTGACGCTGCCCGTTGTAGGAAATGGCGGAAAAGCGCGATTCCTGCTCTCGGAAGTTGACAAAGTTGAGAGGCTGGAGCGCTTTTCTCAACTTGCGAACGCGGACGATGTCGGCGGACCGGCGCCCGCCGACTGCCTAGCATCGCAGCACCGCTGTAGGACAGGCTTCAGTAGATTCCGTCGATCTCGAGCGTCAGGCGCGCGGGCGGCGGGGTGAGCAGCAGGCTGCGGCTGCGCGCCAGCGCGGCCTCGTCGCCCTGCAGACGGCCATATTTGGCCTTCGCCGCCGCGACCGCGGCCGCCGTGTCGCGCAGGATCGTCGGGCGCAGGAAGACGAACAGGGTCCGCTTCGTCTGGCTTTCCTTGCGCGACTTGAACAACTCGCCGAGCAACGGAACGTCGCCGATCACGGGCACCTTGTTGCGCGTCGAACTGCGATCGTCGGTGATGAGGCCGCCGAGCACGATCGTCTCGCCATTGTCGGCGAGCACCGTCGTCTGGATGCTGCGGCGGTTGGTGACGAGGTCGGCCGCGCCGGTGACGCCGTTGGTCAGCGCCGAGACTTCCTGGCTGACCTCGAGCTTCACGACATTGCCCGAATTGACGCGCGGCACGACGCGCAGCGTGATGCCGACATCCTGGCGCTCGATCGTGGTGAAAGGCGTCGTCGTGTTGCCGTCGGTCGCATAGCTGCCGGTGCGGAAGGGCACATTCTGGCCCACGACGATCTCCGCCGGCTCGTTGTCGAGCGTGGTGAGGCTGGGCGTCGAGAGCAGGTTGGCCTTGGTCGAACTGCCGAGCGCCTGCACGAGCACGCGGAAATTATCGTTGCCGAGGTTGAGATTGAGGCCGTTGCCGATCCCCGCCGCCGCCGGCGAGCCGAGTGCCGCCAGCAAAGTCTTCAACGGTACGTCGACCGTCGAGAAATTGGTCGCCGCGCCATTGCCGATGCCTTCGGGCGCGGCCGAGCCGACGCCGAACTGGACCCCGAGCTGCTCGGCCTCGTCGCCGGTGATCTCGACGATCGCAGCCTCGATCATCACCTGCGGGCGGCGCACGTCGAGCTCGCTGATCAACGGTTCGATCTGCGCGATGGCCGATGGCGTGCCGCGCACGACGATGGCGTTGATCTCCGACGCGGGCTGGACGGCGAGATCGGGCGTCGAGAATCCGGCGGGTGCGGCTTCGCTGCCCGTGCCCGATCCACTGCCCGACTTGCCGCTGTTCGCGATGCTGCTGGCGAGCGATCCGCTAAGCTGGGCGGGGACCGATCCGGTGCCCGTCTGACCCGCGCCGATCTTGCTGTTGTTGTTGAGGCCGGCGCCGAAGCGCGACGAGGAGAGCGAGCGCGCGACGGGATTGGTCGCCGACTGGCCGCCTTCGCCCAATACGCCCTGCAGCACCGCCGTCACCGATTCGGCGTCGCTGTTGCTGAGCCGGAAAACGCGCGTCGTCGGCGTCGCGCCGCCCGGCTGGTCGAGCGAGGAGGCGATGCGCCGCGCCTCGCGCATCGCAGTGGGCTCGCCACGGACGATGACGACGTTCGAGCGCTGATCGGACGCGATGCGCGGGCCGCCCTGCGCGCCGTCGCCAAGCACGGTGCGCAGCGCGTTGGCGACATCCTCGGCCGTCGCATATTTGAGGCTGATCGCCTGGAATTCTGGCCCCTGACCGCCATCGATCGCCGCCGCCAGCGATTCGATGCGGCGAACATTCTCGGCATAGTCAGTGACGACGATCGCGTTGGGCGAGGTGATCGCCTCGACGCTGCCGAACTGCGCGACGAGGGGGCGGAAGACGCGGACCGCCTGATCGGGGGCGAGGCTGCGCAGACGGATGAGGCGCGTGACGACTTCGGCGCCCGTCCCGCGCGCGCGGATGCCGCCGTCGCGCACGGCATTGGCCTGGCTGACGATCCGCCAGCTGCGCCCGCTCTGCACCGCCGCATAGCCCTGCGCGCGCAATACCGACTGGAAGAGCTGCCACACGCCGTCGGGGCTGAGCGGCGTTGCCGACGTGACCGTCACCGTGCCGCGCACGGCGGGATCGAGGATCAGCGTGCGCCCGGTGATGCGCGAAATCTGTTCGGCAACATCGGCGATATCGACTTCGCGCATGTTGACGACGACGTCGCCGCGCGAATCGGGATCGGCCTGCGCCAGCAGCGGGGCAGGGAGCGCCAGCGAGACGGCCAGCGCCGTCGACAGCAGCCCTTTGCAAACGGACATGATCCCCCTCAACGCAATGCCTGAATCTGGTTGGACGAAGATGCCGACAAGCCGGCGAGCAGGCGATTCGCGCCCGCGCGGCTAGTAGGCGTCGATGATGACGAGTCAAGGAATGCGCCCTGACGCCCCGGCTGACCGGCTGTCGGCGCGGCCTGTGGCGCGACAGCGGGCGGAGGCGTGACGGGCGACGGCGCGGCACGCACCGCACCGTCAGGCGCGGGCAGTGCAGCGGTCGGAGGCGGCGGAGCGGGCGCCACGGGTGGAGGCGGAGGCGGCGCTGCACCCCTGGCCTCCGCCTGGCCCAGAAGCTCCTTCATCCGGCCAGGGAAGAAAAGCTGCTGAAGCTGGCCGCCGGCATCGACCACGACATGATCGCGCTCGATCGCCGAGATGGCGGCGAGGCCGCCCGCGCTGTCGCCAACCTTGAACGGCTTGGCGGGCTGTCCGCTGGCGGCGATGATCGCGGTCGAGACGCCGGGGCTCTCGCGATAGATGATCGCCTTGAGGATCAGCGGCAGGCTGGTCGGGCCGCCGGTCGCCCCACCCGCCCCCGGCGCGCCGAAGGGCGCGAGCTGGACGACGGGGGCGACATCGGTCGCGGCATGGACCTGCGGCGGCGGCGCGGCCGCGACATGCGCGCCGGGGCCGCCTGCAATGACCCGCCAGGTGAACGCGGCGAGCGCCAACGCGACCGAGATGGCGAGCAGGATCGCGACGATATCGACGATGCGGCCGGCGCGCGCGGGATCGATGCGGTCGAGGCGGATCATGAGTTCCTGTCCCCCCGATCGACGAAGCCGTGGAGCGTCGCCAGCACGGGCTTCTGCCCCGCGGCGCTGACGCTGACATCGACCGCGCGGACATCGGCGTCGCCCGTCGCGCGCTCATCCACCTTCACGTCCCAGTCGCGGTCCATCATTCTGATCGGGCCGGCGGCGGGGCGTCCGGGCAGCGAGAGCTGGGCAAGCCGTTCCTCCGCCACCCACTGCGCCACGGCGCGATCCTCGATCCCGCGCGTCGCATCGACATGGCCTTCGGTCGCGCGGATCAACCCCACGCTGGCAATGCCGAGCACGAGGAGCGCGACGAGCGTCTCGATGAGCGAGAAGCCGCGCTCGTTCATGTCTTCACCGGCCTGATCGGGCTCGCCTCGGCGGCGAACCCGTCGAACAGGACCTGCCAGTTCTGCCCGCCATGGCTGATCCGCGCGGCAAGCCCCTGGCCGGTGCCGTCGGCGGCAAGCGGAAGCGGCGATTTGGCGTCGATGGCGAAGCGGAAGCCGCTGGGCAGCATGTGGCGGCCGGCGAGGCTGTTACCTTCTTCGGGCACCCATTGGCGGCGGGCGGAATCCCATTCGAGGAAGCTATAGCTGCGATCGTCCCACGCCAGCATCAGCCGTTTGTCGGTGACCATGCCGATGTCGGCGGCAAGGCGGAGGCGCGCGGCGAAGCCCTTCGCCTCGGCCTGGACATTGACCCCGCGCCCCGCGCCGAAGCCGAGCACGGCGATGCCAGAGGCAATGCCGATGATCGCGAGGACCACCAGCATCTCGACCAATGTCAGACCTTTTTCCCCCGCCGCGACGCGCACCGGATCAGCCGCTCGTCTTGATATCGGCGTCGGTGCCCTCGCCGCCGGGCTTGCCGTCCTTGCCGAGCGTCATCAGATCGAAGCCCGCGCCGCCTTCGCCCGGGCTCCTGTAGAGATAGGCATGGCCCCAGGGATCGACCGGGACCTGTGCCAGATAGCCTTCGGCATTCCAGTTGGCCGGAGCGTCGGCGCCCTCGGGCTTCTTCGCCAGCGCGGACAGACCCTGCTGGGTTGTCGGGTAGCCGCCATTGTCGAGCCGGTACATTTTGAGCGCGGCCGAAATCGTCTTGAGATCGGTGTTGGCGACGGTGACGCGCGCCTGATCGGGGCGGCCGATGACGTTGGGGACGATCAGCGCGGCGACGAGCGCGATGATCGCCAGCACGACGATCATCTCGACCAGCGTCAGCCCGCGCTCATGCGCCGGGACCGTCATGGAAGGCGAGGATTCGTGCGGGTTTGACACCGAACTGTCACAAACAAAGTCTGGCAACACCGTCATGGCCTTCTGTATAGAGCCTCCAGATGCAAACGCTAGCGCGCCCGCTGCCGCCCGTCGCGGCCAAAACCTCCCCCAACGCCGGGACCGCTGCCGCCATCGTCGGCGGCGCATGGCGGCTGGGCGAGGACGGACTCGAGCCGGTAGAGGCGAATTATGTCGGTTCGGAGACAGTGCTCGTCCCGACCGAGCAGGTGCTGCTTGCCGTCGTCGCGCTGCCGCTGCCGACGCAGGCCAAGCGCCTTGCCGCCTTGCCCTTCGCGATCGAGGACCGGATCGCCGAGCCGATCGAGGCGGTGCATGTCGCGCTGGGCGCCAGGATGGACGGGCAGGACTGGCTGGCCGGCGTGGTGCGCCACGATGTGATGCGCGGCTGGCTGGCGCGGATCGAGGCGGCGGGGCTGGGCAATGCCGCGCTGGTGCCCGACGCGCTGACGCTGCCGGTGCCCGAGGCGGCAAGCTGGTCGGTTTCGCTGGACGGCGAACGCGCGCTGGTGCGCACGGCCGATGGCGGCGGCTTCGCGTTGCCGATCGTCGCGCTCGACGGCGCGTGGGAGGCGGCGGGCAGGCCGCAAATCTATAGCTATGGCGCGCCGCTGCCCGCTGCGTTCGACGCGGTCGATGCGACTCCCGAACGCGTCGCGCCCGCGCTCGACCTGCGGCAGGGCAGCTATGCCGCCGCGCGGTCGCCGCTGCCGCGTTGGACGAAGCGGCTGGCGATCATCGTCGGGATCGCGATCGCCGCGCATCTGCTGATCCTGATCGCCGACCTGATCGCGCTGAAGGTCACCGCGGACAGGCGCAAGGCCGAGACGGTGGCGCTGATCCAGCAAAAGGCGCCGGGCACGACGATCGGCGACGATGTGGTGGCGCAGGCGACCGCGCTGCTGCCGACCGGCGGCGGAAAGGCGCCGGGGCGCGTGCTGCCGCTGCTCGTCCGGCTGAGCAAGGCGATGGCGCCGCTCGCAAGCGCCGTGAAGGTCGAGGGCATGACGCTCGACGAAGCGGCGGGGACGGTGACGCTGCGCGTGGCGGTGAGCGACCCGGCCAAGGTGCAGGCGCTGAACGCCGCGATCACCGGCGCGGGGATGAAGATCACCCCCGGCGCGGTTTCGCCGCAGGGCGCCACGGTGGTGGTAAGCAACGGGGGCGGACAGTGAACGCTATTCTTCCCCAGCTGCAGGCCTGGTGGCAGGGGCTGAGCGCGCGCGAGCGCATCCTGATCGGCGCGCTGGGCGGGGTGCTGGCGATCGCCATACTGGTCAGCTTCGTGGCCAAGCCGCTGATCGCGGCGCACGCACAGGCGGTGAGCGATATCCGCACCTATTCGGCGCTGAACATGCGGCTGCGCGCGGCGGGGACGGACCCGGTGGTCAACGGCCCGGCGCAGCTTTCCGGCCCGCCCGCGACGATCGTGCAGAGCGCGGCGGGGCAGGCGGGCGTGGCGGTGATGCGATCCGAGCCTGACGGTGCGCGCACCCGCGCGATCGTCGAGAAGGCGCCTTTCCCGGCAGTGATGCAGTGGCTGTCGATCCTCGATGCGCAATCGGGGGTGACGATCGTCGAGACGCGGATCGAGAAGACCGACGCGCCGGGCATGGTCTCCGTGGCGTTGCTGTTCCAATGAGCGAGGCGATGCTCGACCTTGCCAGCCAGCCGCCGGCGGCGCTGCCCTATGGCTTTGCGCGGCGGCATGGCGTCAGCGTGCGGCTGACCGACACGGGTTACGAATGCGCGCATGTCGCGGCGACGCCGCTTGCCGCGCGGCTTGAGGTGCAGCGGCTGTTCGGCGCCGCGACACGCTTCGTCGAACTGCCCGACGCGGCCTTCGACCAGCGCCTGCGCGAACAATATCAGGAAAGCGCGAACAATGCGGCCGGCTTCGCGGCCGAGCTCGACACCGATCTCGCGGCGCTTGCCGACAGCGCGGCGGCAGTCGACGACCTGCTCGACCAGCGCGACGATTCGCCCGTCATCCGCCTGATCAACGCGCTGCTGCTGGAGGCGGTGAAGGAAGGCGCGTCGGACATCCATATCGAGACGCAGGAAAAGCGCGTGGTCGTGCGCTTCCGCGTCGACGGTGTGCTGCGCGACATGATCGAGCCCAAGCGCGCGCTGGCGCCTTTGCTCGTCAGCCGCATCAAGGTGATGGCGCGGCTGGACATCGCGGAAAAGCGCGTGCCGCAGGACGGGCGCGTGACGCTGCGCGTCGGCGGGCACGAGATTGACGTGCGCGTTTCGACCCTGCCCACCCAGCATGGCGAGCGCGTGGTGATGCGCCTGCTCGACCGCGACGCGGTGCGCCTCGACCTCGAGCATCTGGGGATGAGCGCGCGCGACAAGACGCTGTTCGCACGGCTGCTCGAACGGCCCAACGGCATCCTCCTCGTCACCGGGCCGACGGGTTCGGGCAAGACGACGACGCTCTATGCCGCGCTCAACCGGCTGAACGATCGCAAGCGCAGCATCATGACGGTCGAGGACCCGATCGAATATGAGCTGGCGGGAGTCAGCCAGACGCAGGTCAATCCGCGCACCGACATGACCTTCGCGCGCGGGCTGCGCGCCATATTGCGCCAGGATCCCGACGTGATCATGATCGGCGAGATCCGCGACCAGGAAACCGCCGAAACCGCCGTGCGATCGGCGATGACCGGGCATTTCGTGCTGTCGACGCTCCACACCAACAGCGCGGTCGGCAGCATCACGCGGCTGACCGACATGGGGGTGGAACGCTATCTGCTCGCCCCAATGGTCGTCGGGCTGATCGCGCAGCGGCTGGTGCGCAGGTTGTGCCCCGAATGCCGCGAGGCCGATGTCGCGCGCGACGCGGACGTGGCGCTGCTCGGCGGATCGCTGAAGCCCGGCGAGGCGCTGTGGCGCGCCAGGGGATGCCCCGCCTGCCACAATGAAGGCTATCGCGGGCGCACCGCCATCTACGAGATCGTCGAGGTCGACAGCGCGGTGGAAATGCTGATCCATGACGGCGCGGCCGAGGCCGAGCTGACGCGATCGGCGCGACGCCTGTCGCCCAGCCTGCTCGACGACGGCATCGCCAAGCTGCGCGAGGGGATGACCTCGGTCGAGGAAGTCGCGCGCGTCGTGCGCGACGACGGCTGATGCGCGCTTCGCTTCACCATCCGCTCGGGCCGAGCTTGTCGAGGCCGTTCTTCGTCCTCGACGCCGCCGGCAAGGGAAGGGCTTCGACAAGCTCAGCCCGAACGGGGAAATAGCTTTGCCGGCATTTCTCTATCGGGCCGTCGATGCGGCAGGCGCGCAAACCAAGGGCGTGATCGAGGCGGCGAGCGAGCTGGGCGCGCGGCGAGCGCTGCGCGAACGCGCGCTGCTGCCCGTGTCGATCGAGCCGACGCGCGACAAGGGCGAGACGCCGGGGCTGGGTTTCCTGTCGCGACGGCGCGTGGGGCCGCGCGCGCTCGCCACTTTCACGCGCCAGTTGTCGACGCTGATCGGCAGCGGCGTCAGGATCGAGGAAGCGCTGAACCTCGTCGCCAGACAGGCCGAGACCACGGCGGTGAGCAGCCTGCTGGTCAATGTGCGCGGCGCGATCCTCGACGGACGGACCTTCGCCAGCGCGCTCGGAGACCACCCCGGCGCCTTCCCCGAATATTATCGCGCCTCGATCGCCGCAGGCGAGCAATCGGGCAAGCTGGACGACGTGCTGGCGCACCTTGCCGACTTCGTCGAGCGCCGCCACCGCACGCAGCAGAAAGTGCAGCTCGCGCTGCTCTATCCCGCGCTGCTGGCGACCGTCGCGATCGGCATGGTCACGCTGCTGCTCATCTACGTCGTGCCCGATATCGTGCGGGTCTTCGTTTCGCGCGGGGCCGAGCTACCCTTGCTCACCCGGCTGCTGATCGCCCTGTCCTCGGGGTTGCAAAACTACGGGCTGATCCTCGTCGCGGTGCTGGTGATCGGCGGATTCCTGTGGGCACGCTGGCTGCGCGTGCCCGACAACCGGCTGCGCTTCCACCGCTTCCTCGCGACAAGGCGGCCTTTCGCGCGCTTCAGCCGGCAGATGAACGCCGCACGCTTCGCGGGGACGCTGGCGACGCTGGTGCAAAGCGCGGTGCCGCTGGTCGAGGCGCTGGCCGCCGCCGCCGCCGTCACGCCCAATCGCCATATCCGCGCACAGGCGCTGGCCGTTGCCGAACGGGTGAAGGAAGGATCGAGCCTGTCGTCGGCGATGCGCGAGGCCGAGGCCTTTCCCGCGATGCTGATCGCGATCGTCGCGAGCGGCGAGAATAGCGGCCAGCTGGGCGATGCGCTGGGCCGCGCGGGCGCCGAGCTGGAGCGCGAGCTGGATGCGCTGGTGACGACTCTGGTCGCGCTCGTCGAACCGGCCGTGTTGTTGCTGATGGGCGGGATGGTGCTGCTGATGGTGCTGGCGATCCTGCTGCCGATCATCGGCCTCAACGATCTGGTCGCGAGCTAGAAGCGCGTGTCGACGGCAAGCCCGCCTGCCGGCACCGCGAAGGGGAAGGCCGCCGCCCCTTCCTGCGTGATCCGGATGCCGATCGCGCCGTCGCGGCCGAGATCGAAGGTGGCGAGCGGCACGCGGCGCTGGCCCTGCCGGGCAATCTGGGCGCGCCTATCCCCTGCGCTTTCGAGCACCAGCGGCGGGACGGACGTGGTCGCGCCGGGGGCCGAGCGCAGCGCGCAATTGCCCGCGTCGCCAAGGATTCGGCCGTCGACATGCTGATCGCCGCCGCCCAGCTTCACGCGCCGGAGATCGACCTGCAGCGGCATGTCGCAGGCGAAGGGCAGGCGCGGGAACAGCGCGGCGGCGAGCGACGCACCCGTCGCGCCGCCGACGTCGGCAAGCGTGATCGAGCGCGGGCCGAGCAGCGCCTTGCCCCGCAATTCGCCGCGATCCGAGCGGACGGTGAAATCGCCCGCGAAACCGAAGCCGATCAGCGAGCGCAGCGGCGCCCAGCGCCAGCCGAGCGTCGCGCCGCCGGCCAGAGCGGCCTCGCCATGCCAGATCGTTCCCGCGACATCGGCAATG
Organism: Sphingomonas sp. EU05-FHT14C10; assembly: GCF_058790595.1. Classification (NCBI taxonomy): domain Bacteria; kingdom Pseudomonadati; phylum Pseudomonadota; class Alphaproteobacteria; order Sphingomonadales; family Sphingomonadaceae; genus Sphingomonas; species Sphingomonas sp. EU05-FHT14C10. The sequence continues at coordinate 147,129 of NZ_JBYTEN010000004.1, read as the reverse complement.
TTGGTGCCTTCGCCATGCGCCACTATAAGGCGCGCGGGAAGATAGACGACGAGCCCGGCCAGATAGGCCGCGCCCGCAATCGCCAGCAGCCGCGCGGGGCGGCCGACCAATGAACGGAGCCATGATGAATCGACGGCATGTTCTGCGGCTGGCGGGTTCGGGCCTGATGCTGACGACGGCATATGCTGTTCCCCTCGGCCAAGCACTGGCCGCCCCGAAGCCTAAGCCGCGCAAGGTGCTGGCCGGCCTGCTCTTGCCGCTAAGCGGGCCGAACGCAAGCCTTGCCCGGCTGATCGAGCGCGCGGCGACGCTGGCCCCGCCCCCCGCCCCCAAGGCCGAGGCGATTCTGAGCTTCGACACCGGCGGGACGCCCGAGGGCGCTGCCGCAGCAACCGCGGCGGCGATCAAGGCAGGGGCGGGGATCATCCTCGGCCCGCTGAACGCCGCCGAGGTGCGACCCGTTGTCGCAGCGGCGGGCGCGCTGCCTGTGCTGAGCTTCAGCAACGATCCCGCCCTGCTCGATTCGGGGGCCTTCATGTTGGGCGTCACACCGGCGCAGTCGGTAGGCGCGATCCTGAGCTATGCGCGCGGGCGCGGGGTACGGATGATCGGCGTCGTGGTGGAGGATGACAATTGGGGCAAGGCTGCGCTGGCGGCCGCGCAGCGCGCGGCGCCCGTGGCCGGCGTGACGATCGCGCCCGTCGTCAGTGCGGGCACGCTCGACGCACAGGCGCTGATCGCGGCGTTGCGGCAGGGCGGCGACCTGCCCGATGCGGTGCTGATCCCCGCGGGCGGCGCGCGGATGGCGGCGCTGGCCAAGCTGCTCCACGCGGCCGGAGCGCAGATATTGGCGACGATGCAGACGGTGGCGGGAAATGCCGCCGAGAATGATGCGTTCAACGGCGCCTGGCTCGCCGGCTTCGATCCCGACGCCTATGGCGATTTCGTGCGGAGTTATCAGGCGAAACATGGGGGCGAACCGGGGGCAATCGCCGCGCTGGGCTATGACGCGGCGACGATCGCGCGGACGCTGCTGCGCGGCGGCGCGCTGTCGCGGCAGGGGTTGCTCGCCGCGTCGTTCAAGGGCGTTTCGGGCGACCTGCAGTTCCGCAGCGACGGCAGCTGCCTGCGCGGCATGGCGATCCTTGAGGCCGATGTGAGCGGCAACCGGCTGATCGGCCACGGCAGCGCGGGATGAGCTTCACCCCGCGCGCGGGCGAGCGCGGCTTCACGCTGATCGAGATGATCGTCTCATTGGCGCTGTTTGCGCTGATCTCGCTCGCCGGCGTCGCGCTGGTGCGGACGGTGATGGACGCGCAGGAACGCACGGGCGGGCGGATCGAGCGGCTGGCCGACCTGCAGCGCGCGATGTTCCTGATCAAATCCGACCTCGAGCAATTTGGCGGCGACGTGACGCTGGCCGGAAACAGCCTGAGCTTCATCCGCCACAGCATGACCGCGATCGGCAACCAGCCGATCAGCTATTCGCTCGCCAACGGCATGATGCGCCGGTCGGTGGGCACAGGGCTGGGCACGGCGCGCGACCAGCGGATGTTGACCGGCGTTTCGGGGCTGACCATCCGCGCGATGAACGCCGAGGGGCAGTGGCAGGACCGCTGGCCGGCGAGCGACGGGCAGAAGGGCGAATGGCCGCGCGCGATATCGGTCGAGATCGCGCTTGCCCCCGGTCCGCGCCAGCGCGGCGGCAGCATACGCCGCGTCGTCCCCCTCCCGGCGCACCCATGACCAGGCACCGTGCCCCCCCCGCGCACGAGCAGGGTATGATCCTGATCAACGTGCTGCTGATCATCGCGCTGGCGGCGAGCGTCGTCGTCCTCATGGTCTCGTCGCGCGACGCCGGGATCGACCGGACGCTGATGATGCGCGAGGCGGCACGCGCGCAGGCCGTGGCGCTGGGCGGCGAGGCATCGGCGGTGGCGGCGCTGCGCCGCGACATGATCGAGGCGCCCGAAAGCGATCATATGCGCGAGGCGTGGACTTCGGTGATTCAGCCCGACGCCGCGATCGAGGGCGGTCGCTTCAGCCTCGCGGTCGTCGACGCGCAGGCCAAGTTCAACATCAACATGCTGGTGACGGGCGATCCCGGCGCGCGCGCACTGCTGGCCAAGATCCTGACCAGCTTCCGCTATCCGCCCGAATATGGGCCGTTGCTGCTCGATGCGCTGCGCGCGAGCGGACGGATTGCGAGCCTCCAGCAGCTGGCGCTGGGCGGGGTCGACGCGGAGACGATCGCGCGGCTCGGCACGATCGCCGACGCGCTGCCGATCGATACGGCGATCAACCTCAACACCGTCGGCCAGCCGCTGCTCGCCATGCTGCTCGACGACGCGACCAAGGCGCAGATGCTGATCCGCCAGCGCGATGCGGTGGGTTATCTCACCGCGCGCGACTTCGCCATGGCAGGCGCGTCGGTGCCGCCGGGAACGGGCTTCACCTCCAGCCTCTTCTACGTCGTCACACGCGTGCATATCGGCACGACGACGCAGGTGCTGACCTCGCTCGTCCACCGCCGCACCGACCCCGAAGGCAATCCGCACGCCGAGGTGATCGCGCGCTGGTGGGGCGAGACGCCGGTTTGACGCATGCCAGAGCGCGGCCCCCGGTCAAGCTAACTATAGTTTAATTTCCCAAACGGCCCGGGCACGCCATATGCTTGTGTGGGGCGCATCGAGCGAGAGACGAGCCGTGACTGCCCAACCCCATATTAACGCGATCAGCGCGATCGTACCCGAGCATGATATCCATGCGGCCTTTGTCGGTTGGGCCGCACCGCGCATCGCCGACGACCGCGAACGCAAGCTGTTCGATCGCATGGCCGCGCGATCGGGCATCGCGCATCGCTGGTCGGTGCTGCCGCCAACCGCGAGCGGCGGATCCCCCGTCGATCGTGATGGATTCTATGCCGTCGATCCGCTGCCGCCGACATCGGCGCGGATGGCGCTTTACGCCGAGCACGCCCCGGCGCTGGCGCTGCGCGCGATCGCGGGGCTGGATCGCGACCTGAGCGGCGTCACCCATCTCGTCGTCGCGAGCTGCACCGGCTTCGTCGCGCCGGGAATCGACCAGATGATCGCGGCGCGGCTGGGCCTTTCCCCGCAGGTCGAACGGCTGCTGATTGGTTTCATGGGCTGTTATGCCGCGGTCACCGCGCTCAGAAGCGCGCGGCACATCGTGCGTTCGGACCCCGCCGCGCGCGTGCTGGTCGTCACCGTCGAGCTGTCGACGCTGCACCTGGCCGACGAGGACCGGATCGAGCCGCTGCTTGCGATGCTCCAGTTCGGCGACGGGGCCGCAGCCGCGCTGGTCAGCGCCGCCGAGGAAGGTTTCGCGATCGAGGCGCCCTTTGCGACGACCCTGCCCGATTCGCAGGGATTGATCCGCTGGACGGTGGGCGACCAGGGCTTCGCCATGCATCTGTCGGGCGAAGTGCCGGGGCGGATCGCCGAAGCGCTGGCCGACCCGGCATTGGTCGCGACGATCATGGGCGACGCGCCCGCCGACAGCTGGGCCGTCCATGCCGGCGGCCGATCGATCCTCGACGCGGTCGAGCATGGCCTTGGGCTGGGGCAGGGCGCGCTAGCCGATTCGCGCGGCGTGCTGAGCGACGCGGGCAATATGTCGTCGGCGACGTTGATGTTCGTGCTGGCGCGCCAGATGGGCCGCGCCGTCTCGAACGGCGTCGCGCTCGCCTTCGGCCCCGGCCTTGCGGCCGAGGGCTTTCGCTACCGGACGGCATGACCATGGAGCTGGCGCACCGCGCGATCGCCGAGGAAGCGATGGACGCGCCGGGGCTGGACCCGGCGGTCTATGCGGCAGTGCTTGCCCATCTCGCGCGCGTGAATGTCGTGACCATGGCGGCGCGGCCGACGACCGGCTTCCTCGCGCGATCGGGAGCGCGGCGTTTCCGCCTGCTCGACGTCGGGTTCGGTGAAGGCGACATGCTGCGCCGGATCGCGCGCTGGGCGCGGCGGCGCGGCATCGACGCCGAGCTGGTCGGCGTCGACCTCAATCCCAAGAGCGAGGCGGCGGCGCGCGCCGCCACGCCGGCTGACATGCCGATCCGCTATGTGACCGGCGACTATGCCGATCTGGCGCACGAGCATTGGGATTTCGTGGTCAGCAGCCTCGTCGCGCACCATATGACGCACGCACAGCTGGTCGATTTCCTGCGCTTCATGGAAACGCACGCCGAAACGGGCTGGCTGGTCAACGACCTGCACCGCCATGCCTTCGCCTATCATGGTTTCGGGCTGCTTGCCGCCACGATGCGCTGGCACCCGATCGTCCGCGCCGATGGGCAGCTATCGGTGGCAAGGTCCTACCGCCCCGGCGAATGGCCTCCGATCCTGGCCGAGGCCGGGATCGAGGGCGCGCGCGTGAGGCGCGTCTTCCCCTTCCGGCTATGCGTCGAACGGCTGCGCTGATCGTCGGCGGCGGGCCGGCCGGCGCGGCGGCCGCGATCATGCTGGCGCGGGGCGGCGAACGACCGCTGATCGTCGAGCGCACGCTGACGACGCCCGACATGCTGTGCGGCGGCTTCATGAGCTGGCACACGCTGAAGACGCTGGAGCGGATCGGCATCGATAGCGAAGCGTTGGGCGGCGCACCCATCCACCGGCTGCGCCTGTTCGCCGGCGGCCGGATGGGCGAAGCCCCGCTGCCTGCCCCCGCCATCGGCCTGTCGCGCCGCAGACTGGACAGCGCGCTCGTCGCCCTCGCGCGGCGGCAGGGCGCGGCGATCGAGCGCGGCGTCGGCGCAAGGCGAGCGGACGGGCTGCTGGTGACGACCGACGACGGCGGCGAAATCGCCCCGCAAGCGCTGTTCCTCGCGACCGGCAAGCATGACTTGCGCGGACTGGGAAGGCCGCATGACGAAGCCGACCCAATGCTGGGGCTGCGCATCCACCTTCCCGCGCATCAAGCGCTGGCGCGGCTGACGAACGAGGCGATCGAGTTGCATCTGTTCGATCGCGGTTATGCCGGGCTGCAATTGCAGGAGGACGGGCGCGCCAATCTCTGCCTGGCGGTGCGCAAGTCGCGTCTGACGGAAGCTGGCGGCCGGCCGGCGGCGCTGATCGCGGCGATCGGCGCAGAATGTCCGGCGCTGGGCGAACGGCTCGCCTTTCTCGACGCAGGAGCCGTTTGGCAGGCGGTGGGTGCGATGCCCTATGGCTGGCGCGCCGATACGGTACGCGCGGGATTGTTCCGGCTGGGGGATCAGGCTGGCGTCATAGCGTCGCTGGCCGGTGAAGGCGTTGGCATCGCGCTGGCAAGCGGCATGATGGCGGCGAGGGCGTTCCTGCGCGACGGCGCGGCGGCGTCGGGCACCTATCAGGCGGATTTCCGGCGACGGCTCATGCGGCCTGTCGGCATTGCCAGCCTCGTCCACGATCTCGCCTCACGCCCCGCCATCGCGCCGTGGATGGCGCGCGCCGTGGGTATCGCGCCGCCGCTTGCATCAATTGTTGCGCGGGCGACGCGAATCCGCATTCCGGCCCATTGAAGCCGCACCGGCGATCCCCACATTCGCGCCATGGACAAGATGGATCTTCCCGAAGGCGAATGGCGCAAGCGCCTGAGCGCCGAGCAATATCATGTGCTGCGCGAGGGCGGAACCGAACGCGCCTTCACCGGCATCTACAACGACAACAAGGCGCCCGGCGTCTATCGCTGCGCCGGGTGCGGCGCCGAGTTGTTCCGCAGCGAGGAAAAATATGACAGCGGCTCGGGCTGGCCGAGCTTCATCGCGCCGGCGAGCACCGATGCGGTCACCGAGCATGTCGACAACAGCCACGGCATGCGCCGCGTCGAGGTGCGCTGCGCGCGCTGCGACGGGCATCTGGGGCATGTCTTCCCCGACGGCCCGGGCGAGAATGGCCTGCGCTATTGCATGAACAGCGCCTCGCTGGACTTCGCGGGCAAGAAGGACTGACGATTTTCGACGGGAGCGCGGGCGGTTCCGCGCTCCCCGCTTGTCGCCTTAACCAAAGCCCGGTAGATCGCGGTCACACATGGCCGCCGCAAAATCAGCCTCGAAGCGATCCCCCTTCTGGGGCTTCATCCTCACCATGACGAAGATCGGGATCGGCGTGCTCGTGCTCGCCGTGATCGGGCTGTTCGCCGCCGTCTATATCCAGGCCTCGTCGCTGCCGAGCTATGACGAGCTGAAATCGTCGCCCAACGGCCAGATGATCCGCGTGCATGCCGCCGACGGATCAGTGCTCGTCTCGCTGGGGCCGAGCTATGGCGCGTGGATTCCCTATAAGGACATCCCGCAGGTGATGAAGGACGCCATGGTCTCGGTCGAGGACCGGCGTTTCTGGAGCCATCCGGGCGTCGACCCGATCGGCATATTGCGCGGCATCCGGGTGAGCTTCAGCCGCGACGACAAGGTGCGCGGCGTCTCCACCATCACCCAGCAGCTGGCGCGCAACATCTTCCTGAGCAGCAGCCGATCCTATTCGCGCAAGGTGCGCGAGGGGATGCTGGCGCTGGCGCTGGAATGGAAGTTCAGCAAGCAGGACGTGCTCGAACTTTATCTGAACCGCGTCTATTTCGGTGGCGGCGCCTACGGCATCGACGCGGCGTCGCGCCGCTTCTTCGGCCATCCGGCGACGACGCTGAGCCTGCCCGAGGCGGCGATCATCGCTGGGCTGGTCAAGGCGCCGTCCAACTATTCGCCGACCGCCGACGCGCAGGCCGCGATCGACCGGTCGCGCGTCGTGCTCGACCTGATGCGCGAGCAGGGCAAGATCAGCCAGACGCAGCTCGACGCCGCGAGCGCCGGGCCGGTCAAGCTAGCGCCCGAGCCCAAGCAGAACAGCGTCCGCTACTTCACCGACTGGGCGCTGCCCCAGCTCGACACGCTGATCGACGAGACCAGCCAGCCGATCGACGTGTGGACCACGCTGGACCCCGCGTTGCAGAAGGCCGCCGACGCCGCGATCCAGGGCTATACGCCCAAGGGCGCACAGGGTGCGCTCGTCTCGCTCGATCGCGACGGCGCGGTGCGCGCGATGATCGGCGGCACCGATTATGTGACCTCGATCTACAACCGCGCGACGCAGGCGACGCGCCAGTCGGGCTCGGCATTCAAGCTGTTCGTCTATCTCGCGGCGCTCGAGGCGGGCTACACGCCCGACGACATGGTGGTCGACGAGCCGGTGACGATCGACGGCTGGAGCCCGCGCAACAGCTCGCGCCGCTTCTCGGGCCAGATCTCGCTGCGCACCGCGTTCGCCTATTCGATCAACACCATCGCCGCGAAGATCGGCCAGGATGTCGGTACGACGACGATCGCCGACATGGCGCGCCGTTTCGGCATATCGACCAAGATCTTCACCGATCCGTCGATGGTGCTGGGCACGTCCGACGTGCGGCTGATCGACATGACGCGAGCCTTCGCCTCGGTCGCCGCCAAGGGCGTCGCCGTGGTGCCTTACGGCATCACCAAGGTGACGACGGCGAACGGCCAGATCCTCTATGAGCACAAGACCGACAGCTCGCGCGTGCTCGTCGCCCCCGGCGTCGCTGCGCAGATGACGGACCTGCTCCAGACCGCCGTCAACACCGGCACGGGGCGCGCCGCGCAGATCGGCCGCCCGGTCGCGGGCAAGACGGGCACGACGACATCGAGCAAGGACGGCTGGTTCCTCGGCTTCTCGAGCGGAATCACCACCGGCGTGTGGATGGGCAAGGACGACGCCAAGCCGATTCCGGGCCTACAGGGCGGCCGATCGCCGGCGGAAGCCTTTGCGGCCTATATGAAGGTGGCCGTCGCCAACCGCCCGGTCGAGCAGTTCGACACCAAGGTGACGCTGCCCGAATGGGAATTGGAGCCCGACGAGGAAGCCTATTATGGCGATCCCAACGGCAACCAGGCTGCGCCGGCCGCCGACCCCGGCCGCTTCGTCGACGCTGACGGCAACCCGATCGACCGCGGTGACGAGCAGGATCAGCCGCGCGACGTCGAGGCGCCGCGCCGGCTGGATCAGGACTGGATCGACGAGGTGACCGGGCGCAGCCGCAAGCCCGCACCTGCGCCGACCGCGACGCCGCGCCCGGTGGCGCCGCGGGATTGATCTACACCCCGTCATTGCGAGCGTAGCGAAGCAATCCAGAAAATGCCGGGCTCCGGCTGGATTGCTTGGCTACGCTCGCAATGACGGTGAGTTCAGTCTTGCCGACCGATCCAGTGAAGGGCCGCCCCATTCGTGCGCAGCCAGTTGCGTGCGGGCGCGGGGCTTTCGCCGAACAGTTGTGCGACCAGCCGGTGGAAGGCCGGGCTGTGATCCATGTGCACACGGTGCGCGACTTCGTGCGCGACGGTGGCGCGCCGAACGTGCGACGGCGCGAGGATGAGCCGCCAGCTGTAGCGGATCGCGCCGGTCGAAGCGCAGCTTCCCCAGCGCGAGCGCGGGTCACCCACCGCCACGCTCGATACGCTGACGCCGGCGCGTGCGGCGTAGAAGTCGGTTTCCTCCGACAATGTGGCAAGTGCCTCGCGCTTCAGCCAGCGCACGACGCGCGCGCCGACGCTTTCGACGGGGCCGCCGAGGATCAGCCTATCGCCTTCGCGCCGCACGGTGCGGGGGCGATCGGCGGCCCAATCGACGAACAGCTTCGTATCGCCGAACGGCACCGAAGCGCCGGGAAGGATCGGACGTGCCTGCGGGAGCCGGGCGAGCTGCGCCTCGATCCAGCCACGATGCTGCTCGGCCCAGGCCAAAGCCTCGGCCAGTTTGGCGCGCTGCGGGATGGTGAGGCGGACTTCGCCCGAGCGCGGATCGACCGCGAGGCGCAGCCGGCGCGCGCGCGGCGCGCGTACGACCGCCAGCGGCCGGGCATCCGCGCCGAACCTCGGCGGCTCAACCTTCGCGGTCGAGGATATGGTCTTCCAGATCAACGACATCGGTTTCGGAGACGGTCCAGCCGCGCGTCGACATGCCGGCGCGGTGGACGGATTCGGGATCGCCGCTGACCAGCGGATGCCAGCCGGGCAAGGGCTGGCCATAGGCGCGCAGGCGATAGGCGCAGGTTTCCGGCAGCCAATCGAGCGTGCGTGCCAGTCTGGGCGTCAGGCGCACGCAATCGGGCACATAGGCGCGGCGATGGCGATAATCGGTGCAGCGGCCATTGTGGCGATCGAGCAATTTGCAGGCGACGTTCGTGGGATGGAGATCGCCCGTCTCCTCATCCTCCAGCTTGTGGACGCAGCATTTGCCGCAGCCGTCGCACAGCGCTTCCCACTGTGCGCGGTCGAGCGCCTCGAGCGGCCGATCTTCCCAGAACCGCTCCATCAATGCGCCCAGCGGCGCAGTTCGCCCGCGATCGTCTGCGGATCGGCGTCCTGCGAGATGAGCGCGATCGGCTCGCCCTTCGGCCCGAACAGATAGGCGGCGCGGCTATGATCCATCAGATAGCCCGACGCGCCGGGCGTCTGCTGCTTCGCGTAATAGACCGAATATTCCTTGGCGACCGCCGCGATCTCCTGCGGCGTGCCGGTGAGGCCGATCAACCGGGGGTTGAAGGCGGACACCCATTGCTTGAGCACATCAGGCGTGTCGCGTTCCGGATCGACGGTGATGAAGATCGGCTGGATCGCCGCGGCGAGATTGGGATCGCTTTTCTGGAGCAGCGCATAGCCCGCCATCAGCTTCTGCATGTCGACCGGGCAGATATCAGGGCAGAAAGTATAGCCGAAATAGATCAGCCGATACTTACCCGCGAAATCGGCATCGCTGACGCGCTTGCCGTCCTGATCGACCAGCGTGAAGGGGCCGCCGAGCTTCGCGCCCTTGAGCGGTGAACGCGACGAAACGCCGCCCTGGCCGCAGGCGGCAAGCATGGTGAGAACGGCAAGGGGCGCAGCTGCGCGGAAAAATCTGTTCATCCTGGTCAAAGCCATGCTTTGCTATCGGGCGGGTTGCAAGCTAGGGCAGCATATATGGCACGCGTATCGATCGGACGAGTCCGGATGGCGATGATCGCCGCCGGCCTTGCGGCAGTCACCGCCCCGGCCTCGGCGCCGGCGCAGTTCACCCAGAGCTACACTTTCCTGAAGGCCGTGCGCGACCGCGACGGCAACAAGATGGAAGACACGCTCCACAAGGGCGGTCCCAACATGATCGACACGCGCGATGCCGACACCGGCGAGTCGGCGGTGCAGATCGTGACGCGGCGGCGCGACGCCACCTGGCTGCAATATATGCTCCAGAAGGGAGCCAACCCCAACGCGCGCGACAATGCCGGCAACACCGCGCTGATCTATGCGGCGCAGGTGGGGTTCGAGGACGGCGTTCGCCTGCTGATCATGGCGCATGCGCAAGTCGATCTCACCAACCGCTCGGGCGAGACGGCGCTGATCAAGGCCGTGCAGAGTGGTGACCTGCAATGCGTGCGCCTGTTGCTTGCCGCCGGCGCGAATCCGAAAAAGGCCGACACGATCGCGGGCATGACCGCGCGCGACTATGCGGCGCGCGACCCGCGGCTGGCGGTGATCCTGAAAGAAATCGATTCGGCGAAGCCCGTCGCCGCCGAGCGGCCGGTGGCTGGCCCAAAATAATGCCGGCCCCGTTCGATGATGCTGCGTAAGGGCCAATAACGGCATGTTTCGGGTGGATTATGATGCGCGGCTCAACCTGCTGCGCATCCATGTGAAAGGCTTCTGGAAACCCGAGGACGTTCCCCCGCTCGCAGCGGCGATCGGCGCGAAGGTGCAGGAGATCCGCGCGACCCGCGACGATTTCGACGCGATCGTCGAATCGTTTGAATTTCCCGTACAGGCCAATGACGTGGCCGATTCGCTCGCCAGCATCATGGCGGCGGGGATGACGCTCACCAGCGTCGCGCGGCAGTGGTGGTCGGCAGCTACCTCAACCGGCTGCAGGTCGAGCGCACATTGGCGCATCCCCGGCTGCGCCCCTTCCAGTCGATGGAGGCCGCACTGGCCTGGCTGGGCAAGGATTAACCGAGCGTCGCGCACTCCGGATCGACGAGATCGAGCAGTCGACGCGCCGAGCGCCGGGCGAAGCGCAGCGTCTCCGCCTTGCGGCGCGCGGGCGGCATCGGCCGGAGCGGCGCTTCGCGCGCGATCGCCGCATCATAGCGATCGGCCACGATCAGCCCGCTGATATCGGGGCCGAGAGCCTCGCCATCGAAGGGCGAGAGATCGAATCCGGCAGGCACTGCCCAGAAGAAGCGATCGCAATAATCGAGATAGTCGCCCCACTTGCCGTCGCCGAGCAGATCGGCGCGCGACACCTTGATCTCGACGATCACGATCGCGCCGCGCGAATCGATGGCCATCAGATCGGCGCGGCGGCCATTGCCGAGGGGCACTTCACAGATCGCGACGAGATCGTGCCGGAGTAGCAGGCGCGAAACGCCGCGCACGACATCGAGCGCGATCATGGGAGATTCGGATTCGCTCGCCCCGAACGGCGGAAGGGGGGATGTCGCCATCCCCCCTTCATAGAACATCTAGAGAACATCAGGAAGAGGAATTGCAACTTCGCTCCGTCATTGCGAGCGCAGCGAAGCAATCCAGACGATGTCTAACGCTTGACTGGATTGCTTCGCTGCGCTCGCAATGACGGAACAAGTCGCGACGATCAGCGATAGAAGATGTGGTTGCCCAACTGTGCGACGCGCGTCTTGCCCCAATTGGGCGACACGCGGCGGGCGTGGAAATAAAGCGCTTCCGAAGCGCGGCTTTCCCACTGGTCCTTCATCGCGATCTCGGCGACGGCGACGGCATGTTCCCAGTCGCGGCTGCCGGTGCGGATCGGCGGGAAGCCGCCGCGACGCACGAAGGAGAACTGGCCGGGCTGAAACACGACCGAGCAGATCGAGCCGGGGAAACGGCCCGATTCGGCGCGGTTGATGATCACCTCGGCAACCGCCAGCTGGCCTTCGAGCGGCTCGCTCTTGGATTCGAAATAGACCGCACCGGCGAGGCAGTGGAGATCGCGGTCGATATGCGCCGGCATCTCATGCGCCGAGACGAGCTCGGTAAGCGAGCGCGGCGCCTCATCCGTGTCATCGGACTGGGCGGCGGGGGTGGACGGCGTTTTCTGGACGACTTCGCGACGCGGCGCGAAGATGGTCGAACGATCCTGAAGCGCGGAGGGCTCAACCGACAGGAGGGGAGCCGTTGCGCCGTGCGTCGAATCGATCGTCGCAATCTCCCCGCTCAACGCCAGCGAGGGATCGGTCGCCACGATGGTGGCGAAAGCACAAAAGGCCACAGCCGCGAAACTCGCGGCGCGCATTGCAAAAGACATTCACTCAGCAAATAATGCGGTGGTTCGATCAAACTCAGGACGCCCACAAACTCTGGCGTCCCTGATCTTGCCCCCGACTGCGTTGTCACCCGCTGCGCTCAAGCGCACGCAATGACCCGACGCGTGGACATGTAAGCGCCCCTTTCGGGATCGGGGCACGTCAAGTCAACCTTTAGGTAATTGTTTCAGCGGCGAACCGTTCTGCCTCTGCGATATCCAGTTCGATCAACCACATATCGGGGTCGCGCGACCGGCGCCGCTCAATATATTGTGATCTTTCCTCTATATTCTCAAAATCTTGAGGGCCACAGCGCGCCCATCCATACCGGCCGTCGAGGCCCAGAATCCGCTCCAGAAGGGGTCCGGCCTGTCCCCTTTCGGCACATTCAACCAATATTGCGCCTGCCCCGTCATCACCGCGGGCGAGGACCATTGCGTGGCCCCCGGCGGCGTTTGCGGCGCGAATCAGCGAATCGACGAGCATCCGGCTGGTCAGCCGCGCGGTCATGCCCTCGTCCGGTATCCCGGCAGCCCGGCAAGCGCGAATTTGGAGCGCATGAAGGTGCCCGTACCGCGCGCCGCTTCCTCACCGTCCGCATCGATCAGCCGCGCATCGGCGACGAAGACGCGGCGGTGGCCGCTGATCCAGCGCCCCTCGGCGATCACCGGCCCGTCCTTGAGCGGGCGCGTGAAGAGCAGGTTGAAGGCGGTGGTCAGCAGATAGCGATCGGTGACGAGGCTGTTCACGGCGTAGAAAGCCGCATCGTCGAGCATCTTGAAATAGATGGTGCCGTGCGCGGCGCCGGCGGCATGGCTGACGCGCGAGTCGATGTTGAAATGGATGCGCGCGACCCCGGCGGAGACGATTTCGAGCCGCGATTCGAACAGCTTGTTGATCGGCGCCGCCACATAAAGCGATTCAAGCGCGCGGAAATGGGCCTGCTCGCCGGTCGGCGACAGGCCCGTTTCCGCCTCAGGCGGCATCGCGCGTTTCCTGCGCGGCGAAGAGCGCATAGAGCGCATCGTTGGACCCTGCGCCGCGCAGCTTGGCGACGAAGGCCTGATCGCGCAGCCAGCGGCTGACCTGGGCCAGCGCCTTCAGATGATCGGCCCCGGCCTCGGCAGGCGACAGCAGCATGAACACGAGATCGACGGGCAGATCGTCGATCGCCTGATAGTCGATCGGCTTTTCGAGGCGGAAGAAGGCGCCGACGACATGCGCCAGCCCATCGATCTTGCCGTGCGGAATGGCGATACCGTTGCCGAATCCGGTCGAGCCCAGTCGCTCACGCTCGCTCACCCGATCGATGACCACGCGCGGCTCGATTCCGGCAAGCGGCCCAACGACGGCGCCGAGCTGCTGGAACAGCGCCTTCTTGTTGGTGACCGCGACGTCCGCGAGGACCGCGCCGGGTTGAAGAAGATGCGAGAAATCGATCATGAGCATTCCGAATGGCAGGCCGCCGCCCCTTCAGGAGGAGCGGCGTCCCAATTCGCTTCGGCTGAAAGGACTATTTGGCGTCCGGGTCAAGCCGCGCGTTGCGGTTCGACCCAACCGATCGTCCCGTCGCCGCGCCGATAGACCATATTATAGGTGCCCGTGCCGCTATTGCGGAACAGCAGCGCGTTGGTGTTGCGCAGATCGAGCATCATCACCGCGTCGGAGACCGTCGCCTCGGGCACGTCGACGCGTGTTTCGGCGATGATCAGCGGATTATCGGTGGGTTCCTGATCCTCGGTCGATTCCTCGAACACGGTATAGCCCGCCTCGCCGTCGGGAAGCTCGGGCGCCTGGGCGCTGTTCCGGTCCTTCAATCGTCGGGTGTAGCGGCGGAGCTGCTTCTCGATCTTGTCGGCAGCCCCGTCGAACGCGGGATGGGCTTCATTGCCCTCGGCGCTGCCTTTCAGGATCACGCCCTGATTGACGTGGGCGACGATGTCGCAGCGGAAGCGATAATCGTGCGGCCCCTTGCCGAACGTGACCTGGGCGGAAAGCGCGCGCGAGAAATATTTGTCGGCCAGGCCTTGAAGACGCTCCTCGACATGATCGCGAAGCGCTTCGCCGGTATCGACCTGATGTCCCGAAACGCGGATTTCCATACCGTCCTCCTTCAAACCGGGGGCGGCCACTATGCGCCCCCTACAGGGTCAACCGGCCGTCACCGGCGCGGTTCCGACATCGTTCCACAACGGGTCATTGAGCTTTTCGACAAAGGCGGCGTGGCGGGCCAGCTCATCCTCCGACGCCGCATGCGGCCGCGCGGGGCGCGCGGGGCGGGGCGCGAAGGCCGGGCCGCGCGTCGCCATCGTCGCGTTGGGGCGACGCACCTCGGCTTCGTCGTCGGGCAGGAGCAGGCCGATCTGCCGGCCGCCGGTGAGTTCGACATAGACCTGTGCGAGCAATTGCGCATCGAGCAGCGCGCCATGCTTCACGCGGTGGCTGCGATCGATGCCGTAGCGCGTGCACAGCGCGTCGAGGCTGTGCTTGGCGCCGGGGTGGCGCGAACGCGACATGGCGAGCGTATCGATCATGCGCGACTGCGAAATGTGGAGGCGCCCGCAATCGCCCAGCTCGAAATTCATGAAGCCGAAGTCGAAGCTGGCATTGTGCGCGACGAGCGGACTGTCCTCGAGGAAATCGAGCAGATCCTCGACAACATCCCCGAACAGCGGCTTGTCGGCGAGGAAGGCCTCGCTCAGCCCGTGGACGGCTTGCGCCTCGGGCGGCATCGAGCGTTCTGGGTTGAAATAGGCATGGAAGACACGCCCCGTCTCCACCCGGTTGATCAGTTCCACGCAGCCTATTTCGACGAGGCGATGGCCTTCCGAAACGTGGATGCCGGTGGTTTCGGTATCGAAGACGATCTCGCGCATTGGATGCAATATCGGACTCGATTGGCCGCGAGGCAAGTGACGAGCTTACCGACTTGCGCGCGCGTGACGTGGCGCGGTCGCCCGGTTTCGATCACGACGTCGGCGCGGCGGCGTTTTTCGGCGTCGGGCACCTGTTTGGCGAGGATGGCGGCGAGGCGGGCGGCGCTCATCCCTGGCCGGGCGAGGACGCGGCGACGCTGGATCCAGACCGGCGCCGAGGCGACCGCGACGAGATCGACGCGACGCCAGCCACCCTTTTCGAAGAGCAGAGGGATGTCGAGCACCACCATCGGCCGCGACCGGTTGAGGCGCAGGAAGCGACGACGCGAATGCTCGACCGCGGGGTGGACGATATGCTCGAGCCTGCGCAACGCGGCATGATCGTGGAGCACCGCCCGGCCCAGCGCCGCGCGATCGACGCCGTTCGGGCCGGTCGTGCCGGGAAAAGCCGACTCGATATGGGGAATCAGCGCACCGCCCGGCCCCTGCAGCCGATGGACCTCGGCATCGGCATCGAACACCGGGACACCGAACGATCGAAACATGCCGGCCACAGCCGACTTGCCCATGCCGATCGATCCGGTGAGCCCGATGACGATCATCGCATCAGCAGATCGCGCAGTTCTTCGTCATGCTCGCGCGGCGCGGGGAGGCCGAAGAACAGTTCGAAAGCGACAGCGGCCTGGCCGACGAGCATTTCGAGGCCGTCGATCGTCTCCAGCCCGCGCGCCTCGGCTTCGGCGAGCAGCGGCGTGACCAGTGGTGCATAGACAAGGTCGTAGACGAGCGCATCGTCGGGCAGCGGCGACAGATCGATGTCGAGCGGGGGCTGGCCTGCCATGCCGAGCGACGAGGCGTTGACCAGCAGCGCGGCAGGCGGAAGCCGCTCGCCAAGGCCGTGGACCTTGCCCTTGAGCCCGAAGGCGGCGAGCAGCGCCGCGCCTTTGAGCACGTTGCGGTTGAACAGTGCGACCTGGCCGACGCCCGCCCGCGACAGCGCGAACAGCACCGCGCGGGCCGCGCCGCCCGCGCCGACCACCGCGACCGTCTGGCCCGACAGATCGAGATCGGCGATCGGGGCGTAGAATCCCGCCGCATCGCTGTTGGTGCCGATCAGCCCGCCATCGTCGTCGCGGATCACGCAGTTGATCGCGCCGATCGAGTCGCGCACGCCGCCGGGGTCGGCGACGTGATCGAGCGCGGCGATCTTGTGCGGCACGGTGATGTTGCATCCGCGCCAGTCCGGATCGTCGCGGCGCAGATCGAAAAAGGCCGGGAGATTTTCGGCCAGAACGTGCGTCTTGCGATAGTCGGCCTCGATGCCGAGCTTTTCGAGCCAGAAATTGTGGATGAGCGGCGATTTGGAATGGGCGATCGGATCGCCAATGACTTCCGCATAGAGTGTCATGCGAGGATCAGCTTTCGGGTCCGGAGATAGTCGAGAAGCGGCAGCAGGGGCATGCCGAGGATGGTGAAATGGCTACCTTCGATCCGGCTGAAAAGCTGGATCCCCAAGCCTTCGATCCGATAGCAACCGACGCATCCCAATATCGCATCGCCTTCGCGATCGAGATAGTCGGCGAGGAAATCGTCGCCGAGCGCACGCATATGAAGCGTCGCGCGATCGACGGCGCGCCAGATGGGGCGGCCGCCCTCGGCCACCACCACGGCGCTGTGCAGCCGGTGCGGCCGGCCGGCGAGTGTGCGAAGCTGCGCCTCTGCCCGTTCGCGCGTGCCCGGTTTGTCCAGCAGAGCGCCGTCGTCGGCCTGAAGCACCTGATCCGATCCGATCACGAGATCGCCGGGAAAACGCGTCGAGACCTTGATCGCCTTCAGCTCGGCCAGCGCATCGGCAAGGTCGCGCGCGGCGAGATGCGCGAAGGCGGCCTTCGCCGTTTCCTCATCGACCATCGGCGATTCGGCGCGGAAGGGTACGCCCGCATCCTCAAGCATGCGCCGCCGCGTCGCGCTCTGCGAAGCGAGGATGATCGTGCTCAACGCATGCGCTCATTATAGAGGTTGATGATCGCCGCTGCGGTTTCCTCGATCGATCGGCGCGTGACATCGATCACCGGCCAGCCATTGTCGCCGAACATGCGCCGCGCATAGGCAATCTCGCGCGTCACCGAGTCCTGATCGACATAGCTCGTCTCGGGCGCCTGATTGAGCGAGAGCAGGCGGTTGCGGCGGATCGCGACCAGCCGGTCGGGCGACGCCGTGAGCCCCACGACCATCGGATGACGCAGCGTGTAGAGCGACGGCGGCGGCGGGCTTTCGACCACGATCGGGATATTCGCCGCCTTGAAACCGCGATTGGCGAGATAGATGGAGGTCGGCGTCTTCGACGTGCGCGAGATGCCGGCGAGGACGATGTCGGCCTCCTCCCAATCCTCCCAGCCAATGCCGTCGTCATGCGCGATGGTGAACTGGATCGCATCAACGCGCGCGAAATAGGCGGCATCGAGCGTGTGCTGGCGGCCGGGGCGCGCCTTGGCGGTCTGGCCCAGCAGATTGGACAGCGCATCGGTGACGGGATCGAGCGCCGCGACCGCGGGTAGCCCCAGCGCGCGGCACCGGCTCTCGAGCGTGCGGCGAATGTCGCTGTTGACGAGGGTGAAGAGGACGAGGCCGGGATTCTGCGCAATCTCGTCGAGGATACGCTCGAGATTGGCCTCGGATCGCACCATCGGCCAGAAATGCTTGATCGTCTCGACGCCGTCGAACTGGGCGAGCGCCGCCTTGGCGATATTCTCCAGCGTCTCGCCCGTCGAATCGGAAAGGAGATGGACGTGGAGTCGTGTCGTCAAGCCGGAGCATCCCTGTGGAAAAGCCTGTGACCGGGCTAGCGGATCGATGCGGGGAGGAGCAAGTGCGCGATTCAATCCACATTTCGCGCGGCGATCGCACAGGCTTGTTCACAGTCGCACGACTCTATCCACAGATGTGGAGAGTCGGGGAGAAGCGATCCGACTCATCGGCCGTGCGCGGGCCGGGCAGAGTCAATCTGTTGGCAAGATCGGGCGAAGCGCTTAAGCCCCGTGCCCAAGCCACCAATCAACAACTTCATTTATAGATTCATATAAAGGGATGTTTATGGGACTCGCTCCCCCGGCCGAAGCGATCGTCGATCGACCGCTGATCGGCGTGCTTCGCGGCGAGCGCCGGGCGATCCCCCCCGTCTGGCTCATGCGCCAGGCCGGGCGCTATCTGCCCGAATATCGCGCTCTGCGCGCCGGCAAGGGCGGATTTCTCGAACTGGTCAACGACAGCGAGGTCGCAGCCGAAGTGACGCTGCAGCCGATCCGCCGCTTCGGATTCGACGGCGCGATCCTGTTTTCCGACATTCTCGTCATTCCCCATGCGCTGGGTCAGAAATTGACTTTCGAGGCTGGCGAGGGACCACGCCTGACGCCCGCGCTGGTGGACGGCATGCTCCAAGGGTTGGAACGGGCGCCCGAGAAGCTCGACCCGGTCTATGAGACCGTGCGCCGCGTAGCAGCGGCATTGCCTGCCGAGACGACTTTCCTCGGCTTCGCAGGGTCGCCCTGGACGGTTGCGACTTACATGGTCGCGGGCGAGGGATCGAAGGAGCAGGCGGCGGCGCGGCGGCTTGCCTATCGCGATCCCGCGGCCTTCGACGCGCTGATCGGCGCGATCGAGAATGCGAGTTTCGATTATCTGGTGGGGCAGATAGACGCGGGCGTCGACGCCGTCCAGCTTTTCGACAGCTGGGCGGGAAGCCTTTCGCCCGCGCAATTCGAAGCCTGGGTGATCGCGCCGACGGCACGGCTGGTCGCGCGGCTGCGCAAGGCACGGCCGGGCGTACCGGTGATCGGATTTCCCAAGGGCGCCGGCGGCAAGCTGGCCGCCTATGCGCGAGAAACGGAGGTCGATGTGATCGGGCTCGACGAAACGGTCGATCCCGTCTGGGCTAATGCCGTCCTACCCTCAGGGCTGCCGGTGCAGGGCAATCTCGATCCGCTTGCGCTGATCGCCGGCGGCGAGGCGCTGGATCAGGCGATCGATCGCATCCTTGCGGCTTTCGACGCGCGGCCCCATATCTTCAATCTGGGCCACGGGATTCAGCCCGACACGCCGATCGCGCATGTCGAGGCGCTGCTGGCGCGGGTGCGGGGGCAGAGGAAATGAGCGGTCTGGTCGGCTTTCTCGGCAATGCCTATTTGTGGGTGAAGGCCGCGCACGTCATTTTCGTAATTTTCTGGATCGCCGGCCTGTTCATGCTGCCGCGCTTCTATATCTACCATCAGGAAGCGGCGGCAGGATCGGCCGAGGATAAGAAGTGGATCGAGCGCGAGCGAAGGCTGCGCACGATCATCATCTCGCCGTCTATGATCCTCGTCTGGGTGCTGGGGTTGGCGCTGGCATTCAACATCGGCGCGTTCAGCGAAGGCTGGTTTCACGCCAAGCTGCTCGTCGTGCTGCTGCTTTCCGCTTTCCACGGCTGGGTCGTATCCTACGGCAAGGCGCTGGCGCGCGGCGAGCGACGCAAGAGCGGGACGACACTCAGGATCATGAACGAGATTCCCGGCATTGCGACGGCGATCATCGTCATCCTCGTCGTCGTGAGGCCGTTCTGATGTTGATGTCCGTTTTTCTTGCCGCTGCGGCCGCGGCCGTGCCCCAGCCGACAGCCGAACAAGATGTGCGCTGCCTGGTCTTGATGTCTGCAGTGGCCGGCAGCGCGACCGATCCGCAGGCCAAACAGGGCGGCATGTTTGGTACGCTGATCTGGTATGGCCGGCTGAGCGCGCGCCTTTCTGCCGAGGAAATCAACGCGGCAGTGAAGCGCGAGGTGGCTGCCATGAACAAGGAGCTTGCCACCACCGAAGGGCAGCGCTGCAGCCAGGAAATGATCGGCTATGGCAAGGCGATGCAGGGGCTGGGCGAGGAAATGAAGGCTGCGGACCCCGCAAAGCCGGCGAAATAGGCCCGGCTAAACCCAGCGGTAAAATCGGCCGAACCGTGCGGCGCTCGCTTGACTTGATTCGAGCCGCCGCCTAACCGAATCGACCAAGAGCGCGGCAGTCCTGCCCGCGCCGGTCTCCACATACCTCAACGCGAAGAAATATTCTTTCGCGCCTCCACGGAAACCCGAAATGCATTTGAAGGAACTCAAGAAGAAAGCCCCCGCCGAGCTGGTCAGCATGGCCGAAGAGCTGGGTGTCGAGGGCGCTTCGACGCTGCGCAAGCAGGATCTGATGTTCGCCATCCTCAAGACCGAGGCGGAAAGCGGCGCACAGATCACCGGCGAGGGGACGATCGAAGTCCTGCCGGACGGCTTCGGCTTCCTGCGCAGCCCCGAGGCCAATTATCTGGCCGGCCCCGACGATATCTATGTCTCGCCCAACCAGGTCCGCAAATTCGGCCTGCGCACCGGCGACACGGTGGAAGGTGAAATCCGCGCGCCCAAGGATGGCGAGCGCTATTTCGCGCTGACCAAGCTCGTCTCGGTCAATTTCGACGATCCCGACGCCGTGCGTCACCGCGTCAATTTCGACAATCTGACGCCGCTCTATCCCAATGAGAAGCTGACGCTCGACCCCGCCGATCCGACGGTGAAGGACAAGTCAGCGCGCGTGATCGATATCGTCTCGCCGCAGGGCAAGGGCCAGCGCGCGCTGATCGTCGCGCCGCCGCGCGTCGGCAAGACGGTTCTGCTCCAGAACATCGCCAAGGCGATCACCGACAATCACCCCGAGGTCTTCCTGATCGTGCTGCTCATCGACGAGCGGCCCGAGGAAGTCACTGACATGCAGCGTTCGGTGAAGGGCGAAGTGATCAGCTCGACCTTCGACGAGCCTGCGCAGCGCCATGTGCAGGTCG
Source organism: Sphingomonas sp. EU05-FHT14C10 (assembly GCF_058790595.1). Lineage (NCBI taxonomy): Bacteria > Pseudomonadati > Pseudomonadota > Alphaproteobacteria > Sphingomonadales > Sphingomonadaceae > Sphingomonas > Sphingomonas sp. EU05-FHT14C10. The sequence goes on along the minus strand of NZ_JBYTEN010000004.1, from coordinate 126,106 downwards.
CCGAAATGGTGATCGAGAAGGCCAAGCGTCTCGTCGAGCACAAGAAGGATGTCGTCATCCTGCTCGACTCGATCACCCGCCTCGGCCGCGCCTACAACACCGTCGTTCCGTCGTCGGGCAAGGTGCTGACCGGCGGCGTCGACGCCAACGCGCTGCAGCGCCCGAAACGTTTCTTCGGCGCCGCGCGCAACATCGAGGAAGGCGGTTCGCTGTCGATCATCGCGACCGCGCTGATCGATACCGGCAGCCGCATGGACGAAGTCATCTTCGAAGAGTTCAAGGGTACCGGCAACTCGGAAATCGTCCTCGATCGCAAGGTGGCCGACAAGCGCATCTTCCCGGCGATGGATGTCGGCAAGTCCGGCACGCGCAAGGAAGAGCTGCTGGTCGACAAGGGCAAGCTCAGCAAGATGTGGGTGCTTCGCCGCATCCTCATGCAGATGGGCACCATCGATGCGATGGAGTTCCTGCTCGACAAGATGAAGGACTCGAAGACCAACGAGGATTTCTTCGACTCGATGAATCAGTAAGGCCGGGGAGCGCCTCGCCTCGCGGGGCGTTCGGCCTTAGGATCCACGGGATCGAAGCTGACGGGGAGCTGGCCGCTTGAGCCTGATTGCACTGATCGCGAGCAGCGCGTCTGCTGCGGCCGAGCCGATGTCGCTCGGCTGGCTGTGGTCGCACATCGTATCCGATTTCGCGAATATCGGGACGGCGTCGGCGCTGACCGCCTTCGCCACCGTCGTCCTGCTCGACGTCGCGCTGGCGGGGGACAATGCGATCATCGTCGGCGCGCTGGCGGCGGGGCTGCCGGCCCAGCAGCGCAAGCAGGTCATCGCGATCGGCATCATCGCCGCGCTCGTCCTGCGCATCATCTTCGCGATCGCGATCCTCTACGGCCTCGAACGCTTCAAGCAATATGGACTGGTGCTCGCCGGCGGGCTGCTGCTGCTGTGGGTCGCTTGGAAAATGTATCGCGAGCTTCAGCCCAGGGATGGCGTCGGCGGCTCGCCGGAAGTACATGGCGACGAGGACGCCGGCATAAGGCCTTCGAAAAGCTTCGTCTCGGCGGCATGGGCGGTTGCGGTCGCCGACGTGTCGATGAGCCTCGACAATGTCCTCGCGGTCGCGGGCGCGGCGCGCGAGCATCCCGGCATCATGGTCATCGGCCTGATCCTCTCGGTCGCGCTGATGGGGGTCGCGGCGAACGTGATCGCCAAATATATCGAGCGCTATCGCTGGATCGCGTGGATCGGCCTGATCATCATCCTCTATGTCGCGGGCAAGATGATCTGGGAGGGGATGCACGATGTGCACCCCCTCGCCCAGGCGATTGCTGGCTGATTCGGGCCCGGGATTATCAGCCCAGACTTTTGACGAAGAAGGCTTCGGTCGCGGCATCGGCGCGTTCGGCGGCGGCTTCGACGCGACGCAGGCCCATTTCGGCGGCGAAGCCGTGGTCGAGGCCGGGATAGTCGATCAGCGTGACCTTGGGATGGTCGTCGAGCCCCTCGTGCATCGCCTTCTGCGTCTCGGCCGAGACGAAATGGTCGTTGGTCGGGATGTGGAGCAGAAGCGGGCGGGCGATCGCATGCTTCTCGCCCAGCAGGCCGTCGATCCCCACGCCATAATAGCCGACAGTGGCGTCGATATCGGTGCGTGCGGCCGTCATATAGGCAAGGCGCCCGCCGATGCAGTAGCCGACCGCGCCGACCTTGCCGCCGCCGATCCTGGCGCGCGCCCAGTGGATCGTCGCCTCGATATCCGAAATGCCCTTGTCCTGATCGAACTGGCCGATGAGGCTCAGCGCGCGTTCCATTTCGGCGGGAATATCGGCATCGAGCTCGATCTGCTGTTCGATCCGCCAGAAGAGATCAGGCGCCACCGCGAGATAGCCCTTGGCGGCCCATTCGTCGCACTTCTTGCGGATGCCCGGGTTCACCCCGAAGATTTCCTGGATGACGATGATCGCGGCTTTCGGCGTTCCCGCAGGTTCCGCGACATAGGCGCAGAATTTCTTGTCGTGCGCGAGCGTGTCGATCTGGAGGTAACCGGTCATAGCAGCGAGCCTTTCATACCTTCATGGGTGAGGAGCCAGGATTTGGTGATCGGACCGGCGCCCGCCGAATAGGCGCCGAGGCGTCCGCCGCCGGCAAGGACCCGGTGGCAGGGGACGAGGATGGGGAAGGGATTGCGTGCGCAGGCCTGCCCCACTGCACGTGGGGAGGAGGACGCGAGCGCCGAAAGCTCGCCATAGGTGCGCGTCTCGCCCGGCGGGACTGCGATGATCGCCTCGCGCAGCGCCTGCCCGCGCACGGTCGCGGCGGGTGCGAGGGGCAGATCGAAAGCGAAACGCGATTCGGTGAAATAGGCGCGCAGCTGGCGTGCGGCCTCCCGCACGGCAAGGCCTACGCCTGGTCGCTCCTCGTCGCGTTGGGGGATGATCCGGATCGTGGCAAGCGCATCGTCATCGCCTTCGATCGCCACCATGCCGATGGGCGTTGCGATCAGGGCGAGGGTCGGCGCATAAGCCATGACAATGCATTAAGGGGCAGGGGCGGAGCGCTCAAGCGGGAGGATGTGCGATGAAGATGAATGTCGAGGTGGATTGCACGCCCGAGGAGGCGCGGCGGTTCCTTGGGCTGCCCGACCTGACGGTGGTGCACGATGCCTATACCGCGAAGATGCTCGAGACGATGGAGAAGGGCCCGACCCCCGAACTGCTCGAGACGATGATGAAGAGCTGGGCGCCGATGGGCGAGGCGGGGTTCAAGCTGTGGACGCAGATGTTCGAGCGGATCGGCGGATCGACCAAGAGCTGAGCCGCGCGGGCGGATGAGCGGATCGACGATCTTCGCGCTGTCGAGCGGGGCCGGGCCGAGCGCGATCGGCGTTATCCGCGTGAGTGGCCCGGGTGCGCGCGATGCCGCCATCGCGCTGGCGGGCGATTGTCCGCCGCCCCGCCGCGCGGCCCTGCGGGCGATCGGTGATCCGGCGAGCGGCGTAGAGATCGATCGCGCGCTGCTGATCTACTTTCCCGGGCCGCGATCGGTGACGGGCGAGGATTTGCTCGAGATACACGTCCATGGCGGTCGGGCGGTGGTCGCGGCGGTCGAGCAGACGCTGGCCGCGTTGCCGGGCTTGGTCGCGGCGCGCGCCGGGGAGTTCACGTGGCGTGCATTCGAGAACGGCAAGATGGATTTGCTGGAAGTCGAAGGGCTTGGCGACCTGCTCCAGGCCGAGACCGAGGCGCAGCGACGCCATGCAATGGCAGTGGCGCAGGGCGGTCTGAGCGCGCGGATCAATGAGTGGCAGCAGCGCATATTGGTGATCGGGGCCCTGATCGAATCGCGCCTCGATTTTGCCGATGAGGACGATGTCGCGACGGTCGACATCGATGTCGAGGTGCGAGCGATGATGGCCGCGCTCGAAAGCGAGCTGTCGTTGATGTTGTCGCGCCCGCCGGCGGAGCCGCTGCGGCAGGGCGTGCATGTCGTGATCGGCGGGCCGCCCAATGCCGGCAAGTCGACGTTGCTCAACCGGCTCGTCGAGCGCGAGGCCGCGATCGTCTCGGACATTGCCGGGACGACGCGCGACCTGATCGAGATTCCGGCGATTATCGACGGGATTGCCTATCGCTTCACCGACACGGCGGGGTTGCGTGACGAGAGCGACGATCCGATCGAGCGGATCGGCATCGATCGTGCGACGGCGGCGCTCGTCGGCGCCGACATTGTTTTGTGGCTGGGCGATGATCCGCCGCCGCGCGATGACGAGCATGTGCTCCACATCCGCGCGCGATCCGACTTGCCCGGACGCGGCGTGAAGCCGGGGCATGTCGATCTGGCGCTCTCCGCCGTTACGGGTGAGGGTGTGGCGGAGCTGATCGCGCGAATCGGCGCGATGTCGCGGGCGCTCATGCCGCGGGATGACGAGACCTTGCTCAACCGGCGTCAGCGTGACGCGGTATCGGCGGTCGCCACGCATCTGCGGGCCGCTGACTCAGTTGGCGACGATCTGATTCGAGCGGAGCATATGCGTCTGGCGCGCGCGCGCTTCGATGCGCTTACCGGGCGCGCGGGGACCGAAGACATGCTCGACGCACTGTTCGGGGCCTTCTGCATCGGCAAATAGGCGCGTTCCACGTGGAACATTTTGAAAGCGTCGCCCGAACCATGTAGGAGCGGCGCATGCAGGATTTCGATGTGATCATAGTGGGCGGCGGCCATGCCGGCTGCGAAGCCGCGCATGCGGCGGCGCGCATGGGCGCGCGTGTGGCGCTGGTCAGCTTCGAAATCGACACGATCGGCGCGATGTCATGCAACCCCGCGATCGGCGGCCTCGGGAAGGGCCACCTCGTGCGCGAGGTCGATGCGTTCGACGGGATCATCGCGCGCGCCGCCGATCGGGCTGCGATCCATCACCGGATGCTTAATGCAAGCAAGGGCGCCGCGGTGCAGGGGCCGCGCGTCCAGGCCGATCGCGCGCGTTTCAAGGCAGCGATCCACGATCTACTCGCCGAGCAGCCAGGCTTGACGATCGTCGAGGGTGAGTCCGTCGCGCTGACCATGGAAGGAGGGGCGGTCGCCGGCATCGATCTTGCTGATGGACGGAGCTTCGGCGCGCGCGCGGTCGTGCTTGCGACGGGGACGTTCCTCAACGCGAAGATGTTCTGCGGCGAAGCAGTCGAGACCGGTGGGCGCGTTGGCGAGCGCGCCGCGACCCGGCTGGGCGAACAGATTCGCGCGCTGGGCTTGCCGATCACGCGCCTCAAAACCGGAACGCCCCCACGACTCGATGGTCGCACGATCGACTGGAGTCGTCTGGCGCGACAAGAGTCGGACGGCGACCTGTGGACGATGTCGACGATGAGCGACGGGCGTGCCTTGCCGCAGTTGTTTTGCGCGATCGCGCGGACCAACCAGCGGACGCACGATATCATTCGTACTTCGCTCGATCGATCGCCGCTGTTCGGCGGCGCCATTCAGGGGCAGGGACCGCGCTACTGCCCGTCGATCGAGGACAAGATCCACCGTTTCGGCGATCGCGACGGGCACCAGATTTTCCTCGAGCCGGAGGGGCTGGATAGCCATTTCATCTATCCCAACGGCGTATCGACATCGCTGCCGGCTGATGTTCAGCTAGCGTTTCTGCGCTCGGTCGAAGGTCTGGAGCAGGTCGAGGTCATCCGGCCAGGTTATGCGGTGGAATATGATCATGTCGATCCTCGCGCGCTTAACAAGGGGCTCGGCGCGCGCAGCGTGGACGGGCTGTTCTGCGCGGGCCAGATCAACGGCACCACCGGCTATGAGGAGGCGGCCGCACAGGGACTGGTGGCGGGGCTTAACGCTGCCGCGCACGCGCTTGGCCGCGGCCCCGTGCACTTCGAGCGTTCGAACAGCTATATCGGCGTAATGGTCGACGATCTTACGCTGCAGGGCGTAACCGAGCCCTATCGCATGCTGACGGCGCGGGCTGAATATCGTCTGCGCCTACGTGCCGACAATGCGACCGCGCGGCTGACGGGGGAGGCGATCGCGATCGGCTGCATCGGGGACGCACGGCGGGACTGGTACGAGGCGCGCGAAGCGCGTCTATCTGGGGCCCGCAAAGCGCTCGATCGCCCCGTGCCCGCGAAGCTGGTCGATAGCGAGGGGCAGGGCAATATGGTGCGCAAGCTCGGCGACTGGCTGGCGCAGGGCGTCGGCGCAGACCGGCTCGTTGCGGGGGATCCGCGGCTGACCGCGCTGCCTCGCGAGGAACTGGCCGAGCTGATCGAAGACGCACGCTACGCGCCTTATGTCGCGCGCCAGGCGGCCGAGATCGCAGGGCTGGCGCGATCGGCCAATGTCGGTCTTGCCGAGGTGGATTACCGTCAGATCGCGGGGCTTTCCAATGAGATGATCGAACGCCTTGAGGCCGCGCGACCCGAGACGATCGAGCAGGCCGAGCGGATTCGCGGGATCACCCCGGCCGCGCTTGCCGCTATCCTTGTCCAGACGCGCCGGCGCGCCGCATGACCGAGGAGGAGGCGCGGGACTGGCTGGCGCGGCATGATGTTCCACGTGGAACAATCGATGCGATCGCTGCCTTCGTCGATCTCCTCATCGCCGAAAACGAGCGCCAAAACCTCGTCGCTCGGTCGACGATCGACCACATCTGGGCCCGGCATATCATCGATTCCGCGCAGCTCGTCTATCTGAGCGACCAGCCCGAGAAGCCCTGGCTTGATATCGGATCCGGCCCCGGCTTGCCCGGGATCGTCATCGCCTTGCTCACCGGCGCCGAAACAATGCTGGTCGAACCCCGCAGGCTCCGCGTCGCCTTCCTTGATCGCGCGGTTGCAGCCCTCGGCCTTGAAACGCGGGCTAATGTAATCCTCGGCAAGATCGAAACCGCCATACTTCCTGTCGCGCCAGCCAATATCACCGCACGCGCGTTCGCATCGCTCGACACGATCTTCACAACGACCGTGGAGCGCACGGTGCCCGGAGCAATCTGGGTGCTGCCAAAAGGGAAAAGTGCGACCGACGAACTGGAAAGCGCGCGCCGGACATGGCAAGGTGCGTTCCACGTGGAGCGAAGCGTGAGCGATCCCGATGCGGCGATCGTCGTGGCGCGTGGCGTAGGGCGGCGGAGGAAAGCGCGATGATCTGCATTGCCGTGGCGAACCAGAAGGGTGGGGTCGGCAAGACAACCTCTGCCATCAACCTCGCCACCGCGCTGGCCGCGACCGGCTGGAAAGTGCTGCTCGTCGATCTCGATCCGCAGGGCAACTGCTCCACGGGGCTGGGTATTCCGCCGTCGGACCGCGAGCGGTCGAGTTATGAAGTGGTCACGGGCGATTGCACGATTGCCGAAGCCGCGATCGCCACCAAAGTGCCGCGCCTCGATATCGTGACCGCGACGGTCGACCTTTCGGGTGCCGAGATCGAGTTGATCGAATATCAAGATCGTACGCATCGCCTGGCCGACAAGCTTTCGGCGGCCTCCGCCGGGCGATGGGACATCTGCCTGATCGACTGCCCTCCGTCGTTGGGCGTGCTCACCGTCAACGCAATGGTCGCCGCGCACTCGCTGTTCGTGCCGCTCCAGTGCGAGTTTTTCGCGCTCGAGGGGCTCAGCCAGCTTCTCCAGACGATCGACAGGATCAAATCGCGCTTCAACCCGTCGCTTGCGATGCTCGGCGTCGCGCTCACCATGTATGATCGGCGCAACAACCTGACCGAGCAGGTGGCGCAGGATGTCCGCGCCGTGCTCGGTGGTGTGGTGTTCGATACGGTCATCCCGCGCAATGTGCGTCTGTCGGAAGCGCCGAGCTATGGTCTGCCCGCGCTGATCTACGATCATCGCTGCGCCGGGTCGGAGGCCTATATGGCGCTTGCCCGCGAAGTCATCGGCCGCATCCAGAAAATGAAGAAGGCAGCATGAGCGACACCGGAACCCCGCCTGCCCCATCGAAGAAGCGTCCGAGCGGGTTGGGGCGCGGCCTGTCGTCGCTGCTCGGCGAGATGGCGCGCGAGGAACCGATCGCCTCGGGCGAGGCGCGCTCGGCAGGCGTGCGCACGGTTTCGGTCGCCGCGATCGCGCCGCATCCCGAACAGCCGCGCCGCCATTTCGACGAAGACGCGCTCGACGAACTTGCCAAGTCGATCGCGGCGCGCGGCGTGATCCAGCCGATCGTCGTGCGCCCGTGGAGCGGCGGATTCCAGATCGTCGCGGGCGAACGCCGCTGGCGCGCGGCGCAGCGGGCAGGTTTGCACGAAGTTCCTGTAATCGTTAAAGATTTTGACGAAGCGGAAACGCTGGAAATCGCGCTGGTCGAGAATATCCAGCGTGAGGATCTGAATGCGATCGAAGAGGCGGCGGCCTATCGCAAGCTGATCGACCGGTTCGGCCACAGCCAGGAGGCGCTGGGGCGGCTGGTCCACAAATCGCGCAGCCACATCGCCAATCTGATGCGGCTGCTCGATCTGCCAGCGCCGGTGCAATTGCTGGTCGCCGACGGGCAGATTGACATGGGCCACGCGCGCGCGCTGGTGACTGCGAGCAATCCCGAATCGCTGGCGCGCGAAGTGGTGGCGCGCGGCCTGTCGGTGCGCGAGACCGAGAAGCTCGCGCGCGCCGCGAAGGAACCGGCCAAGGCCCGGCGCCCGCAGCTGGCGGCGGAAGGCGATGCCGATGTCGCCGCGCTCGAGCGGCAGCTCGCCGATCTGCTCGGCCTTAAGGTCAAGATCAGCCATGCGGGGACTTCGGGCACGGTGAGTATCGCCTATGCGACGCTCGATCAGCTCGATCTGATCTGCCAGCGCCTGACCGGCGAGAAGATTTAGAAGCTCGCCTTTGCCGCTGCCCGTCAGGCGATTCAGCGTGCGCGTGCGGCGGCGCGGCTGACCGCGATCAGTTCGGCTGCCGCAAGGATCGATCCGGCGGACTGGCTCGACTTGAGCTGGCGGTCGGCATCGAGCAGCCGGCTGTTGAGCCGCGCAAGGCGCGCCGAATCCCACAGGCGAAGCTGGCGCGCGACGGCGGGCTTTTCCTTCCAGAACACGGCCTTGCCAGCTGACGCCATGGCGTCTTCCGCGGTTGCCCCGGCGTCGATCACGCCGCGAAGCTGGATCAGCAGCGACAGGCGGCGCTGGAAGGCGCGCAGCGTCTGCGGATTGAGCGCGCCCGCCGCGTCGAGCCGCTCGATCTCGCGCGCGGCTTCGGCGGGTTGGCCCGACAGCACGGCATCGACAAGATCGGAAAGATCGACCTCGCCCATATCGGCGCCGATCCGGTCAAGCGCCTCATGGCTCGCCTCGCCGGGGCGTTCGGGGGCGGCGTCGAGGAACAGCGCCAGCTTCTCGATCTCGCGCGTCAGCACGGCACGATCGCCCCCGGTTGCATCGACGAGCCGCCGGGCGATATCGGGCGCGATGCGCAGGCCGAGGTCGCGGCCGATCGCCATGGCAAGGCGGTTGGCGTCCTCGCCCTCGGGCGCATAGCTGGCGAAGCAGAGGACGGCCGGGTCAGCCAGCGCGAGCTTCAGGAGTCGCGAGGCGGGTTTGAGCGCGCCGGCAACGGCGACGACCGGATTGCCGGCCGCCTCGGCTTCGAGAAGCGCGGCAACCGCGTCGGTCGCTTCGTCGGCCGTCAGGCGCAGACGGATGAAGCGCGGGCCGCCGAAGAGCGATATCGACGCCGCTTCGTCCGGGAGGCGCGCGGGATCCGAAGCCAGCGTCGCGCCGTCGATCTCTACCTTCTCGGCGTCGGTGCCCATCGCGCGGGAGAGCCTGTCGGCAAGCGCCGCCGATCCCGATTCATCGGGGCCGTGGAGCAGAAAGAGGCGGACGTCGCCGCCGGGCTTGTCGAGCGCACGCTCGATCTGCCCGCGACTGGCCTTCATTTTTCCTGCGTGCGCGAGGCGTAGAGCGCGACGCGCGCGACGATCTGGTCGGCGATGATCTGGGTCAGGTTTTCGAGCGCGGTACTTTCGGCCGCGATCGTCGCATAGCCCGAGTTGACCACGTCGATGCCGGCGTCGGCGCTCGCGGTCGTATCGAGCAATACGGTGCCGGCGTCGGCATCGACCAGCCGATAGCGCGCGCGCAGCGTCCGCCGTTCGCGCGTGATCGCATCGTCGGTTCGCACGCCGAAGCCGCTGATCTGGTCGTCCAGCTCGATCTCGAGCCGGTAGCGCGGCTTGTCCGAGGGCTCGCCGAGCCGGTCGGCGACGGCGTGGCTGACGAGCCAGCCCGCCTTGCCGTCGATAGGCGCGACCGCGACGCCGCCCAGCTCGCGCGCCACCACACCGTTGCCGCCGCCCTGATAGAGGGGGCGAAGGCCGCAGCCTCCGGTCAGCGCGATCAGCGCCGTGGCCGCGGCAAGGGCGATCGCGCGCCTCATGCGACGAGGTTTACCAGCCGGTCGGGGACGACGATCACCTTCCGGGGCGGTTTGCCGTCGAGGATGCGGACGACATTTTCCGATGCCAGCGCCAGCGCCTCGATCGTTTCGCGTGGGCTGCCCTTGGCGACGGTCAGCGTATCGCGCAGCTTGCCGTTGACCTGCACCGCGATCGTCACTTCATCGTCGACGAGCAACGCCGGATCGACCTCTGGCCAGGATGCGTCGGCGACCATGCCGGCTTCGCCGAGCGCGGCCCAGGCTTCTTCCGCCAGATGCGGCGCCATCGGTGCGACGAGGCGGACAAGTGCGCGGATTGCTACACCGCGTGACGCGCTGGGCGCAGCTTTCTCGATTGCGGCAACCAGTTCGTAGAGCTTGGCGACGGCCTTATTGAATGACAGGGCCTCAATATCGTCGGCGATACCGGCAACCGTGCGGTGCAGCTTGCGGTCGAGCGCGGCATCGGCGCCCTCGGCGGGTTCGAGCGTATCGACCAGCCGCCAGACGCGCTGGATAAAGCGCCAGGCGCCTTCGATCCCGGCTTCGGACCATTCGAGGTCGCGTTCCGGCGGACTGTCCGACAGCATGAACCAGCGCACCGCGTCGGCGCCGTAGCGATCGAGAATGGGCGCCGGATCGACGACATTCTTCTTCGACTTGGACATCTTCTCGACGCGGCCGACGGTCGCAGGCCGGCCGGTGTCGGCGACGAAGGGCTTGCCCTCGCGCCATTCAAGTTCCTCGGGCGACAGCCAGTGGACGCGATCGCCCTGTTCCTCGTGGACGAGGAGCGAATATGTCTCGTGCGTCACCATTCCCTGCGTGAACAGGCTGGCGAAGGGCTCTTTGACGTCAAGACGCCCGATGTGCTGAAGCGCGCGCGTCCAGAAGCGGGCATAGAGCAGGTGCAGGATCGCATGCTCGACCCCGCCGATATACTGGCCGACCGGCAGCCAGCGCTCGGCAACCGCCCGGTCGAACGGCTTGTCCTTGGGCTGGCTGGCGAAGCGGATGAAATACCAGGATGAATCGACAAAAGTGTCGAGCGTGTCGGTCTCGCGCCGCGCGGGGCCGCCGCACGAGGGACAGTCGACATGCTTCCAGGTCGGATGGCGATCGAGCGGATTGCCGGGCACGTCGAAGCTGACATCCTCCGGCAGCGTGACGGGCAGCTGGTCCTTGGGCACCGGCACGGGGCCGCACGCCTCGCAATGGATGATCGGGATCGGCGTGCCCCAGTAGCGCTGGCGCGAAACGCCCCAGTCGCGCAGCCGCCACACGGTCTGCCCTTTGCCCCAGCCGCCATCCTCGGCGCGGCGGATGACCTCGCGCTTGGCGTCGGCAACGTCCATCCCGTCGAGGAAATGCGAGTTCACCAGCGTTCCGGGGCCGGTATAGGCCTCGCTGCCGTCGAACGCGGGCGCCGTCTTGTCGCCTTCGGAAACGACGCGACGGATCGGCAGCTGATATTTGGTCGCGAACTCGAAATCGCGCTGGTCGTGCGCGGGCACGCCGAAAACCGCGCCGGTGCCATAGTCCATCAGCACGAAATTGGCGATGTAGACCGGGATCTGCCAGTTGGGGTCAAAGGGATGCGTCGCGGTGAACCCGGTGTTCCAGCCGAGCTTTTCCTGCGTCTCGATTTCCGCTGCGCTGGTGCCGCCGGCCTTGCACTGATCGATGAAGGCCGCGACTTCAGAGTCGACCGCGCCCAGCTGCTGCGCGATCGGATGATCGGCGGCGACCGCGATGAAGCTAGCGCCGAAGATCGTGTCGGGCCGTGTGGTGTAGACGGTCAGCGCCCCGCCGTCCGACAGCGACCAGTCGAACTGCAGGCCTTCGCTCTTGCCGATCCAGTTTTCCTGCATCAGCCGGACCTTGTCGGGCCAATGTTCGAGCGTCTTGAGCCCGCCCAGCAGATCCTCGGCGAAGTCGGTGATCTTCAGGAACCACTGGCTGAGCTTGCGCCGCTCGACCAGCGCGCCCGATCGCCAGCCGCGCCCGTCGATCACCTGCTCATTGGCAAGCACGGTCATGTCGACCGGATCCCAGTTGACCGCCGATTCTTTGCGATAGACGAGGCCGGCTGCGTAGAGATCGAGAAACAGCGCCTGTTCGTGGCCGTAATAGTCCGGCTCGCAGGTCGCCAGCTCGCGGCTCCAGTCGAGCGCGAAGCCCAGCGATTTCAGCTGCGCGCGCATCGTCGCGATATTGGCGCGCGTCCATTCGCCGGGATGGACCTTCTTTTCCATCGCCGCATTTTCGGCGGGCATGCCAAAGGCGTCCCAGCCCATCGGGTGGAGCACTTCGTGCCCCGTCATCCGCCGATAGCGCGCGATAACGTCGCCCATCGTATAGTTGCGGACGTGGCCCATATGGATGCGCCCCGACGGATAGGGGAACATCTCAAGCACATAGCTGCGCGGCTTGTTCGAATCGTCGTCCGCGCGGAAGGTCTGGCCGTCTTCCCACGCCTTTTGCCAGCGCGCGTCGGCGCTGCGCGGATTGAAGCGCGATGCCATCGCCGGGGCCGCTCCCTCAGCCCTTGGTGATGGAATTGCGCCGCAGGTCGCGGGCGCGGGTGAGGATGATGTTCTCCAGCTTCTGCACCGTCGCGGCCTGAACCGGCGCATCGACCCACTGGCCGTTCTGGAGCACCTGGCGGAGCGCCGCGACCTTGACCGCGTCGGCGCGCAGATCCTGGTCGAGGATGGTCACCGTGACCTTCATCCGCTCGGTCGGCGTGTTGGGGTTGATATACCAGTCAGTCACGATCACGCCGCCGTTCGAGTCCGTCTGGACGAGCGGCATGAACGACAGCGTGTCGAGCGAAGCGCGCCACAGATAGGAATTGACGCCGATCTGCGTGATGCGCGCGGCGGCGAGATCAGCCTTGGGCCGTTCCTTGTGTCCGCAGCCGGCGAGGCTGACGGCGATCAGGGCGAAACCGATGGTACGGAAAGGGACGGCCATGCTATTCCTCTGGACGCGCGAAACTTAGGGTTGAAGGCCGCTTATAGGCTCTCGCGCGGGCCCCGCAAGGCGCTGCCGCGAGGGTTGCGCCGGCCCGTCATTGTGGACCCTGTGCAACAGGTCGGGGAAAAGCGACTCCGGCGGTGGCGAGGGCTTTGTGATTCGTGATAGGCGCGAATCGAATATTATTCGGTCAATGCGGGATTTTTCCGGGGATGACGAGTCGGGCGATAAGGATGGGATGGTTGGGGGCGGCGACGGCCGTGCTCGGCCTTGCCCTGTCGCCCGCGTTCGGCGCCCAGAATATCGAGGGAAAGCTCGCCGAAAAGCGCGCCAGCCTCGCCGCACATAGCGGGCTTGGTACTTTCACGCCCGCGGGCGCCAATCCGCAGTTGGCGGCGAGCTTCGCCCGTGCGGGCTTGCCCGGCGGCCTCGGTTTCCGCTTCACGCCTTCCGCGACGGTAGTCAGCGGCAAGCGATCGGTAACGGTCGCGGTGCGCGCTATGTCGACGGGGATGCGTCAGCAGTCCGAACGCGTCGCCGCCGTCGCGCCGGCGCTCAATCCTGGCGTTGCGCCGGTCGCCTATAATCTGGGCGTTGCGGTCGGCTGGAAGCGCTTCGCGCTCTCGGGCGACGTCGCCAAGGTCGATATGGGCGTGTTGCCGGGCAGCCGCGAGCGGCTCGATGTGGGCGTGAGCTACAACGCGCCGCGCTTCAGTACTCGCCTGCAGCTCGGCAAGGAGAATCCGGTCGGCGATCAGCCGCGCTTCGTCGGCGACGACGAGCGCGTCTCGGTCGATCTGGCGAGCAGCTATTCGCTTACTCGCCGCCTCGATGTGACGGCGGGTGTGCGCTATCAGTCGCAGCGTGATCGTCTGCAGCTTTCGACTGATGCCAGGCGCGACAGCCAGGCCGTCTATATCGGCACCGCCTTCAAATTCTGATCCGGCGCCCAGGCGTCGATTCCCGCCCAGCCATGAATGCCCAGCCGCATCAGTGGACGCGCGCGGCGGTGCCCCATGCCGCCCAATGCAATCAGCGGCACGCCAAGTCCCCGGATCATCAATCCCAGCCTGACGACGCCCAGCGCCGGTGCGCCGGGGTGTGAGCGCGTGGCGAAGACCGGTGAGACGAACAGCGCATCGGCCCCGGCGCGGACCGCCGCCAGCGCCTCGCGCCGCGAATGGGCAGGCGCTGTGCGCAGCTTCGCCTGTCGGTGGCGCGCGCCATGAACGCCGACAAGGGGCGAAACCCGCCAGGGCCGCGCCACCACCAATATCAGGCGCCGCCGGCGCGCGACGCGTTCGATACGCGCAAACAACGCCTTACGTTCGGCCAGAGGCAGCGAATAATAGCGGAAAACGACGCCCGCGCCGTACGGCAGCCGCGCCAGCGCCGGCCAGAGCGCATCGCCCAGCCGTTCGTCGGTCATCAGCCAGAGGCGTGGGATAGGCTGGCGGAGACGCATCACCATTCCTATAGCACCGCCATGATCGCAGACGACCCCATCCAGCGGCTCGCCGAAGTCGAGGCGCGCATCGCCAAATCGCTCCGCATCGCTGGCCGCCCCAAGGGCGCCGCGAAGCTCATTGCCGTATCCAAGACGCACCCTGCAGACGCCGTCCGCCCGCTGATCGCGGCGGGCCAGCGCCGCTTCGGCGAGAATCGCGTGCAGGAAGCAGAGGCGAAGTGGCCGGCACTGCGCGAGGAGACGCCGGATATCGAGCTTCATCTCGTCGGCCAGCTCCAGTCGAACAAGGCCGATGATGCAGTTGCCTTGTTCGATGCGATCCATTCGGTCGATCGCTCATCGCTGGTCGCGGCGCTCGCCAAGGCGATGGACAAGGCCGGACGCCGTCCGGATTGCTTCATCCAGGTCAATATCGGCGCCGAACCGCAAAAGGGCGGTTGTGCGATCGCCGATCTGCCGGCCTTGCTGGCCGAGGCTCGCACGGCGGCACTGCCCATCGTCGGGCTGATGTGCGTGCCGCCCGAGGGCGTCGAATCCGCGCCCCATTTCGCACTGCTCGCGAAGCTGGCGCGCGAGGAGGGGCTTGCCGGGTTGTCGATGGGCATGTCGGGCGATTACGAAACGGCGGTGACGATCGGCGCGACGCATGTCCGCGTCGGCACCGCCCTATTCGGGGTACGCTGATGCGGTACGAGCGGGATCCCGAACGTGCACCGGCCAGCGAGCGCCGCTTCGATGCGCTGATCCTCGACTTCGACGGCGTGATCGTCGAGAGCGAATATGAGGGCAATCGCCATCTCGCCGAGCTGCTGACCGAACTCGGCCATCCGACCGACGTCGAAACCTCGATGGCCCGCTTCATGGGACTGAGCGGCGCGTCCTTTCATCAGGCGATCGAGACGTGGATCGGCGGCCCCATTCCGGCACGCTTCCACGAATTACGCGCGGCCGAGGATGCGCGCGTGCTGGCCGAAGGCGTGCCGCCCGTTGCCGGCGCGGTTGCCGCCGTCGAAGGCTTCGACCCCGCATTGCCCCGCGCCATCGCGTCGTCGAGTTCTTCGGTGTGGATCAAGGCGCATCTCGATCATGTCGGGTTGCGTCGCCATTTCGACGATGCGCTGATCTTCAGCGGGCGCGAACATGTGCGCCACGGCAAGCCCGCACCAGACATCTATATCCACGCAGCAGCGGCGCTTGGCGTGTCGATCGAACGCGCGCTGATCGTCGAGGATTCGCCGGTAGGCGTGACGGGCGCGGTCGCATCGGGTGCGACGGTGGTCGGCCTCACCGCCGGGCGTCACTGCGCGCCCGGACATGGCGCGATATTGAAGCGCCTCGGCGCACACCACATTGCGTCGAGCTGGACCGAGGTATCGGCGCTGCTCGGAGTCTGAGCCAAGCCTACAGGATCAGACTCTAAAGCTGGTGCCCAGTCCGGTCGCGCTTGGTCGCGAGATATTTCTCGTTGAAGGGATTGGACGGCAGCTTGTGGGGAACGCGCTCGACGACGGTCACGCCGTGCGCCTCGAGCCCCGCCACCTTGTTGGGATTGTTGGTGAGCAACCGCACCTTGGCGACGCCGAGCAGGTCGAGCATCCGCGCCGCGACCGAGAAATCGCGCACGTCGACCGCGAAGCCGAGGCGGACATTGGCGTCGACCGTATCGAATCCTTGATCCTGCAAGCTGTAGGCACGCAGCTTGTTGACCAGCCCAATGCCGCGTCCTTCCTGGCGCAGATAGAGGAGGATGCCCCAGCGGGCGTCGGCGATCGCGTGGAGCGCGGCGTGAAGCTGGGGCCCGCAGTCGCATTTGAGACTGCCCAGCACGTCGCCGGTCAAGCATTCGCTGTGGAGTCGGACGAGCGGCGGGTTGCCGTCGGGCTGGCCGATGATGAGCGCAACATGCTCGTCGGCTGTCTCGGCGCTGCGGAAGGCGACGATCTCGGCCGTCTCGTTCGCCTCGACAGGAAGGCGCGCGCGCGCCGCGACCACCAGCCGGGCTGAGGAATCGTAGGCGGCGATGTCGGCGGGCGTGATCGCGGTATCCTCGTCGTCGGCCGCGCGAACGAAGAAGGCAGGGAGCAGGCCGGCGAGGCGCGCCAGTTCGAGCGCCGCCGCCGCCGCGTCGGTAGCGCCGACCGGAACCGCGCGGAATGGACCCTTGAAGGGCGTCGCGAGGTCGAGCGCAGGGTCGGCGATCGCGGTCGCCATCGCCATGTCGATCCATGGCGTCCGCTCGATCCGCGTGGCGGCGCCCGCGACGGCATCGCGCTGGTTGGCGAGCTTGAGCGTCGCGGCGCGCGAGGTCGACAGCAATATGTCCGCGCTAGCGGCGGGATCGAACGCCGCGAGGCGCGGCGCATCGGCCGTCTCGATGGCGAGCAGCGCCAGCGCGCCGTCGGACCCGGCGATGCGGACTTCCCAGCCCCGGCGAAGTGCGTCGACGGCGCGGGCGGCAGCGCGGGGATCAGTCAAAAGGCGAACTCGGTAATGAGCGGTATGTGGTCGGATGGCTTGCCCCAGTCGCGGCATTCCTCATGCACGCGGTGGGCGACAGCCTGTTTCGCAAGCTCGGGGCTGGCCCACATATGGTCGAGCCGGCGGCCGCGATCGGATGCCGCCCAATCCTTCGCACGATAGCTCCACCAGGTGTAGAGCCGCTCGGGCGCGGGCACGAAGCGGCGGCCGAGATCCACCCAGTCGTGCGCGGCCTGCAGGCGGGCCAGCGTCTCGACCTCGATCGGCGTATGGCTGACGACGTCGAGCAGCTGCTTGTGGCTCCACACGTCCGATTCGAGCGGCGCGATATTGAAATCGCCGACCAGCAGGGTGGGCGTCTTCAGCGTCGCTGACCAGTCGATCATCCGCGCGAGGAAATCGAGTTTCTGGCCGAATTTGGGGTTGAGGTCGCGATCGGGAATATCGCCGCCGGCAGGCACATAGACATTTTCGAGACGCAGTCCGTTGGCGAGGCGGACGCCGACATGCCGCGCCTCGCCATTGGCTTGCCAGTCTAGTCGGTCATCTTCGGCCAGCGGCACGCGGCTGACGATCGCCACGCCGTGATGCATGCGCTGGCCATGCAATATCTGATGCTTGTAGCCGAGGCGGTGGAAGGCGGCGGCGGGGAAAATCTCGTCCACCACCTTGGTTTCCTGCAGGCAGAGGATGTCAGGCGTCTGTTCGGTCAGGAAGCGTTCGACGATGTCGATCCGCGCACGCACCGAATTGATGTTCCACGATGCGATCTTCAATGTGTCGGCCATGGCTAGCATCTAGACGGGGATTTGCTCTGGTGGAAGCGGGCCTGCGCCGCGTCGTTGCGGCATCGCCGCAACCGCAAAAAAGGAAAGGCCCCCGCTCCGGGGGCATGGAACGGGGGCCAACCTAGCGTTCGTCACGCTGGCGGGACGAGGTCCTTTGGGGAGGGGCAACAGGGGGGAAACCCGTCCCGCTGACTTTTCGTCCGCACCGTCTGTCTAGGCGACGCTACCTGTCGCCAACATGAACGACATCGTCAGCGACCGCGCGTCTGCGGGCGCGGATCGCGCCAGCGGAACGTTCCGTCGTCCACCGGGGCGTTATAGCGCTGCTCGTTGAGGCGGATCTGCGTCCGGTTGTTCTGTGCATCGAGCGCGGTCCAGCCGGTCAGCGTCAGCCCCGCCGGCCCGTCGCCGCGCGCGAAGGCCAGCGTGATCGTGCCGAATTCGGGATGTTTGGGGTCGCGCGCCTGCACGAGGATGAGGCGCGGATCGGGCGAATCGATGATCCTCGCGATCTGCGACAGATCCTTGCGCGGATCGAGGATGAACGAGAGCGGCGAATTGCCGATCGGCCAGCGCGACACCTGCTTCACCGAATAATCGATGAAGGTCAGCGCCTTGCCGTCGCCGACGATGAGCAGCGGCACGCCTTCCTGATATTGGAAGCGCACCTTGCCCGGGCGCTTGAGGGTGATCGTGCCGCCCACGACCTTGCCGTTGCGGTCGGTCTGCGTGAAGCGCGCGGTCATCGTATCGATGCCCGCCATGAAGCTTTTGACCTGCGCGAAATCATCGGCGGGCGCGGTGCTTTGCGCGGCCAGCGGCGCAGCAACGGCGGCCAGCGCGATCGGCGAAAGCGCAAGGATAAGGGGCAGGCGAACTTTCATTCATTCACTCCGGTGAGACACGAGGCCTTTCGTTCAACCGGGTTGAACGCGCACTGAACCCGAATGGGTTCCCGATCAGAGAGGATGACCGTCGCGGTCGATCAGGACGTCGCGGCGGCCGACATGATCAGGCGGGCTTACCTTTCCCTCCTGCTCCATGCGCTCGATCAGGCGCGCCGCGCTGTTATAGCCGACGCGAAGCTGGCGCTGGACATAGCTGGTCGAGGCCTTCTGGCTTTCGGCAACGATCTGGAGCGCGCGGCGGTAAAGCTGCTCTTCGGGGCTGTCGTCGCCCTGCGGCGCGCCTTCCAGCTCGAAGCCGCCATCCTCGGGCTCCTCGGTGACGGCCTGGATATAGTCGGGCTTGCCCTGCGCGCGCCAATGATCGGCGACGGCGCGGACTTCCTCGTCCGAAACGAACGGCCCGTGGACGCGGACGACCTGCTTGCCGCCGGGCATGTAGAGCATGTCGCCCTTGCCCAGCAGCTGCTCGGCGCCCTGCTCGCCCAGGATGGTGCGCGAATCGATCTTGCTGGTGACCTGGAAGCTGATGCGCGTCGGCAGGTTCGCCTTGATCACGCCGGTGATGACGTCGACCGAGGGGCGCTGCGTCGCCATGATCAGGTGGATGCCCGCCGCGCGCGCCTTCTGCGCCAGGCGCTGGATCAGGAACTCCACTTCCTTGCCCGCAGTCATCATCAGGTCGGCAAGCTCGTCGACGACGACGACGATCTGGGGCAGCGGCTCGTAGCTGAGCTGCTCTTCCTCATAGATGGGCTGGCCGGTTTCGGCATCATAGCCCGTCTGCACGCGGCGGCCGAGCGGCTGGCCCTTGGCCTTGGCGGCGCGCACCTTCTCGTTGAACGAGGCGAGGCTGCGCACGCTGACCGAAGCCATCATGCGATAGCGCTCCTCCATCTGCTCGACTGCCCATTTGAGCGCGCGGATCGCCTTGGGCGGATCGGTGACGACGGGGGCGAGCAGATGCGGGATGTCGTCATAGGTGCTGAGTTCCAGCATCTTGGGATCGATCATGATCATCCGGCACTGCTCGGGGGTCAGCCGGTAGAGCAGCGACAGGATCATCGCGTTGAGGCCGACCGATTTGCCCGATCCGGTGGTGCCGGCAACGAGCAGGTGCGGCATTGGCGCGAGATCGGCGATCACCGGATCGCCGCCGATATTCTTGCCCAGCACCAGCGGCAGCGAGCCTGACTGCGCTTCGAAGGCCGGGCTGGAGATGAGTTCGTGGAGCACGACCGATTCGCGCTTCTGGTTGGGCAGTTCGATGCCGATGACGGTGCGCCCCGGGATGGTCGCGACGCGCGCGGAGATCGCGCTCATGTTGCGCGCGATATCGTCGGCCAGCGCGATCACCCGGCTGGCCTTGATCCCCGATGCCGGTTCCAGCTCGTACATGGTGACGACCGGGCCGGGGCGAACCTCCACGATCTCGCCTTTCACATGGAAATCGTCGAGCACCGATTCGAGCAGGCGGGCGTTGCGCTCCAGCCCGGCCTTGTCGATCGTGCCGCCGGTCGAAGGCGGGGCGGGGGCAAGCAGCGACAGCTTGGGAAGCTGGAAGCGGTCCTTGAGATCGAAGGATGTCTGGACCGGCGCCTGCTTCTTCGCGTTGTCGGCCGGCTTGCTCTCGGGCACCGAAATGACGGGCGGCGGTCGGCGGTCGGGCTCGGCGGTGGGGCGCGGTTCGGGCGGGCGCGCAGTCTTCGCCTTGCGCGAAAGCGCGACCGGCCGCTCCGCGACATCGTCCTCGTCGTCCTCATAATCGAATTCGTCATCGTCGCGCGCGCGGCGGCGGAACAGCCAGCCGCGCTCGACTTCGTCGAGCTCGAGGCTCTTCGCCCAGATCACCGCGCCGCCAAGCCCGATCAGGATGCCGCTGCCCAGCGAGGTCCAGAAGCGGGCTTGCTCGGGAAGGAAGGCGATCAGTGCATCGGCTGCCATCGAACCCGAAAGCCCGATCGCGCCGCCAAGCCCCGCCGGCAAGCCGCCGATCGCGCCGCCCTTGGCCATGGCGAGCGCGATGCCCAGCATCGCGATGCCGATCAGCGCCTGCGGGATCGTCCGTTTCCAGCGCCCCGGATCGCGATCATGCCACAGGCGAAGCGCGATGAAGACCATCAGCGGGAGGATCAGTGCGATCACCGGCCCGAAGATCCAGAGCAGCCCGTCCGCCACCCAGGCGCCAGGGGTGCCGATGAAATTCTTCGCCGGCCCTTCGGCGGCGGTGTTCATCGAAGGATCGCTGGGATGGTAGGAAACCAGCGCAAGCGCGAGCAGCAGCGCGAGGATGAGGATCGCGACGCCGCCGAACAGCGCGCCGCTGCGCGCGGCGCCCCGCCGCATCGCTTCCCGCCAGCCCGGGCTCTGCGTCGCCATTGCGCGGCTCCCCATGTTCGTCATCCAAGTCTATGTGCTGAGCGTCTGTGCGCTTAATGTTCCGCCCTGGGCCACAATGCAGCCCGAGCGGACTCCGCGTCAAGCGGGCTTCCGCGCGGGCCGTCGCGGGTCTAGGACGGATGCCATGCAGAATGAGCTCGAAGCGGACGTCATCATCCTGGGCGGGGGGCTGGTCGGCCTTACGCTCGCGCTTGCCCTTGATGCGCACGGTCTGTCGAGCGTGGTCGTCGACCCCGCCGATCCCGATGCGATCCTTGCTCCGGGCTTCGACGGGCGCGCCTCGGCGATCGCCAGCGCGAGTTGGAAGATGCTCGATGCGATCGGCATCGGCGCGCGACTGGCGGGCAAGGGTTGCGAGATCCGCGACATCCACGTGACCGATGGGCTGGCGCCGGGGCGGCTCGCCTTTGAATCGGCGGCGGACGAAGGCCCGCTGGGCTATATGTTCGAGAACCGGCATGTCCGGCAGGCGCTCCACGCTGCGGCGGCCGAGAGCGCGAATGTCGCTCTGCTGATGAAGACGCGCGCGATCGAGACGCATCGCGACGCGCATGGCGTCACCGCCATTCTGTCCGACGGACGCACGACAAAGGCCGCTCTGCTCGTCGCGGCGGAGGGGCGCCAGTCGCCGACGCGCGAGGCGGCGGGGATCAAGGTCGCGCGCTGGCAATATGATCATGTCGCGATCGTCGGTGCGCTCGAGCATGAAAAGCCGCACGGCAACATCGCCTATGAGATCTTCTATCCCGAGGGTCCGTTCGCGCTGCTGCCCATGCCGCCGGGCAATCGCTCGGCGATCGTCTGGTCGGTGTCGCGCGAGCATGCCCCGGCGATGATGAAATTGGGCGAACGCGCCTTCGTGGCCGAGGCCGAGAAGAAGATGGGCGGCCTGCTCGGCAAGCTGAAGTCGATCGCGCCGCGCAGCGGCTTTCCGCTCGGCTTCCACCACGCATCGCAGCTGACCGCCGAGCGGCTCGTGCTGGTCGGCGATGCCGGGCATGGCATCCATCCGATCGCGGGGCAGGGGCTCAACCTCGGGTTGCGCGACGTTGCGGCGCTTGCCGAAGTGCTCGTCGATGGCAGCCGGCTCGGGCTCGATCTCGGCGACACCCAGCTTCTCGATCGCTACGCGCGCTGGCGCGGGCTCGACACTTTGATGGTCGCGGGCGCGACCGACGCCTTCACGCGGCTGTTCGGCGTGCAGGGCAAGGCGGCCTCGGCCGCGCGGCGCTTCGGCCTCGGCGTGGTCCAGCGCACGCCGCCGCTCAAGCGCTTCTTCATGCAGGAAGCGCGCGGCGAAACGGGGGCGCTGCCTCACCTGCTGCAGGGCGAGCTGGTTTAATCCGTGAGCCTGCGCGCTTCTTCGACCAGTAGCACCGGCACGCCGTCGCGGATCGGATAAGCAAGCCCGGCGGCCGTCGAGACCAGTTCGTTCGCCGCTTCGTCGTAGATCAACGGCGTCCGCGTCACCGGGCAGACGAGAATCGCCAGCAGATCGGGGTCGATGCTCATTGCAGCGTCACGTCCGCGCGGCCGTCGCCATGATGGCGGCCAAAGAACTGCATGAGCTGGACGAGCAGGTCGGCGCGATCGTTGAGCCCATCGGCCTCGAGCAGCGCCTGCTTGGCCGCAACGTCGAACGGCGCGATCTGCGCGATCCCGTTGACCAGCGATTCGTCGTCGAGCCGCGCGACCGCATCCCAGTCGACGGCATAGCCCTGCGTATCGGCGAAGCGCTTCGATTCGGTCTCCAGCGCGGCTCGGCGCACCACCGCCAGTGCGGGCTCGTCGGCGGGCGTCTCGATCTCCGCCTCGATCTGGCGAAAGGGCGTCGAGACATCGAGCTCGCCGACCATGCGGAAACGCGCCAGCCCTTCGAGCACGATATTGTAGCGCCCGTCATCGAGCGCCTCGACCTCCGAAATCCGGCCGACGCAGCCGATCGCGAACAGTTCTGGCGGATCGCCGGCGGACGGGCGCGGCTGGATCATGCCGATCCGCCGGTCGCGCGCCATCGCGTCGCTGACGAGGGCGCGATAGCGCGGTTCGAAGACGTGGAGCGGCAAGTGCATCCGCGGGAAGAGCAGCGCGCCGCCCAGCGGAAAGATCGACAGCCGCGACGGGCGGTCGGCCATCAGGTGAACAGGATGGCGGACAGGCGGCGACGCTGCGCCGAAACCCAGGGATCCTCCAGACCGACCACTTCCATCAGCTTGAGCAGTCGCTGGCGCGCCGCGCCGTCGTTCCACGTCCGGTCCGTGGCGATGCTGGCGAGCAGCGAATCGGCGGCGCCGTCGCGGTCGCCGGCGGCCATCAGCGCGCCGGCCAGCTCATATTGCAGCGCGAGATCGTCGGGCGCAGCGGCGGCACGCTGCTTGAGATCGCCAAGATCGTCGGCCGGGGTCGCCTCGCGGGCCAGCGCGATCGCAGACAGCGCACGCTCGATTGCCGGGTCCTTCGCCGCCTCGGGAGGCAGCGAATCAATCAGCGCCTGTGCTTCGTCGGTGCGGCCGAGCGCGGCATAGGCGCGTGCAAGGCCCGAGATCGCGTCGGCTTCCACAGGCGCCATTTCCAGTATCTGCGAAAAGACGCTGGCCGCGCGCTCATTGTCGCCGCTCGCCAGAACCTCCTCGCCCATCGCGAGCAGCGGGGCGAGATCGGCCTCGCGCTGCTGTGCCGCACCCTGCACCGGCAGCTGGCGGAGAAGCTGGTCGAGCATCTGGCCGATCTGGCCCTCGGTCCGCGCGTTGGTGAGATCGGCGACCAGCTGGCCCTGGAAAACCGCATAGACGGTGGGGATCGACTGGACGCGGAACTGCGCGGCGACCAGCTTCTGCGCATCGACGTCGATCTTGCGCAGCAGGACGCCCTTGTCGGCATAGGCCGCCGCGACCTTTTCGAGCACGGGACCCAGCTGTTTGCACGGCCCGCACCATTCGGCCCAGAAATCGAGAATGACGAGCGATTCCATCGACGGATCGATGACATCGCGCTTGAAGGTTTCGATTTCCTCGCGCTCGGCGGCGCTCAATCCCAGGGTTGCCACTTTGTCGCTCCAGTTGCTTGGCCGCCCTTATGTGGGGCGAAGCCCCGCGCTGCCAAGCCCCGGCGCGGGATTCGCGCATGTCGGGGCGGCGATTGGCGAAAAGTCGCAGGAGGGGGCTTGCGCCACCCGATCCCCCACGCTATCAGCCGCGCCTCACCCGCCCCCTCCCTTGGGGGCAAACGCCGAGCGGGCGTAGCTCAGGGGTAGAGCACGACCTTGCCAAGGTCGGGGTCGAGGGTTCGAATCCCTTCGCCCGCTCCAGTTTTCCGAAAATCGATATCGAACCTCAGTTCGTCGGCGCAGCGCGCGGCGGCTCGGGGAGCAGCGGCGGCGGTCCGGCCAGCTTGGGCTCGACGATCGCACTCGTCTCGAGCACGTCCAGCGCCTGGCGCGTCGCGATGTAGCGGCGTGCGGCCTGCATCCAGCCATCGGCCTTTTCGCGGCCCGGCATGCGCGCGACTTCGGCGAGCGCGGCATCGACGCGCCCGGCCTCAAGCATCCGCCGTGCGCGGCGCAGCCGCTCGCTGGGCAGCGGCGAGGGGCTGCCGGCCTTGCGGATGACGGCCAGCCCCGACAGTTCGCGCTTGAAGGATGACCACCAGCCGCTGCTGCTCGTCGTGTCGGCGGCGAGCGACGGGCCGAGATCGTCGAGGCTCAGCTCCAGATCCTCGATGGTCAGCGGATCGCGCGACGCGGCGATCACCGTCGCCACCGCCTGCGGCTGGGTGGCGCCGAAGCGCGCGCGTAGCTGCGCCTCGATATAGCCGAGCCCCAGTCCGCGTTCGATCGCGCGCCGCGCCGCGAAGGCGATCAGCAGCCCTTCGGCCCGTGATGCGTCGCCCGAGGCAAGCTGCGCGCGTTCGCTGACATGCGCGATTCGCGATTCGAGATCCGCGACGCGCGTGTCGAGCGCGGATACGGTCTGCGGATCGGCGGTCACGCGCGGCAAGGCGGCCGGCGCGGCGAGCATCGGCGCGGGTGTCGCGACGGGGGCGGGGGCAGGCGATGCGCCGACGACGCCAAGCGTCTTCGCCGCGCGGTCCGAATGCGAGAGCAGCCAGGCCATCAGGCCAAGCCCGATGAGGAAAGCCACGAGGATCGCGATCAGCGGGCCGCGCCAGCTTCGCATCCGGGCGGCATCGCCCGGGGTCGGATCAATTTCGCCCGTCATCATTGCATCCACTCATCGCATGGCCGCCTTCACTGGCACAAGCCCGCCGCAGCCGCCAGCAAAGCCGCATCATCGGGCGTCACCGCGACCGCGCGGGCGGCCCAGCCTTCGCCCGCCGCCTCGGCTGTCGCCGCGCTGATCGCCGCGATCCTCACGTCGCGGTGCGCAGGGGCCAGCCCGGCGAAAATTCGCGCGGCGCGCGGCGAATGGAGCAGCGCGACATGCCCGGCGGCATCGGCGAAGCCGGGGGGCGGATCGACGATATTCGCCCGATAGACCTCGATCGCATCGATCTGCAGGGTGCCCGGATCGAAGTCGCGGCGATCGGCCCCGCAGGGATGGAGGATGCGCCGCCGGCCGTCACCGGCCATCATCGCGGTCAGCCCCTGCGCGTCGCCCGGTCCGATCCGCGCATCGGCCAGCCCCACCTCCGCCAGCGCCTCCGCGGTTCGCTCACCGACGGCGTAGAGCGGCAGTCGGGCATAGAGAGGCAAGGCCGCCCCCGCCATGCGCGCGGCATTGGCGCTGGTGATCATCAGCGCATCATATCGGTCGGGATCGGGCGGCGCCCAATCGACCGCCCCAATCGTGAACAACGACCTGATCTCCGCTTTCAGACCCAGCCGCGCGGCGGCGCGCGCCGTTTCCGACGCGCCGGGTTCGGGCCGGAGGATCAGCAGCGAACGGTTCATCCCGTGAACAGCGCGCGGACCGGTTTGGGCGATTGCTCGAGCAGGCGCCGCGCGAGAATCGCCGCTTCGCCACCGTGGAGAATGAGCGTCTCGTCCTTCACGCTGCTCGATCCGTCGGGCGCATAGACCGCGCCGCGAAGATGGATGCCCTTCGCGCCCGATGTCGCGAGCGCGGCGATCGGCGAGTGGCAATCGCCGCCCAGTGCGAGGAGAAGCGCGCGTTCGGCGCGGACGCAGGCGCTGGTCGGCGCATGGTCGATCGCGCGCAGCCATTCGATCATGCGATCGTCCAGCGCGCGCGCCTCGATGCCCACCGCGCCCTGCGCGGGGGCGGGCAGCATCGTGCCGATCTCGATTGCGGTGCCGATGTCGGCGCGTCCCAGCCGATCGAGCCCGGCGGCGGCAAGCAATGTCGCCTCGGCCTCGCCCAGATCGAGCCGCGTGAGCCGCGTATCGACATTGCCGCGAAAGGGCACGATCGACAGGTCGGGCCGCAGGTTGAGCAACTGCGCGGCACGGCGCGGCGAACTGGTGCCGACGCGCGCGCCCTCGGGCAGCACCGCGATCGATTCGGCGCCGATCAGCCGGTCGCGCACGTCCGCGCGCGGCAGCATCGCGACGATCGCGATCTCGGCCGGGCGGATCGTCTCGACATCCTTCATCGAGTGGACCGCGAAATCGATCTCCTTGGCGAGCAGCGCGCGATCGAGCTCCTTGGTCCACAGCGCCTTGCCGCCGACCTCGGCCAGCGGACGATCCTGGATGCGGTCGCCGCTCGTGCGGATCGGCACGATCTCGATATCCTCGGCGGCGATGCCGTGCGCCTCGCCCAGCGCGCGGACGACCATATGCGCCTGAGTGAGCGCCAGCGGAGAGCCGCGCGTGCCGAGCCTGACGGGTGTCTTCATGTCGCATTGCCCTTATCGCCGCGCGGCCGCTTTGTGAAATAGCCGATGAGCGACTATCTGCGCGGCATGGCGATCATTCTTGGACTCGAATCGAGCTGCGACGAGACGGCGGCGGCGCTCGTCACCACCGATCGGCAGGTGCTGGCGCACCGGCTGGCGGGGCAGGAGGCGCATCATCGCCCCTATGGTGGCGTGGTGCCCGAGATCGCGGCGCGCGCGCATGTCGAGATATTGGCGCCGCTGGTCGAACAGGCGCTGGGTGATGCGGGGCTGAGGCTCGTCGATGTTGACGCCATAGCGGCAACCGCAGGGCCGGGGCTGATCGGCGGCGTGATGGTCGGGCTGGTCACCGGCAAGGCGCTGGCGCATGCGGCGGGCAAGCCACTGGTCGCGGTCAATCATCTCGAGGGTCATGCGCTGTCGCCGCGCCTCGCCGATCCCGCGCTGCGCTTTCCCTATCTGCTGCTGCTCGTCTCGGGCGGCCATTGCCAGCTGCTCTTCGTCGAAGGCGCGGGGCGTTACCGCCGGCTGGCGACGACGATCGACGATGCCGCGGGCGAGGCGTTCGACAAGACGGCCAAGCTGCTGGGGCTTGGCTTTCCGGGCGGCCCGGCGGTGGAGAAGGTGGCGGCGCTGGGCGACCCCAAGGCGATCCGCTTCCCGCGCCCGCTGCTCGGCACGCGCGAACCCCATTTCTCCTTCGCGGGGCTGAAGAGCGCGGTGCTGCGCGCGCGCGACGCCGGCGTGCACAGCGCCGAGGATATCGCCGCCAGCTTCCAGGCGGCCGTGATCGATTGTCTCGTCGATCGCACGAAAAGGGCGATCGCCCGCGCGCATGGCGCGACCGCGCTGGTCGTCGCGGGCGGCGTCGCGGCAAACACGCCGATCCGCAGCGCGTTGGAGGCGCTGGCGCACAGGCACGATCTGCCCTTCGTCGCGCCGCCGCTCTGGCTGTGCACCGATAATGCGGCGATGATTGGTTGGGCGGGCGCGGAACGTTTCGCGGCCGGCCATAGCGACGGGCTCGATACGCCGGCGCGCGCGCGCTGGCCGCTCGATCCCGATGCGGAGGCAGTGCGCGGCGCGGGGGTGAAGGCATGACGATCGGCGTGGTTGGGGCGGGCGCATGGGGCACGGCGCTGGCGCAGGTGATGGCCGGCGACGGCAGCGACGTGCTGATCTGGGCGCGCGAGCCCGAAGTCGTCGAAGCCGTCAACCGCGACCAGGTCAACAGCCTGTTCCTGCCCGATCGACCATTGTCGCCCGGGATTCGCGCGACGGGCGAGCTGAGCGATCTCAATGGTTGCGAAGCCCTGCTCGTCGTCGTCCCCGCGCAGCATCTGCGGACCGTGCTTTCGGGCCTGACGCCGGGGACGGCGCCGCTCGTGCTCTGCTCCAAGGGCATCGAGGCGGGATCGATGATGCTCCTGAGCGAAGTCGCGGCGGCGCTTCATCCGCAGGCGACTGTGGCCGCGCTTTCGGGCCCGACCTTCGCGTTCGAGGTCGCGGGCGGCTTGCCCACCGCCGTCACGCTCGCGGCCGAGAAAGACCATGTCGCGGCGACGCTCGCGACGCGCTTCGCGCGGCCGACCTTCCGCCCCTATGCCTCGACCGATCTGGTCGGCGCGGAGATTGGCGGTGCGGTCAAGAATGTCCTCGCCATCGCTTGTGGTGTCGTCGAAGGGCTGCGCCTCGGCCAGAATGCGCGCGCGGCGCTGATCAGCAGGGGCTTTGCCGAAATGACGCGCTTCGGGATGGCGCGCGGCGCGCGGGCGGAGACGCTGGCGGGGCTTTCGGGGCTGGGCGATCTCGTGCTCACCTGCTCGTCGACCAGTTCGCGCAACTTCTCGTTGGGCAAGGGGCTGGGCGAGGGGCAGAGCGCCGCCGCGCTGCTCGCCGACCGGCGCACCGTGGCCGAAGGCGCCTTCACCGCGCCCGTGCTGCGCGAAGCGGCGCGCGCCGTGGGGGTCGAGATGCCCGTCGTCGACGCGGTCTGCGCCTTGCTCGATGGCCATATCGATGCGCCGCGCGTGGCAGAGGCCTTGTTGTCGCGTCCGCTGCGCGTCGAGGGCTGAGGCTCAGCGCCCCAGCGCGCGAGCGATCAGTGCGTTGCAGTCGGCATCGGTCGCCAGCGGCGCCTGCTTGCCGGTGATCGCCTTGCCCAGCATACGCAGCAGCGTCTTTTCCCGCTTCACCTTGGGCGGCGGGAAGACGGCAGGATTCTTGATCGTCCCGCCGAAAGGCAGCGGCTTGTCGTAACGCAGCAGGCTCTTCTTCTTGGGTGCGCCGATTGCGCTGCCGTCGAGCTTCTCGCTCGCGAGGCTGATCGTCCCGCTGATCGTCGCCTGCGATCGTGTCGTGTCGATGATCAGCGGATTGAGCCGGCCGAGCCCGCCCGTCACGTCAAGCCGCAGCACCAGGCAGCGCAGCCCGGCCTCCTTGTCTTTCTTCGCGATCAGCCCGCGCGCAATGTCCATGCCGATGAACGAGGCAAGCCGCGCGGGCAGCTCTCCGTCGCGCGCGGTGATCGCGACCATCCCGCTCGAATCGCCGATCGCGGCGCGCAGCCGTGTGCCCCGCCCCGTGAGCCGCGCGCGCGCCTCGAGCTTGCCCGAAAAGTCGCTTTCGCCGGCCAGGCTGGCAAGCGTCGCATCGTGCATGGCGAGGTCGAGGCGCATCACCGGCGGATCGCTCTTGCGCTGATCGACGGTCATCCCGCCGATCAGCCGCCCGCGCGGCATGGTCAGCGTCAGCGGCGCGACGGTCAGCAGCCCGTGGTCGAGCGCGATCCGCGCCTTGAGCGAGACGAAGGGCGTCGGCTGCGCCCACAGCAGCTTCGCCACGCTGAAATCGATATGCCCGTCGGTGTGCATCATGCGCTTGAGGTCGATCGCGGTGTCGGGGATCAGCCTTGGCCCCATCTTGCGTCGCCGTGCCGCGCCGATCGCGCGACCCTCGGCATTGGCGAGATCGTCGAAATCGAAGCGTTGCGATGTCGCGCTGCCCTCGATGATGCTGCGTCCGTCGCGCTTTTTCACCGTCACCTGCCCGCGCAGGTCGGATCGGCCGACCGTTCCGGCCAGATTGGTGACCGTCCAGTCGCGCCCGTCATGCCGCGCATCGGCGGAAAGCTTCACCGGCTGCGTCCCCGGCAACCCCGCCTCGATGATCGCATCGAGATATTTGAGGTCCTGTCCGCTCGCGGCGACATGGACGTTCATGTGCGCGGCGTCGAAGGGGGCGTCCATGACACCCGCGGCGCGCATCGCCAGCGCATCGCCCTTGATCGTCGCGGCGAAAGGCCAGGCTGCCGCCGGGCCGCCTTTCAGCGGCGCGCCGGCGACGCCGATCCGCACCGGCGCGCCCAGCACCGCGCCCGTTCCGCCAAGCAGGAAGCCGCGCTTGTCGAAGCGCGCCTGCGCGTTGAACCGTCGGTCGCGCTTCGCATCGGCATAGCTGATCGTCGCATTGCTGATGCTCACCGTTTCCAGCCGCAGCGGCGGGCCGGGCTTCGCGTCGGGCTTGCGCTCGCGCTGCCAATTCTCGCGCCCGCCGGCGTCGCGGATGAGGTTGAGCGCCAGCCCGTCGACCGCGATCTCGCTCGGCTCGACGCGCTTGTCGATCAGGGGCAGCAGCGGCAGGCGGATGGTGATCGTCCGGGCTTCGATCAGCGTGCCTGGTCCTGCCCAGCCGGGCTGCGCGATCGAAAGGTCGCGGATCGCGATGCGCGGGGTCAGCGTGAAATGGTCGATCCGTTCGATCGCGCCGATCCGGGCCGGGGCGCCGATCGAGTCGGACAGCGCCTTTTCGACGCGGGGCTTGAGCCAGCCGATCGGCGCGAGCGCCGCCGCCAGCAGCGCCGCGAGCAGGATCAGCGCGATCCCGCCGACACTCCACAGTGCAAGTCTCAATGGCTTCAAGCGGTCGGCCCCCTCTCGCCCGCGTTAGAAATCGACGGCTATGCCTTTCAGTTCCCAGTCGCCGTAGCGCGTCGGATCCTTGCCCAGCGGGTCGCTTCCGGGCTGCGCGACCGGCTCCGGGCGCGGCACGGGCGGACTCTTCGTCAGGTAGGCGGGCGGCTTCACATGGGCTGGCCGGCGGCTCATCGCATTTTCTTTCGGCTGTTGCGGGCGTGGTCGCTTGCCCCCACATTGGGCGCGAGGAGGCGAGGACGCAAGATGAACGGCTTCAGGACGACCATACTGCTGGCGGCGCTGACGGCGCTGTTCATGGCGCTTGGCTATACGCTGGGTGGCAGTGGCGGTGCGGCGATCGCGCTTTTGGTCGCTGCCGGGATGAACCTCTTCACCTTCTGGAACGCCGATCGGATCGTGCTGGCCATGCACAATGCGCGCGAGGTCGACATGGCGAGCGCGCCCGAATTCGTCGGCGTCGTGCAGGGGCTGGCGCAGCGCGCCGGGCTACCGATGCCGCGCGTCTATCTGATCGACGACGATCATCCCAATGCCTTCGCCACCGGCCGCGATCCCGATCATGCCGCCGTCGCTGCGACCACGGGGCTGCTTGCGATGCTGTCGCGCGACGAGGTCGCCGGGGTGATGGCGCATGAACTCGCGCATGTCCGGCACCGCGACACGCTGGTGATGACGATGGTCGCGACGATCGCCGGTGCAATCTCGATGCTCGCCAATTTCGGGCTGTTCTTCAGGGGCGGAGACGATAATCGCGGCAATATGCTTGCCAGCCTCCTCGCCGTGATCGTCGCGCCCTTCGCCGCGATGATCGTCCAGATGGCGATCAGCCGGCAGCGCGAATATGGCGCCGATCGCGGTGGGGCGGAAATTTCAGGCAATCCGCGCGCGCTTGCCTCGGCGCTCGCCAAGATTTCGAACGGCGCGGCGCGCATTCCCAATCCGGTGGTCGAGCGCAACCCGGCCGCCGCATCGCTCTATATCGTGCCGGCGCTCGCCGGTGGCGGCGACAGCTGGTTCTCGACGCATCCCGACACGCAGAACCGCATCGACGCGCTCGAGGATATCGCGATGGAGATGGGTCAGCTTCCCCCGCCGCCATCCTCGCCTGCCGGCCCGCGCGCCTCGGCATTGTCGCCGCTTCCCGTCCGCCGGCGCGGCAGCGCCCTCGATCCGCTGCGCCGCAATTGAGCGCGCCTTCCGAAGCCCCCGGCGTCGCAACGCGCCGCGCCGCGCTGCGCCTGCTCGATTCGGTGCTGCGCCAGGGCCGCGCGCTCGAACATGCGCTCGGCCCCGCGACGCGCGAGCTGGAGCGTGCCGACGATCGCGCGCTCGCGCATGCCATCGCGGCTCAGGTGCTGCGCCGCCTTCCCGATCTCGATGCACTGATCGACAGCGCCACGCAAAAGCGGCTGCCCGATGACGCCAAGGCGCGCTTCGCGCTGCGCATCGCGCTTGCGCAGGCCCTGTCGCTCGGCACCCCGCCGCACGCCGCGATCTCGACGGTGCTGCCGCTCGTCGACGGCGGCCCGCGCAAGCTGGTCCACGGCGTCTTCGGCGCGCTTATGCGCCGCAAGGCGGTGCTCGCCGAAACCCCGTCGCTGCCGCGCAACGTCGCGCTGCGCTGGGGCGAGGCCTGGGGCCGCGACATGGCCGATGCGGCCGCCGAGACAATCGCCGCGCCGCCGCCGCTCGATCTGACGCTCGTTCCCGGCGCGCTCGCGCCCGATGGCCTGTCGCTGGCTCCCGGCCATGTCCGCATCGCGTCCAGCGATGTGACCGCGCTCCCCGGCTATGCCGAGGGCGGCTGGTGGGTGCAGGATCTCGCCGCCTCGATCCCGGCGCGGCTGCTCGGCCGGGGCGAGGGCCGGCATGTGCTCGATCTCTGCGCCGCGCCCGGCGGCAAGACGATGCAGCTCGCGGCGGCCGGCTGGCGCGTCACGGCGGTCGAGCAGGCGCCAAGTCGTCTCGCGCGACTTCGTGAGAATCTCGCGCGCACGAGCCTTTCCGCCGATCTGGTCGAGGCCGATGTGATGCAATGGGCGCCCGCCGCCCCCGTCGATGCACTGCTGCTCGATGCGCCGTGCAGCGCGACCGGTATCTTCCGCCGCCATCCCGATGTGCTTTACCGCGTCCGCGCCAAGGACATCGCGGCGATGGCCGAGGTGCAGGCGGCGATGCTGGCGCGCGCGGCCGATTGGGTGAAGCCCGGCGGGCAGCTGATCTACGCCACCTGCTCGCTTGAGCCGGCGGAAGGCGAGGCCCAGCTCGCGGCCTTCCTCGCGGCCCGGCCCGACTATCGGCTCCAGCCCGTCAATCCCGCCGAACTGCCGCAAAATGTCGTGCCGACGGCGGGGCATGTCCGCACGCTTCCGACGATGCTGGCGGGCCAGGGCAGGCTCGACGGCTTCTTCGTCGCGCGGCTGATTCGTCAGGGCTGAAAAGCCGCTTTCAGTCGCTTGCCCCGATTCGCATGCCCGCGTAAGGCATGGCATCCATGACGTCGCCAGTTCGCATCGCCCCTTCGATCCTTTCGGCCGATTTCGCGCGGCTGGGCGAGGAAGTGCGCGCGATCGACGCGGCCGGGGCCGACTGGATCCATGTCGATGTGATGGACGGCCATTTCGTCCCCAACCTGACGATCGGGCCGGGCGTGGTGAAGGCGCTGCGCCCGCACACGACGAAGCCGTTCGACGTCCATCTGATGATCTCGCCGGTCGATAATTTCCTCGATGCCTTTGCCGAGGCGGGCGCGGACAACATTACCGTCCATCCCGAGGCCGGCCCCCACGTCCACCGCACCGTCCAGCGTATCAAGGCGCTGGGCAAGTCGGCCGGAATCTCGCTCAACCCGGCGACCCAGATCT
Source organism: Sphingomonas sp. EU05-FHT14C10 (assembly GCF_058790595.1). Lineage (NCBI taxonomy): Bacteria > Pseudomonadati > Pseudomonadota > Alphaproteobacteria > Sphingomonadales > Sphingomonadaceae > Sphingomonas > Sphingomonas sp. EU05-FHT14C10. The sequence continues at coordinate 92,581 of NZ_JBYTEN010000004.1, read as the reverse complement.
CGACGCTCGACTATCTGATCGACACGATCGATCTCGTGCTGATCATGAGCGTCAATCCCGGCTTCGGCGGCCAGAGCTTCATCGACAACCAGCTCCGCAAGATCGAGGCCGTGCGCACGATGATCGATCTGTCGGGTCGTGACATCCGGCTGGAGGTCGACGGTGGCATCGATGTCGAAACCGCACCCCGCGCGATTGCGGCGGGTGCCGACGTGCTGGTGGCCGGCACCGCGACCTTCAAAGGCGGCCCATCGGCCTATGCGGATAATATTCGCGGCCTGAGAGGCGGGTGACCAAGGTCACCCCGATCGATCCCGCCGCCGATGGGATCGAGGAGGGAAAGCGGCTCATCCGTCTCGATGGCGAGAAGGGCCAGTCGCTCGCCGAGCGCGCCGCCAATGCCTTTAATCGCCTGACCTGGCGCACGCCGCTCTACAGCTTCCGCCTGCGCGGCCGTTTTCCGCTCAAGCTGCGCGCGGTGCCCGACGATCCGATCATCGGCGATCTGCGCGCGGGCCAGTCTATGCTCGGCGGCGTGCTCAGCTATCGCGGCGAGAAGCTGGCGATCCGCGATCTCGATTTCGCGACGCTTGCGGTCTCGCCGGGGTTCGCCGCTTATCTGCACAGCTTTGCCTGGCTGCGCGATCTGTCGACTGCGGCGACGCGCGAACAGGGCGTTCCCGTGGCCGAGGCGATCATGCGCCGCTGGCTCGCCGTCCATGGCGATCAGGTCGGCGGCACGGCGTGGCGTTATGACGTCACCGGCCAGCGCATCCTGTTCTGGGCCGCGCATGCGCCGCTGATCCTCTCGTCGCGCGATCTGATCTACCGCTCGTCGGTGCTCAACGGACTCGCCCGCTTCGCCCGCCATCTCGATCGCGGTGCCGATCGGGCGCCGCCGGGGCTGACGCGCGTCGCCGCATGGTCGGGCGTGGTCGCGGCGGGCCTGCTCATCCCCGGTGGCGAGCCCCGCCGCCATTTCGGCGAGGACGGGCTGACGCGCGCGCTGTCGAGCGCCTTCTACGACGATGGCGGCACGATCGATCGGTCGCCGACGGCTCTGCTCGACGGTATCGCGCTGCTCACCCTGCTTCGCGCCGTCTATGACGCCCGCCGCGAGGAGCCCTTGCCCGCGATCCAGACGGTGCTGTCGCGCGCGGTGCCGGCATTGCTCGGCGTCACCCACGGCGATGGCGGGCTGACCAGCTGGCAGGGCGGCCTCCCGATCGATGCCCAGCGCGTCGCGACGATCGTCGAGGCCAGCGGCGTGCGCGCCCGGCCGCTCCGTCAGGCGCGCGACTGGGGGTATCAGCGGCTGGCCGGGGGCGCGACGATGGTCAGCGTCGATGCCGCGCCGCCGCCGGTCAGCCGCTTGTCGGACGGCGGCTGTGCGTCGACGCTTGCTTTCGAGATGTCGGACGGTCCCAACCGGCTGATCGTCAGCTGCGGCGGCGCGCGCCATCGCGGCGCGACTTTGCCGGCCGAGCTTGCCGAGGGGCTGCGGACCACCGCGGCGCATTCGACGCTGGTGCTCGGCGACAGCAATTCGACCTCGATCCATGTCGACGGCAGCCTCGGGCGCGGCGTCGGCGAGGTCGAGATCGACCGGCAGGAAACCGAGGCGGGCAGCCGGCTCGAAGGCAGCCACGATGGTTATGCGCGCAAACTTGGCTTCACCCACCGCCGCCAGATCGCCCTGTCCTCCGATGGTCGCGAACTGCGCGGCGAAGATGTCCTGATCCCCACGGGGCGCAAACGCTTTCGCCGCTCGACCGCTTTCGCGATCCGCTTTCACCTCGCGCCGGGGATCGAGGCGACGCCCACCGCCGATGGGCAGGGCGCGCTGCTCCGCATTCCGGATGGCGCGCTATGGCAGTTCCGCGCCGCCGGCGGCGGACTCGCGATCGAGGACAGCCTGTGGGTCGATGGCGCCGGGCGGCCACAGCCGACGCTCCAGCTCGTCGTCAGCGGCGAGACGCCGGGCGGCGGCACCAATGTCGGCTGGCTGTTCCGCCGCGCCGGCTGACCCCGGCGCCGCGCCCGACGTTCGAACGCTGTCCTACAGCCGCCAGCCGATGTTAGGCTTGGGTCCGGCTCATGCCGGCCCGTTCTTTGACATCGCCCCGGCTTCGAAGTTGAGAAGACCCCTCCAGCCTCTCAACTTTGTCAACTTCCAGATGCAGGAATGGCGGAAAACCGTCATTCCCTACACGAGGCATCGTCACGCTGCCTCGTCATTGCGAGGAGGCGAAGCCGACGAAGCAATCCAGCAATCTTCGACGTCGTTCTGGATTGCTTCGCTATGCTCGCAATGACGATACAGGGATGATCGGCGTCAGATCGACTTGATCAGCCCGCCTTCGGCGCGGATCGCGGCGCCGTTGGTTGCCGCTGCAAGCGGGCTCGACAGATAGGCGACGAGGCTTGCGATCTCATCGGCCTTGATCAGCCGCTGGAGCAGCGAGCTCGAACGATGGAGGCGGAAGAATTCGGCCTCGACCTCGGCGTCGTTCGCCTTCGGATCGGATGCGATGCTGCGCAGGAACTCGAAGATTCCCTCCGACTGCGTCGGCCCGGGCAACACGCTGTTGACGGTCACGCCGCTGCCCTTGGTGCGTTCGGCCAGCCCGCGCGCGACGGCGAGCTGGGCGGTCTTGGTCATGCCGTAATGAACCATCTCCTCGGGGATGGAGAGCGCCGATTCGCTGGCGATGAAGATCACGCGGCCCCAGTCGCGCGCCAGCATGCCGGGGAAATAATGGCGCGACAGGCGGATGCCGCTCAGCACATTGACCTCGAACAGGCGAAGCCAGTCGGCGTCGCTGATCTCCTCGAAAGGCTTGGCTTCGTAGATGCCCAGATTGTTGACGAGGATATCGACCTGCGGAAGCGCCTTGATCACGGCCTCGGCGCCCTCGACGGTGGCGAGATCGGCGACGATCCCGTCCGCATTCTCGGTCGCGGCGACTGCCTTGTCGACGCCGGCCTGACCGCGCCCGACGATCGTCACCTTGGCGCCTTCGCGGCCCAGCGTCTGTGCGATGGCGAGCCCGATTCCGCCGGTCGATCCCGAAACAAGCGCCGTCTTGCCGCTCAACTGGAGATCCATGGTCATGTCCTTGTCTGGTGGGGGATGGGGAAAGCGCCATCTGGGGACGCGCGAGACGGGTTCAAGGACGGTTGCGACACCGCGCCGCGCGGCCTATGGCGCGCGCCATGAGCGACATCAGGATCACGCGCGCGCTGCTCTCCGTCTCGGACAAGAGCGGCCTTGTCGAACTGGGCCAGACACTGGCCCGCCACGGCGTCGAGCTCGTCTCGACGGGCGGCACCGCCAGGGCGCTTCGCGATGCGGGGCTCGTGGTCAGCGACATTTCGGACCTCACCGGCTTTCCCGAGATGATGGACGGCCGCGTCAAGACGCTTCACCCCAAGGTGCATGGCGGCCTGCTTGCGGTGCGCGACGATCCCGAACATGCGGCGGCGATGGCCGCGCACGGCATCGGCGCGATCGATCTGGTGATCGTCAACCTCTATCCCTTCGCGCAGACGGTGGCGAAGGGCGCGCCGCGCGACGAGGTGATCGAGAATATCGATATCGGTGGTCCCTCGATGGTCCGTTCGGCGGCGAAGAACCATGCCTATGTCGCGATCGTCACCGATCCCGCCGACTATGCCGAACTGAGCGCCGAGCTCGATGCCAAGGGCGGCGCGACCTCGCTCGGTTTCCGCAAACGCCTTGCGGCCAAGGCCTTCGCCGCGACCGCGACCTATGACGCGATGATCTCGCAGTGGTTCGCCTTCGCCGACCAGCAGCAGCTTTTCCCCGATACGCTCGCGATCACCGCGAAGCGCGGCGACGAGCTCCGCTATGGCGAGAATCCGCACCAGAAGGCGGCGCTCTACATCCCCGTCGGGCCGCATGCCAAAGGCATCGCGCAGGCCGAACAGCTCCAGGGCAAGGAGCTGAGCTACAACAATTACAACGACGCCGATGCCGCGCTGGAGCTGGTCGCTGAATTCCGTGACGGGCCGCCGACGGTGGTGATCGTCAAGCACGCCAATCCCTGCGGCGTCGCCAGCGCCGATACGCTGCTCGAGGCCTATGAGGCGGCGCTGGCCTGCGACAGCGTTTCGGCTTTTGGCGGGATCATCGCGGTAAACCGGCCGCTCGATGCCGAGACTGCCAAGGCGATGACCGGCATCTTTACTGAAGTCGTCGTCGCGCCCGATGCCGATGCGGAGGCGCGCGCCATCTTCGCCGCCAAGAAGAATCTGCGCCTGCTGCTCACGGGCGAACTGCCCGATCCCGCGCGCGGCGGATTGATGCTCAAATCGATCGCCGGCGGCTTTCTCGTCCAGTCGCGCGACAATGGCCGCGTCACGCACGACATGCTGAAGCTCGTGACCAGTCGTGCGCCGACCGAGCAGGAGCTGGCGGACGCGCTCTTCGCCTGGACAGTTGCCAAGCACGTGAAGTCGAACGCCATCGTCTATGCCAAGGGCGGTAGCACGGCCGGCATCGGCGCGGGGCAGATGAATCGCCTCGAATCGGCGCGCATCGCGGCGTGGAAGGCAAAGGACGCGGCGGAGAAGGCCGGCTGGGCCGAGCCGCGCACCATTGGTTCGGCGGTCGCCTCGGATGCCTTCTTCCCCTTCGCCGACGGGCTGCTCGCAGCCGTCGAGGCCGGCGCGACGGCCGTGATCCAGCCGGGCGGGTCGATCCGCGACGAGGAAGTGATCGCAGCCGCAAACGAGGCCGGGCTGGCGATGCTCTTTACCGGGATGCGTCACTTCCGGCACTGAGCGGGCGGAGCGGCGGCGCTTCATCGCCGCCGCGCGCCGGCTCGGACGGCGTCCGCTTGAACAGCACGCGATCTTCCTCGGTGAAGCCGCGCTTCCAGATCACCGCGCAATAGACGGCGAGGATCCCGGGGATGCCCAGCGACAGCTCGGCCCATTCGGGCAGTTGCGTCGCCGCTTCGCCAACGATCACCGCCGCCGCCGACGCCCAGATGATCGGCCAGCGCCAGCCCGATACCGGTGCGCCGAGCAGCCGGCCGAGCAACCGCGCCTTGACGATCGACGCGCCTGCCAACGCCAGCGCCAGGGCGACGGCGGGCCCTGCGGCTGCGATCTTGTCGTCGCGCAGCGCAGCACCGTCGTCGGCGAAGCTGTGGAGCGCGAAGATCAGGACGAAGGACAGCAGCGCCTGCACTGCGATCATCGCCAGCGAGATCATCAGGTTGCGGTGGCGCGCGATATAGATGAGCGCGGCTTCGGACACGACGGCGGTCGCCGCAACGACTTCGGCGGCGAGCAGGAAGGCGAGCGCGCCGGTGCCGCCGACGAAATTGGGGCCGACAAGGCCCATCACGCCTTCGCCGGGAATACCGAGCGCGAGGCCAATTCCCGCCTGCGCCGCGATGATCCAGAAGCCGACCTGGCGGACTTGCTTCGCGACCGCCGGCTTGTCGCCTTCGGCGAGCTTGGCGGTGATGACGGGGCCGAGGATCGGATCGAAGCTGGTTTTCAGCTTCTGCGGCAGCGAGGCGACCTGCTGGGCGACATAATAGATGCCGACGATCGCGGGCGAGAAGAACAGACCAAGGATCGCGATGTCGATGCGTCGCGATCCCCATTCGACCGCATCGGCGGCGGCGAGCGGCGCGTTGCGTTGCGCCAGCCGCCACAGCCGCCCCGGATGCGGCGTCCAGCCCCGCGGCCAGCCATAGCTGCGCGCGAGCGGGATCATCGCGGTCACGAAGGCCGCGACCATCGACAATACATAGGCGAGGATCAGCCCGTCGCGCGTCGAATAAAAGGCGAAGGCGAAGGCGCCGATGCTGATTGTCCAGGGCTCGACGATCGCGCGCGCGCGCACCGTCGCCCCCACATCGCGTCGGTACGCCAGCGCCGCGAGAGCGATGTCGGCACCAGCGATAAAGAAGATGATCAGCGGCAGCAGCCGGTCGAGCCCGTCAATCCCGCTGTTGGGGAACATCATGCGGGGAACGAGCGCGAGGATCGCGCCCGTCACGGCCGAGAGGATGAGGGTGACGACCAGCGCATCCCACACCGCATGGCCGTGGCGGTCGTTATCGGTGCGCGTCAGCTGCAGCGCCAGCCCGCGCTTCAGCCCCAGGGTCGATATCTGCGCCGCAAACTCGACGACAAGCACGGCATAGGCGAAACGGCCGAGTGCTACGTCGCCATACCAGCGGCCGGCGATGAAAAGGAAGGGCAAGCGCGCGGCAAGCCGCAGCAGGAAGCCGAAGAAATTGGTCCTCCCGCCCTTTGCGAGCGCGGCGATATCGCCTTCGCCCGTCTTTGTGGCTTCTGCCCCCATCAGCTTTCCTTAAAGGCGGACGCGGCGGAGCGCCAGATCGCCTGTCGCACCGTCAGTGCGCAGCGCCCCAGCTCGCCCCGGTGCCGATCTCGACGCCCAGCGGCACGCTGAGCGCGACGGCGGGCAGCGCGGCATTGGCCATCACGTCGCGGATCACCTCGCTCGCGGCCGCGACATCGCCTTCGGGTAGCTCGAACACCAGTTCGTCATGGACCTGCAGCAGCATTTTGACCCGGGGCAGCCCCGCCTCGGCCAGCGCGGCATCCATGCGCGCCATTGCGCGCTTGATGATGTCGGCGCTGGTGCCCTGGATCGGGGCATTGATCGCCGCACGCTCGGCGCCCTGGCGTTCGTGCTGGGTCTTGGAGTTGATCCGGCTGAAATGCGTCTTCCGCCCGAACAGCGTCGTCGTATAGCCGGTCTCGCGGACATGCGTCAGCGTCTCGGCGATATAGCGGTTGATGCCGGGGAAGCGCTCGAAATAGCGATCGATCATCGCCTGCGCCTCGTCGGGCGTCACGTCGAGCCGGCCGGCCAGCCCCCAGCGCGAAATGCCGTAGAGGATCGCGAAGTTGATCGTCTTGGCGCGCCCGCGCGTGTCGCGGTTGACCTCGCCGAACAGCTCTTTCGCGGTCAGGCTGTGGATATCGTCGCCGCGCGCGAAGGCTTCCTTCAGCGGCGGCACGTCGGCCATGTGCGCGGCGAGGCGAAGCTCGATCTGGCTATAGTCGGCGGAAAGGATGACGTTGCCCGGCTCGGCGACGAACGCGTCGCGGATCTGCCGCCCCGCCTCAGTGCGCACGGGGATGTTCTGCAGATTGGGGTCGTTGGACGAAAGCCGCCCGGTCTGCGCGCCGGTCAGGCCGTAGCTGGTGTGAACGCGCCCCGTCTCGGGGTTGATCTGTTCCTGCAGCGCGTCGCTATAGGTCGACTTGAGCTTGGCGATCTGGCGCCAGTCGAGCACCTTGCGTGCGATCTCTACGCCCTCGCCGGCGAGCCGTTCAAGCTCGTTGACGTCGGTCGAATGAACGCCGCTCTTGCCCTTGCGCCCGCCTTTCAGCCCCATGCGGTCGTAGAGGATCTCGCCCAGCTGCTTGGGGCTGCCGATGGTGAAGGGGCCGCCGGCAAGCGTGTGGATTTCGCCTTCCAGCGCCAGGATCTGCGTCGCAAATTCTGAAGACAGCCGGGTCAGCACGCCGCGATCAACCTTGATCCCGCGCTGTTCCATCCGCGCTAGCACCGGCACGAGCGGCCGATCGACGCGTTCGTAGATGCGCGTCACCTGCTCGGCCGGCAGGCGTGGCTTGAACCGCCGGTGGAAGCGCAGCGTGACATCGGCGTCTTCCGCCGCGTAGCGCGTAGCGCTGCGCAGATCGACTTCGTGGAAGCCAAGCTGCTTCTTGCCGGTGCCGACGACGTCCTTGAAGGCGATGCATGTGTGGCCGAGGTGAAGCGCGGCCAGCTCGTCCATGCCATGGCCGTGGAGGCCGGCTTCCAGCGCGAAGCTCATCAGGATCGTGTCGTCGAAGGGCGCAAGGCCCATGCCCGCGCGCGCCAGCACGATCATGTCATATTTGAGGTTGTGGCCGATCTTGAGGACCGACGGATCCTCGAGCAACGGCTTGAGCCTGGCGATCGCCCCCGTGCGATCGATCTGCACCGGCGCGTCGGAAAGCAGGTCGCGGCCGACATGGCCGATCGGGATATAGCAGGCCTTGTTGGGCGCCAGCGCCAGGCTGACGCCGACAAGCGTGGCACGCATCGGATCGATCGAATCGGTCTCGGTATCGACCGCGACGAAGCCCTGCGCCGTCGCTTCGGCGACCCAGCGATCGAGATCGGCTTCGCTGACCACCGTCTGATAGGCGTCGTGATCGCAGGGCGGATCGTCCGAAACCGCGATCGGCGCGGCGGGTGCGTCGCTGCCCGGTGTGGGGACAGGCCCCGGCGATGGAGCGCCGCCGAGCTTGGCGACGAGCGAACGGAAGCCATGATGTTCGAGGAAAGTGCGCAGTGGCGGTTCGGGAATGCCCTGCATGGCCAGATCGTCGAGCGGCTCGGGCAGCGGCACGTCATCCTTCAGCGTCACCAGCAGCCGCGAAAGCCGCGCCATGTCGGCATGCTCGATCAGATTGTCGCGCAGCTTGCCGGCCTTCATGCCCGGCGCGGCGGCGAGCACCGATTCCAGGTCGCCATATTCGCCGATCAGCTTCGCCGCGGTCTTCGGGCCGACGCCGGGGACGCCCGGTACGTTGTCGACGCTGTCGCCCATCAGCGCGAGCACTTCGCCTAACTTGTCGGGGCCAACGCCGAACTTTTCGACGACATAGTCGGGGTCGATGCGGCGGTTGTTCATCGTGTCGAGCATGTCGACGCCCGGCTCGATCAGCTGCATCAGATCCTTGTCGGACGAGACGATGGTCACCGACCAGCCGGCGGCGATCGCGGCCTTGGCATAGCTGGCGATGATATCGTCGGCCTCGAAACCCTCCTCCTCGATGCAGGGCAGCGAAAAGGCGCGCGTCGCGTCACGGATCATCGGGAACTGGGGCACCAGATCCTCGGGCGCGGGCGGGCGGTGCGCCTTGTACTGGTCGTACAGCTCGTTGCGGAAGGTGTTCGACGACTTGTCGAGGATCACCGCGAGATGCGTCGGACCGTCGGCCTTGTGCAGGCCGTCGGCGAGCTTCCACAGCATCGTCGTATAGCCATAGACGGCACCCACCGGCTCGCCATGGATGTTGGTGAGCGGAGGAAGCCGGTGATAGGCGCGGAAGATGTAGCTCGATCCGTCGACGAGGTAGAGATGGTTGGATGCCATCGCGCGGGGATAGCCCAAGCCGCGCGTTCGGGCCACAGCTTCGCGCAAGCGTCGGTTAATGCCGCGCCGCATAAGAGGAGCGCATGATCGACAGGCGATATTTCATCGGCGGACTGGCCGCGGCGATGGGTTCGGCGGCATTCGCCATGCCGCCCGCGAACGGCTTCGTGTCGCGCCGGATCAGTGTGGTTGCGCGCGGCGCGGGGCCGGATGTGATCCTGATCCACGGCCTCGATTCCTCGCGCGCCGTATGGAACGGCACGGTCGCCGCCATTGCGGGCTATCGCTGGCATCTCGTGCAGATCGCGGGTTTTGGCGGGCTGGCGGCAGGGGCCAACTCCGACGGCCCCATCGTCGCGCCCGTCGCTGCAGAGATTGCGCGCTATGCGCAGTGGGCGGGGCTCGATAAGCCCGCCGTGATCGGCCATTCGATGGGCGGCACGATCGCGCTCACCCAGGCGATCGATCTGCCGCAGAGCCTCGGGCGGCTGATGGTGGTCGATATGCTGCCCGCGCCGGCAGCATTGCTCGGCCTCGATTCGGCGATGGGCGGCCTGTTCGCTTCGCTCGCGATATCGCTCGGCGGCGGCGATCCGGGCATGATGCGGTCGTTGACGCGCGCGCTCGGTGGCGGTGAGGACAGCGACGATCGGGTAACGGCCAATGCCCTGCGCGAGCTGGCGGGCCTCGACCTTGGTCCGCGCCTGCCGCGCATCGCGACGCCGCTGACGGTGGTCTATGCCGAGCCGCCTGCCGAGGTTGCCGATCCGCGCCTCGTCGCCGCGCGTTACCGTTCGGCTTATGCAGCGGTGCGCGGCGCCCGTCAGGTCGGGATCGCGGACAGTGGCCATATGGTGATGCTCGATCAGCCCGCGCGCTTCGCAGCGGCGGTCCGCGCCTTCCTCGCGCAGACGTAGAAAGGGGCGCCCGCACCGGCGGACGCCCCCTTCCGATCCTAAGATCGATCCAGTCCGGATCAAGCGAAGGCGATCTTCGCCCGGCGACGGCGCACCGCGCCGCCGATCATGCCGAAACCGGCAATGAGCATCGCCCAGGTCGTCGGCTCGGGCACGGCAAGGAACTGACGCGTCATGTCGGCAGTCGAGAAAGTGTAGTTGGGGTTGGCGAGGACATCGACTGAGACGTTCCAGCCGATCGCGTCGAACAGCGCGAGGTCCAGCGCGGTCGTCTCGTCGGTCAGCCCGTTGCAGATATACGGGTTCATGATGCCTTCGAAATTGGCGCAGCCGCCGCCGACGGGCTCCTTCCAGTGCGAAGCCTGCCAGCCGTCGCCCGTATAGGTGCCGGTCGAGAACAGGCCGCCCATGAAGGCCGTCGCACCGCCGTCGATCGAGAAATAGGAGTCCTGGTTGGGACGCCAGTCGAGACCGTCGGCGCTGTACCGGAACATGTCGAGGCCATAGCCCCACCAATATTGGTCCGGGTTGAAGCCCGTCTGGCCGTTACTATAGTCGAAATCGTCAGCCGCGCTGACGAAGCCCAGCGCATGGCCGATCTCGTGCACCGCCACGCCGACGAAATCGTAGCTGCCGGCCGAAATGCCGTCGAGCGGATTGAAATCGAAGTTGAAGGTGTTCGAGAACTGCACCTCGCCGTCGACGCCGCCGCTGGTCAGCCCCAGCGCCTTGGCGTTGGCGGTGGTCAGCGCGATGGTGTTGGCGATAGCCGTGCCGTCGGGCGTGAGGCGCGATGTCCCCACGTCGACGCCGTCCTGCGTCGCCGGATTGACGTAGCCCGGAACCAGTGCGGAAACGCCGCCCGACGCGCTGAGCGGCGCGAGGTTCGCCACGGCCTGCGCATCGAGCGCGCTGTTTCCGGTGGCGGCGAGGGCGTTGTAGTAATCGCTGATCGGCACATAGGTCAGAAGGGTGCTGCCCGTGCTGCCGAGCACGTTGGGGCCGAGGTCGGAGAAACCGATATTGAGATTGATCACCGCGTTGCCGGTGAGCGTCTTTTCCCAATAGGACGCGGCGATCTTGAAGCCGAGTTCGGCCGGGGACCCGGTGACGCCGCCGAGGTCGATCAGGTTGATGGTGATGGCGTTGGCCGGCGCGCTGGCGGTCAGCGCGGCGGCGGCGGTAAAGCAGAGCAATGCAGACTGGATTTTCATGTCTTCCCCCATGAAAGCCGGCACGACCGCAGCCTTTCGACTCCGGGACCGGTAACGTTAAGAAAACCTTAACAAATATGAAGGAGTCAAGCATGCGCGAGGCGGATTTGCGTCCGGATGCCGCAAAATGAGACAAGATGAACTAAAGTTCATGGAGCGCAATAAAAAGGGCGCCCGCAACGCGGACGCCCTTTCGATTGACGATCGCTCGATCAGGCGAAGGCGATCGTGGCCCGGCGGCGGCGCATCGCGCCCCCGATCATGCCGAAGCCGGCGATCAGCATCGCCCAGGTCGCCGGTTCGGGAACCCCGGCCGCGAACTGGCTGTAAATATCGGCGGACGTGATGTGATAGCCCGAATTGGCGAGCACATCGAAGGAGATGTTCCAGCCCATCGCGTCATAGGCCGCGAGGTCGAGCGCCGTGATGTCGCCCATCTGGCCGTAGCAGAAGGTCGGGTCCATGATGCCGAGCTGGCCGGTGCAGCCGGCCGTGTCCTTCCAGTGCGAAGCCTGGCGCCCATCTCCGGTGTAGCGGCCGGTCGAGAAGAGCGAATTGCCGAACAGCTGGGTTACGCCGCCGTCGATCGAGAAGTAGCTGGCGGTATTGGCAGACAGATCGAGGATCGGACCGTTGCCTGCGACAAGATTCCGCGGATCCATGCTGTAGCGGAACATGTCGAGCGTCGAATAAAGCGACGCGTTGTCGAAGTTGTAGGTGATCGGGTTGGCGGCGAAATAGTCGTAATAATCGACGCCCGAGACGAAGCCGAGCGCGTGACCGATCTCGTGGATCGCGACGCCGATGAAGTCCATCGTGCCCGCCGTGATGCCGTCGGTTGGATCGAAGTCGAAGGCGAAGTTGGACGAGAAGGTCACGTCGCCGTCATGGCCGGTGTCGCTGTAGGTGTAATCGGCCGTGCCGCCCAGCGCCTTCACCACCGAGGTGTTGGCCCACAGCACGCGGTTGTTGACGCTGCCGTTGGTGTCGTAGACGAAATTGCTCGTCGAGACGCTGTTTCCGGCTGTCGAGTTGTGCGCCACTGCGATGCCGCCGTTGACGACAGTCGGAAGGTGGGCAAGCGCCGCCGTGTCGAGCGCGCTCTTCGCGCTGTTAGCGGCCAGCGCACCCGCGAAAGTCGAATAATTATAGTCCATCTTGGCGCTGCCGGTCTGACCGATGATGCCGGCATCGAGAGCGGCGAAGCTCACGCCAAGGTTGATCGTGACGTTGTTGGAGAGCACCGATCCCCAATAGGCTGCGGCGATCTTGAAGCCGCGTTCGGCGACCGACCCCGTTACGCCGCCATTGTCGATCAGGTTGATCGTCGCCGCGTTCGCGCTGGTCGCGACGGTCAGCGCCGCCGTAAAGCAGCAAAGAGCAGTCTTCAATTTCATGCTAGCCCCCAAAGCAACTGAAACGGGGCGTCCCCACGACCCCCGTCCGTTGGGTAAATGAATCCTTAATGACATAATGGAGTCAAGCATCCGCTCATCCATTCGGGGAGGGCGGTGGCGCGAAATGGCACAGATGGAACGCTTTTGCCGCCGAGCGGAGCGCGAAGCCGGGGCGAACGCGTAACTTTATAACAAAAGGGCGTCCGCATCGGCGGACGCCCTCTGTTCCGAAAGGTCTGGCCTCAGGCGAAGATAACGGTCGTCCGGCGGCGGCGCATTGCGCCGCCTACCATGCCGAAGCCGGCGATCAGCAGCGCCCATGTCGCGGGCTCCGGAACCGCAGCGAAGCGGTTATAGATGTCGGCCGAGGTGATCTTGTAGCCCGAGTTGGCGAGAACGTCGAAGGAGATGTTCCAGCCGATCGCATCCATCGCCGCGAGATCGAGCGCGGTTACTTCGCCCATCTGTGCATAGCAGAAGGTCGGGTCCATGATGCCGATCTGGCCCGAGCAGCCTGCCGCGTCCTTCCAGTGCGAAGCCTGACGACCGTCGCCATTATAGTAACCGGTCGAGAAGAGCGAATTGCCGAACAATTGGTTCGCACCGCCATCGATCGAGAAATAGCTGGCCGTACCAACCGAAACATCGAGCGCGGGACCGGCGCCCGGCGCAATATTCGTCGGATCGGAGCTGTAGCGGAACAGGTCCAGCGTGCTCAGAATCGCATATTGCTGCACGTTGACCGTGCGATAGCTATTATAGAGTGGCCCATTCGGGCCGCCCACGATGTCATAGGTGTCGACCCCCGAGACGAAGCCGAGCGCGTGGCCGATCTCGTGGATGGCGACGCCGATGAAGTCCATCGAGCCGGCCGTGATGCCGTCGGTCGGGTCGAAGTCGAAATTGAAAGCGGTGCTGAACGTCACCGAGCCATCCACCGTTGCGGCGGTCGAAATGCCGAGCGCCTTCAGGTTTGCGGTGTTGACGTCGAGATTTTTGTTGTTGTTCGAATTGGTGCCCGTCGTGTCGGTGTCCCACACCTTCGTGGCGGTGTTCACGCCGCGCGTGCCGTTGGCGCTGGCATAGCCGCTGGTGATCATCTTGATCGCGCCGTTCGTCGTCGTCGGCAGCACCGCCGTCGAATCGAGCGCGCTCTTGTTGGTGTTGGCGTTGAGCGCATTGAGGACGTTGGTGACCGTCGTCACCTCCGACGTGCTGCCGGTCGAGCCGATGATGCCCGTGCCGAGCGCCGAATAGCCGACCTGGAGATTGATGGTGACATTGTTCGAGAGCACCGAGCCCCAGTAAGCGGCGGCGATCTTGAAACCCTGCTCGGCGGCCGACCCGGTGACCCCTCCGGTGTCGATCAGATTGATCGTGGCCGCATTGGCCGGCGCGGCAATAGCCATCGTTGCCGCAAAGCAGCAAAATGCACTCTTCAGTCGCATGATTTTCCCCATTTTGAGTTGGAGAACGGTCCCCACCGCCCCCGCCCGTTAACGAAGCCTAAACATGGGACTGACGTCAAGGCGTCGCGCATATGGAAAATAACTAGATGCAAAATGGGACATATTTGGCGTGGCGTCGCCGGATCAGGGGATGAGGATCGTATCCTCGGCCACTGGCAGCATATCGGGATAGTCGAGCGTATAGTGCAGCCCGCGGCTTTCTTTGCGGTGCAGCGCGCAGCGCACGATCAGCTCTGCGGTCTGGAGCAAATTGCGCAGCTCGATCAGGTCGGGCGTCACGCGGAAATGGCCGTAATAATCCTCGACCTCGCTCGACAGCAGCTTGATCCGGTGCGCCGCGCGCTCGAGCCGCTTGGTCGTGCGGACGATGCCGACATAATTCCACATGAAGCGACGGATCTCGGTCCAGTTCTGCTTGATGACGACTTCTTCGTCGGAATCGGTCACGCGGCTTTCGTCCCACGGCCTGATCGCGGGCGGCGGCGGCAACTCGTCCCAGTTGGCGAGGATATGGTGCGCCGCCGCCTCGCCGAAGACGAAACATTCGAGCAGGCTGTTGGAAGCGAGCCGGTTCGCGCCGTGCAGGCCCGACTGGCTGACCTCGCCTGCGGCATAGAGGCCGGGCAGGTCGGTGCGCCCGTCGCGGTCGATCACCACGCCGCCGCAGGTATAATGCTGGGCGGGGACGACGGGGATCGGCTCGCGCGTCATGTCGATGCCAAGGCCGATCAGCTTCTCGTAGATATTGGGGAAATGCTCGCGCACGAATTCGGGCGGCTGGTGGCTGATGTCGAGATGGACATAGTCGAGGCCCAGCCGCTTGATCTCATGGTCGATCGCGCGGGCGACGACATCGCGCGGGGCAAGCTCGGCGCGCGGATCGAAATCGGGCATGAAACGATGCCCCGTCTCGGGGATCAGCAACCGCCCGCCTTCGCCGCGCACGGCCTCGGTGATCAGGAAATTCTTGACCTCGAGATTGTAGAGGCAGGTCGGGTGGAATTGCATGAACTCCATGTTCGACACGCGCGCGCCAGCGCGCCAGGCCATGGCGATGCCGTCCCCCGTCGCCCCGCGCGGCGCGGTGGAGAAAAGATAGGTCCGCCCCGCCCCCCCCGTGGCGAGGATCGTCGCGCGTCCGGTGAACAGCTCGACGCGCCCCGTCGCGCGGTTGACGGCATAGACGCCCCACACATGCCCCGCCCCCGAATAGCGCATCTCGTGCCGGCTGGTCGCAAGGTCGATCGCCACCATGTCGGGGACGAGTGTGATATTGGGGTGCGCCGCCGCCGCCTTCTCCAACGCATGCTGCACGGCCGCGCCTGTCGCGTCGTCGACATGGACGATGCGGCGGTGGCTGTGGCCGCCTTCGCGCGTCAGGTGGAGCGCGCCTTCGTCGACATTGAAGGGCACGCCAAGCGCCGCCAGGCGCTCGATCGCATGCGGTGCGTTCTCGACGACGAACTCGACGGTGCGGCGGTCGTTGAGCCCCGCACCGGCGATCATCGTGTCCTCGATATGGCTTTCGAACGTGTCGCCGGGTTCGAGCACTGCGGCGATGCCCCCTTGCGCCCAGGCCGTCGACCCTTCGGAAAGCCCGCTTTTGGCGAGCACCAGCACGCGCGCCTTGTCGGCCAAGTTGATCGCGGCGGTCAGCCCGGCCGCGCCGGAGCCGATGATGACGACGTCAAAATTGTGGGACTGGGACAACCAATACTCCGTCGCGGGGCCCGCGCCCCTTATTCAGCAGCCTCGCTCGCGCGGGTGAGGCTCAGGAACACATCTTCGAGGTCGGCCTCGCGCGTCGAGACGTCGACCACGCCGTAACCGGCGGCGGCCACGGCCGCGAGCACCTGCCCGGCATTCACACGGTCCTTGGAATAGGTGATCGACAGCGTGCGATCGCCCTTCAGCGCGATCTTCTCGAAAGCGTCGGACTGCGGAGGGGCCGCGACCGCGCGGTCGACGGTGACTTCGACGACCTTCTCGCGCGCCTTGCCCACCAGCTCGCGCGTCGGTTCGTTGGCGATCACCTGTCCGTGGTTGATGATCGCGATGCGATCGCACAGTTGCTCGGCTTCCTCGAGATAATGGGTGGTGAGGACGATCGTGACGCCCTGATCGTTCAGGTGGCGCACATAAGTCCAGAGCTGCTGGCGAAGCTCGATGTCGACGCCCGCCGTCGGCTCGTCGAGCACGAGGATGGGCGGCGAATGGACCATCGCCTTGGCGACGAGCAGGCGGCGCTTCATGCCCCCCGAAAGCGTGCGCGCATAGGCATTGGCCTTGTCCTCGAGATGGACGGCGCGCAGCAGCTCCATCGAGCGGCGCTGATCCTTGGGCACGCCGTACAGGCCGGCGAACAGCTCGAGCGTCTCGAAAGGCGTGAAGAAGGGATCGAACAATATCTCCTGCGGCACGATCCCGATCGAGACCTTGGCGTTGCGCGGGTGCTCGTCAATGTCGAAGCCCCAGATCGTCGCCTTGCCGGAGGTCTTGTTGACGAGCCCGGCGAGGATATTGATCAGCGTCGACTTGCCCGCGCCATTGGGGCCGAGAAGCCCGAAAATCTGCCCGCGCGGCACGTCGAAACTGACATTGTCGAGCGCGCGCTTGCCGCCCTTGTAGGTCTTGGAAAGCGACTGGATGCTGATCGCGGCTTCGGTCATGCTTTGGCAGATAGCGCCGCGATCATGCCGCGCCAACAGGAATGAAGCCGGTCAGAAGCGCGTCTTTAGCCTGACGAGCGCCCGCCTGCTTACCGCTCCGCCTGCCAGCGGCGCGCTTTCCACCACCACGGCGCCGGTCACGCCCTTGGCAATTCCCGTTTCCGCCATGAACGGCTTTGGTTCGAAACGATCCGCGGGCAGGGGTTTCAGCCGATGGTGATCCGGATCGGCCGATCCGCACACCACGATCTCCCCATTCACGCTCCCGCCGCAACGGCGCGGTGCGGGCTTCAGGCTTTTGAGGTCGAAATCGCCGCCGACTCCTATCGTGACGGCCGCTCCCTGCAAGGCGAATGCGAACAGCCGGAGCACCGGCGGCGCCTCCAAAATGGTCCCGCTGCGTGATCGGCATGATTTGCGGCGACGATATGGCGGTCGGAACCCGACATCGGTCCGCTCGTTCAAACCGAAAGCCGCATCAAGCGGCATCGAGAGGAAATGCAATGGGAAAAGGCATCCTGCTCTGGCTGATCGGCGTGCCGATCCCGGTCATATTGCTGCTCTGGTTTTTCTTCTTCAGATAGCGCGCGGGCGGCGGCAGCCGATTGCAAGCCTGTGCTGCGCTTGCTAGCAGGCGGGCATGACCGACCAGCCCGAAACCTTCCGTGTCGAGCATGCCCGCGTCGCCTGCGACGGCGCCGGCGAGATCGCTCCCGCCCTCGGCCATCCGCGCGTCTGGCTCCAGATCGACGAGAAAGGCTATGTCGATTGCGGCTATTGCGATCGGCGTTATGTGCTGATCGGCGGCCCGGCCGACGAACAGGGTGCGCAAGCGGCTTAATCGCCCTATATCGGTGCCATGGCTGACAGCACCGATCCCCGTTCTTTCCTCTATCGCGGCGACCTCGATCCCGACAGCGCGCTACGCCTGACGGCAGAAGCCATTGGCCGCTGCGACGATGGCGAGCTTTACCTTCAATATATCGCGAGCGAGAGCTTCGGTTTCGACGATGGCCGGCTGAAGACCGCCGACTATTCGACCGACGCGGGATTCGGCCTGCGCGGCGTATCGGGCGAGACGACCGCCTTCGCCCATGCCAATGAGTTGAGCGTGGCCGCCATCCGGCGCGCGGGCGAGACGATGCAACTGCTCGATCCTGCGGCCAATGTGCCGGCCCCGCCGCCGCAGCGCACCAACCGCCATCTCTATACCGCCAGCGATCCGCTCTCGCTCGTTCCCTTCGCGAAGAAGGTCGCGCTGTGCGAGGCGATCGACGCTGCCGCTCGCGCGCGTGATCCGCGCGTGGCGCAGGTTTCGGTCGGGCTTTCGGGAAGCTGGAACGTGGTCGAGATCGTCCGCGCCGACGGTCATGTCGCGCACGACGTGCGCCCGCTCGTCCGCCTCAACGTCTCGATCGTGGCCGAGCAGAATGGTCGGCGTGAAAGCGGCTTCTTCGGGATGGGCGGCCGCTACCTCTACGATCGGCTGCTCGATCCCGCGCACTGGAATCGTGCGATCGACGAAGCGCTGTCGCAGGCGCTGGTCAATCTCGAATCGATCGCCGCGCCTGCGGGTGAGCAGACCGTGCTGCTCGGACCGGGCTGGCCTGGCGTGCTGCTGCACGAAGCGATCGGCCACGGCCTCGAAGGCGATTTCAACCGCAAGGGCACCAGCGCCTTTTCGGGACGGATCGGCGAGCGCATCGCGGCACAGGGAGTCACGGTCGTCGACGACGGATCGATCCCCGATCGACGCGGATCGCTGACCATTGACGACGAAGGCACGCCGACGCGCGAGACGGTGCTGATCGAGGACGGCATCCTCAAAGGCTATATGCAGGATCGGCTCAATGCCCGCCTGATGGGGGTAGAACCCACGGGCAATGGCCGCCGCGAATCCTACGCCTATGCGCCCATGCCGCGCATGACCAACACCTTCATGAAAAGCGGCGACAGCGATCCCGCCGAACTGCTGGCGCGGTTGAAGAACGGCATTTTCGCCAAGAGCTTCGGCGGCGGTCAGGTCGATATCGTCTCGGGCAAGTTCGTCTTCTCATGCACCGAGGCCTATCGCGTCGAGAACGGCCGGCTGGGTGCGCCGATCAAGGGCGCGACGCTGATCGGCGACGGCCCTTCGGTGCTGACCAAGGTGATCGGCATCGGCAACGACATGGCGCTCGACGAAGGCGTGGGCATCTGCGGCAAGGGCGGCCAGTCGGTGCCTGCGGGCGTCGGCCAGCCGAGCCTGCTGGTCGGTGGCCTCACCGTCGGGGGGACAGCTTAAGCCTCATGGCGTCGCGCTTCGATAGCCTGCCCAGCCGGCGCGCCATCGTCGATCGCCGCGCGGTCGCCGATGATCTCGCCGCGCTCGAAGGCGAGGGCGCGGGGCTGCGCGCCGCGATGGTGGCGGTCCTCAGGCGCGTGCTCGACGCGGGGCGCGCCGAGATCGCCGGGCGCCTCGCCGAACATCCCTCGCGCGGGATCGAGGCGGCATCGGGCCAGGCATTCCTGATCGATCAGCTCATCCGCCTGATCTTCGATTTCACGACACAGCGCCTTTATCCGATCAACAATCCCACCGCTGCCGAACGGCTGACGCTGCTCGCGGTCGGCGGCTATGGCCGGGGGGAGATGGCGCCCTATTCGGACGTGGACATCGGTTTCCTGACGCCGTGGAAACAGACCGGCTGGACCGAGCAGGTCATCGAATCGATGCTTTATACGCTCTGGGATCTGGGGCTGAAGGTCGGCCATTCGAGCCGCTCGCTCGACGAGATGGTGCGTATGGCGAAAAGCGATCTCACCATTCGCACCGCCTTGCTCGAGGCGCGCTATGTCTGGGGCGATCAGGCGCTTTACGACGAGGCCTCGGCGCGTTTCGGACAGGAAGTAGTGGCGGGCACCGCGCGCGCCTTCATCAACGAGAAGCTGGCCGAGCGCAACGAGCGCCATAAGCGGATGGGCGACAGCCGCTATGTCGTCGAGCCCAACGTCAAGGAAGGCAAGGGCGGTCTGCGCGATCTGCACACGCTCTTCTGGATCGGCAAATATATCTACCGTGTTCAGAGCGTCAGCGATCTCGTGGAAAAGGGGCTGCTGACCCGCGCAGAGCTGCGACAGTTTCAGAGTGCCGAGAATTTCCTGTGGGCCGTGCGCTGCCACCTACATTTGATCGCCGGCCGCGCTGAGGAAAGGCTGACCTTCGACGTTCAGCGGGAGATCGCCGATCGGATGCGCTATGCCAACCGGCCGGGCGGTTCCGCCGTCGAGCGCTTCATGCGCCACTATTTTCTCGAGGCGAAGAAGGTCGGCGACCTAACCGGCGTCTTCCTCGCGCATCTCGACGACAGCTTTGCGAGCAAAGGGCGGCGGATCGGCTTGCCGTTGCTCAGGCGCACGCCGCGCGGGTTGAACGGATTCCGCCTCGATCGCGGCCGGCTTGCGCTGCCGTCCGACGATTTCCTTGCCGCCGATCCGGTCCGACTGATCGAGATGTTCGCGCTGGCCGACAAGCACGGCCTCGAGATTCACCCGCAGGCCATGCGAGCTGCGGGGCGCGACGCGAAGCTGATCGGCGCCGCCGTCCGCCGTGATCCGCGCGCCAACGCCCTGTTCCTCGATGTGCTCACCTCGCCTCGCGATCCGGAGACGGTATTGCGCTGGATGAACGAAGCCGGTGTCTTCGGCCGGTTCGTGCCCGATTTCGGCCGCGTCGTCGCACAGATGCAGTTCGACATGTATCATCATTATACGGTCGACGAGCATTCGATCCATGCCATCGGCCTGTTGTCGAAGATCGAGCGCGGACTGTTCAAGGAAGACCATCCGCTCGCGAGCATCCTGATCCACCAGATCACTTCGCGGCGCGTGCTCTATGTGTCCGTCCTGCTTCACGATATCGCCAAGGGCCGGGGAGGCGATCACAGCATTCTTGGCGCGGAGGTGGCGGAGGAGCTTTGCCCGCGTTTCGGACTGACTGCGGCGGAGACCGAGCTGGTCGCCTGGCTGGTGCGCTGGCACCTGCTGATGTCGGCGACCGCATTCAAGCGGGACCTCGCCGATTTCAAGACGATCCTCGATTTCGTCGAGGCCGTGCAGAGCACCGAGCGACTGCGGCTGCTGCTGCTGCTCACCGTCGTCGATATCCGTGCGGTCGGCCCCGGCGTATGGAACGGATGGAAGCGCCAGCTGCTCATGGACCTCTACAATGCCGCAGAGGAAGTGCTGCGCCTCGGCCACAAGCAGACGGGCCGCAAGGAACGCGTCACTGCCAAGCAGGAGGAATTGCGCCAGCTGCTCGGCTGGGGTGCTGACGCGTTCGATCGCTATGTTCGCCGCCTGCCCGAAAGCTACTGGATCGCCGAGCCCGTCGACGTGCAGGCGCGCAATGCCCGCCATGTCGCGGACGCGGGCGACAGGCCGCTGTCGATAGGCGCGCAGGTCTATCCCGAACGCGGCGCGACGCTGGTCACTGTCTACGCCGCCGACCATCCGGGCTTGTTCTACCGGATCGCGGGTGCGATCCACCTCGCGGGCGGCAGCGTTATCGACGCGCGTATCCACACCACGCGCGACGGCATGGCGCTCGACAATTTCCTCGTCCAGGATCCTTTCGGCCGCCCCTTCGATGAGGCTGATCGGCTTGAGCGGCTGCGGGCCGCGATCGAGGATTCGCTTGCCAACCGCAATCGCCTGACCGACCGGCTCGCCGCCAAGCCGCTGGTCCGCGCGCGTGCCGACGCGTTCAGGATCGAACCCAGCGTCTTCATCGATAACAAGGCGTCGAACCGCTACACTGTGATCGAGGTCAACGCGCAGGATCGCCCCGCGCTGCTCAACAGCCTCGCGCGTGCGCTCTTCGAATCGAAAGTGACGATCCATTCCGCGCATGTCGCGACTTATGGCGAGCGCGCGGTCGATACTTTCTACCTGACCGACCTGATCGGCGACAAGATCGTCGCGCCGGCGCGGCTGAAGGCACTTGAGAAGCGATTGATCGAAGCCGCACCCGGCACGCCCGAGAAACGCGCGGCCGCCTGATCCGCCTGCGTCCGAAAGAAAAGGCCCGCCCCGCTTGCGCGGGACGGGCCTGAAGTCGATCTCGTCAGGCGATCAGAACTTGCCGCGCAGCGTCAGCCCGTAGGTGCGCGGCTCGGCCAGGAAGGCGGAGAAGATCTGCGCGCCGCCGGGATATTGCGACGAGGTGAAGTTCGGCGAAGCCGCGCCTGCCTGGAACGGCGAGTTGAAGGCGACCTGCATATAGCCCCTGTTGAAGATGTTCTGCGTCCAGACCTCAACCGCCCAACGCTGGTCGGGGCCGCGGATGCCGATGCGGGCATTAACCAGCGCGAAGCCGTCCTGCGCCTTCTGCGGGAACAGGTCGGAACCTGTATTATAGTCACCGGTCAGGCGGCTGTCGACGTAGAGCAGGCCCGACAGGCCCGACCCGCCGATCGGCGGCGACCAGCTGAACGACGCGGTCGTCACGATCTTCGGCGCGTTGGAGATCTGCTTGCCCGGCAGCACGCGCAGCGCGGGATCGAGCGGAAGGCCGGTGGCGCTGCCGACGAGATCCTTGCGATATTTGGTGCTGGCATAGGTCAGGCCGGCATTGAACTGAACATAGCGGACCGGCGAGACATTGGCCTCGAGCTCGACGCCCTGCGCCAGCACGCCGTAGGTCACATCGCCCTTGGCGCATGATCCGGTCGTCGCGCTGGTGTCGGTGTCGGCATCGCTGCCGCCGATCAGGTTCTTACAGCCGTTGATGTTCTGGACGATGTAGTTCGAACCGTTGAAGGTGTTCAGCTGGAAGTTGCTGAACTCTTCGCGGAAGGCGGAGACGTTGAAGTTGAAGCCGCGCAGCGAGAATTTGCCGCCCACTTCGTAAGACGTCACCTTCTCCGCGCCGAACTGCAGCACGCCGCTGCCGACCAGGTTCTGCAGCCCGGTCTGGCCGCCCATCGGGGTCAGCGGCGACTTGATCGACGAACGGTCGAGGTTGAAGCCGCCCGCCTTATAGCCGCGCGCGTAGCTCGCATAGAGCAGCAGGTCGTCGATCGGTTTCCACGAGACGATCGCCGTGCCGGTGAACTGATCCTCGCTGCGCCGGTCATGGGCGGTGGCGCCGTTGATCTCGCTGCTCGAATTGCCGAGACAGGTCAGCGTGATCAGCGAGCCGGCGAGGGATGCGAGGCTCGGGTTGGTGAGCAGCGGGCCGAGCGCCTGCTGCTGCGGCAGACAGAAGTTGTTGTCGTTGTTGAAGCTCGCGTTGAACTTCTTGATTTCCTTCGTCCAGCGCACGCCCAGCGTCACGTCCAGCTTGTCGGTGATGTGGAAGATATTGTGCGTGAAGAACGCGAAATTGTTGCTCCGCTGGCGATAGGTGTCGTTGATGCTGCCGACGCTGCGCACTGAGTCGAGCCGGTCGAAAGCCGCCCAGACCAGCGGCGACGCCGCACCGAACAGCGCCGGGCGTGCGGCGAGGCAGCCGGGCGAAGTCGGCGAATAGAGCGCGGACAGCGAACTGCCTGAGACGACGCGACAGGTGGCGAAGCGCCCATAGTCGCGGCCGAAGTGGAGATTGTCGACGAGGCGGAGCGATTCGTGCGAGAAATAGCCGCCGACGAGCCAGTCGAGCTTGTTGTTGAACGCCGAGCCTTGCAGGCGGACTTCCTGGCTGAACGTGCGGAAGCGCCGGTCATAGGCGTTCTTGCCCGGATCGCGATACAGCAGGTCGAGCTGGCTGTAGTCGGTGTCGGAGCCCTGATTGGTCTCATAGTTGCGATAGGCGGTGATCGAGGTCAGCTTCGCGCCGCCAAAATCCCAGTCGAGCTGGCCCGAGACGCCCCAGTCGGTGGTCTTGCCCGCATAGCTGCGGCCCGACGATACATAGACGTTCCGGTCATAGGGATCTTCGGTGAAAGCCGCGGGGTTCTGGCCCAGATCGGTCATTACCTTGATGATCGTGTTCTTGGTGGGATCGAGCAGCGAGCCGACTTCCGGATTGTCCGCGCGGCGGACATAGGCGGCGGCGCAGCACTTCTCGTTGCGGTGCGTATAGTCGCCGATCAGGCGCAGGCTGATGTCGCTCGTCGGCTCGAACAATATCTGGCCGCGCACGAAATAACGATCGCGATTATTGACGCGCGTATCGTTGACGAGATCCTTGTAGAAACCGTCACGCTTCGACCACAGGCCGTCGACGCGAACTGCCACGGTCTCCGATACCGGCGCGTTGACGCTGCCGACGAGGCGCCAGAAATCGTAATTGCCGTAGGTCGCCTCGCCCGTCACGCCGAAGCCGGAGAAGCTCGGCTTCTTGGTGACGATGCTGATCAGGCCGGCGGAAGCGTTGCGGCCGCCCAGCGTGCCCTGCGGGCCGCGCTGGACCTCGACGCGCTCGATGTCGCCGATGTCGTTGAGGCCGGCGCCGGTGCGCGCGCGATAGACGCCGTCGATGAACACCGCGACCGAACTTTCGAGGCCGGGATTGTCGCCGACGGTGCCGACGCCGCGGATGCGGGCCGAGCCGTTGGCTTCGGAACCCGTCGAGGACACGAGTAGCGACGGCGCGAGCTGATTGAGCTGGCGGATGTCGGTCGCGCCCGAATTCAGCAGCGCTTCGCCGCTGACGGCGGAAATGGCGAGCGGCACGTCCTGCAACTGCTGGGCGCGGCCCTGCGCGGTGACGATGATGTCGGCGCCGGTATCGGCTTCTTCGGTGGCGGCGGCCTGCGGTGCCGCTTCCTGCGCCATCGCAGGCGCGGCCAGTGCGGCACAGGCAGCCGTCATCATCCAAATATGCTTGGGCATCAAACTCTCCTCCAATAAGTTTTATTTTGTTGTTTGATGACCAGCCTATCGTAGCTGTGGCAAAGATGCCATCGGCTAAATGGCGGAAATCCGTTATTTTTTATGTCTCGCGGCGAATATGCAACAGCATCCCCGGTTGACGCTACGGCAACCGGGCTTTCCGCTCACGTAAAAGGAAGGTCGTCGGCGCCGAAAAAGCGCCCGGATTCAAACGGGGCCGGCTCTTTTCCGTCCACGACGGACGGGAAAAGCCGGCCCCGGACCCGCTTATTTGGGGGCGATGACCATCAGCATCTGGCGCCCTTCCATCCGGGGATGCGCCTCGACCTTGGCGATCTCGACGGTATCCGCCTGCACGCGCTGGAGAAGCAGCATGCCGAGCTGGCCGTGGCTGAGCTCGCGCCCGCGGAAACGCAGCGTCACCTTCACCTTGTCGCCCTCGCCGATGAACTCGAAGATCTTCTTCATCTTCGTCTCATAGTCGTGGTCGTCGATGTTCGGACGCATCTTGATCTCCTTGATCTCCTGCGTCTTCTGCGACTTGCGGGCGAGATTCGCCTTTTTCTGCGCCTCGTACTTGAACTTGCCGACATCGAGGAACTTGGCGACGGGCGGGTCCGCGTTGGGCGACACCTCGACCAGGTCCAGCCCCACTTCGGCCGCCTGCTCGATCGCCTCGCGCGTGTACATCACGCCCAGATTTTCGCCATTCTCGTCAATCACCCGGACCTTGGGCGACTGGATAAATTCGTTGAAGCGCGGCCCGTTGGCCGGCGCGGGCGCCATCGGGCGCCGCATCATGGGAGGACGTATAAGACTTGCTCCTGTCACTGTGAACCTGACCGAATGTAGTCTCTCGGGCGGTTCAAGGAAAGGTGGCAGGTCGAAGGCCGCCCAATTTTCCCGCGGGCATGTGCGCTTTTTACGTCAGAATTGCCGGAGCGTGCTGATGGCGGGGGCAAAGAAATATTCGCCGCCGCGATGGTGGACCTGCTCCTCGAAGCTGACCTTACGCCCGGTCGCGGCGAGATCGTTCCACCTGTCGCGCAGGGTGATCGGCGCACCGGCGCCTGTGCCGTGCTGGCCGATGATCGGGTCGCGCCCGGTGTTCGCCTTCGCGAAATCGACATTGTTCGCCCAGAGCCGCTGGGTGAACTCGAACTGGTCGCGCAGATTGGCCTGAAACGCCATGAACATCAGCCCGACCCCGCCGTCGGGCTTGTCGCTGGGGTTGGTCACATGATTGCGCGTGCCGAAGGGCATGCCCCGCCGCGCCATGATGTGGCTCCGCTCGTCTGCAACCGAACCGAACCCCAGGCGCTCCGTGTCGCCGCGCGGATTGGTCTTGCGTATGTGCGCGGAGAATGGGCAGCGCAGCTCGTCCATGTCCGCGCTGTAGTCGAAATTATTGACGACGGGGCGCGCGGCACTTTCTTTGCCGAAAAGCGTCACTGGTGTGCCGTCCTCGAAACGCCCGACCAGAAAGGCGCCGGCAAGCTCGTCGATTCCAAGCTGCTCACCCAGCTTCTCCTCCGCGTCCTTGAAGCCGCGAACATCTTGTTCCAGCTTGCGAAAGACGAAGAAGCTGCCGAAGCCCGTATCGGCATCCGCCGCGCCGGGATCAGCGACCAGCACCTGCCGCAGCGGAAAGCGCGGATCCCAGACATCGATCCCGCCATTCTCGTCGCGCTCGCGGTCGATCAGCTCCTCGATCATCAGCGGCTGGCTGCGTCCGTCGACATAGCCGAAATGCTCGATCCCCTCGGCCTCGCCGCCCGGGTCGCGGCGGAAGATCACGCGCCCCACTTCCATGACGATAGGGTCGAAGCTGCTGGGATCGGCAAGGCCGAGAATCTCATCCTCCTTCAGCTCGACCTGGGCCGATGTCCATTTGTCTTCGCCATCGGGATCGCCCCCGATCAGGATCATGGCATGGATGCGCTGACGATAGCTGGGCTCGAGCGCGCTCTTTGCAGGATCGTTGAGCATCGCGCCGCGCGCCAGCAGCCCGTCGGCAAAGGCGCCGTCATCGTCGGGCTGAGGCATGATGTCCCCGCGCCCGAGAAAGGCGTAGCCGGCAGACGACAACATCAGCCCGACGACGGGACCGCCCGATTTGCCTGTCTTTCGATGCTCGGCCGCGTCATCCAGCTGCCGCTGCGCCGATGTCACATGTTTGGCGATGGCCCGGACGAACGCCCGCCCTTTCGCGGCGTCGAGGAAGTTGAGGAACACATTCCGCGTCGCCCGCCGCCCATGGCCGTCGAGGATGTTCATCTGAAGGTCGGCGAGCATCGCCTTTTCGTCGGCGTTCGCGCTGCTCAGGCGCAGCGCCTTGTCGAGATCGATCGGCATCGCATCCACTCCCCCGTTTCGCTTGGAGGAAAGTCGCCCTCATCGCGGTCGCGGGAAAGCGGATACCGGTCGAAATCGGTGGATTCGGCTGGCATCCGAACAGCCGGCCTCATCGATTCAACGGCTTCGCTGAATCGATTTGCACCAAGTTGGAGTCGGATGCACGCCACGCTTGAACGCGGCGCGCCGATTCAACGCAGATCGGGCGGAGTCGCCTCTGCCTTCAGCATCGCGATCGCCTCGTCGAGCGGCATCACGCGCTGGCCTTCCTGGCCCAGCGTGCGAATCGCGACCGTGCCTTCCTCGGCCTCGCGCTTGCCGATCACCAGCAGGTGCGGAACCTTCGCCAGCGAATGTTCGCGCACCTTGTAGTTGATCTTCTCGTTGCGCGTGTCTGCTTCGGCGCGGAGACCTGCGGCACCCAGCTTCGCGACCACATCCTGCGCATAGCCGTCGGCGTCCGACACGATGGTCGCGACCACCGCCTGTACCGGTGCCAGCCACAGCGGGAAGCGCCCGGCATGATGCTCGATCAAGATGCCGATGAAGCGTTCGAACGTGCCTAGGATCGCGCGGTGGAGCATAACCGGGCGGTGGCGCTGGCCGTCCTCGCCGACATAGCTGGCGTCGAGCCGCTCGGGCAGCACTTCGTCCGCCTGGATCGTGCCGACCTGCCAGGTGCGGCCGATCGCGTCGGTCAGATGGAATTCCAGCTTGGGCGCGTAGAAGGCGCCTTCGCCTTCAAGCTCTTCCCAGCCATAGTCCTCGGTATCGCGCCCGGCGGCGTGCACGGCATCGCGCAGCACCTGCTCGGCATTGTCCCACATCTCTTCGCTGCCGAAGCGCTTCTCGGGGCGCAGCGCCAGCTTGATCGCATATTTGTCGAAGCCGAGATGCTTGTAGACGCTGTCGAGCAGGTCGCAGAACTGGCGGATCTCCTCGATCAGCTGGTCCTCGCGCACGAAGATATGCGCGTCGTCCTGCGTGAACTGGCGCACGCGCATGATGCCGTGCAGCGCGCCGTGCGGCTCGTTGCGGTGGCAGCAGCCGAATTCGGCCATGCGGATGGGCAGGTCGCGATAGCTCTTGATCCCCTGGCGGAAGATCAGGACGTGCGCCGGGCAGTTCATCGGCTTGAGCGCCATCAGATCGGCCTTGCCCGACAGCACGGGGCCGTCCTCCTCGGTCGAAGGGATCTCGTCGGGGACGACGAACATATTCTCGCGATATTTGCCCCAGTGGCCAGATTGTTCCCACTGGCGCGCGTCCATCAGCTGCGGGGTCTTGACCTCGACATAGCCCGCCGCATCGAGCCGGCGGCGCATATAGGCCTCCAGCTGGCGCCAGATGATATAGCCCTTGGGGTGCCAGAAGACGCTGCCCTGCGCTTCGGACTGGAGGTGGAACAGGTCCATCTCCTGCCCGATCTTGCGGTGATCGCGCTTGGCTGCTTCCTCCAGCCGGTGGAGATGCGCGTCGAGCTGCTTCTTGTTGAGCCAGCCCGTGCCGTAGATGCGCGAGAGCATCGCGTTTTTCTGGTCGCCGCGCCAATAGGCGCCCGACACGCGCGTCAGCTTGAATGCCTGCGGATCGAGCTTGCCCGTCGAGGCGAGGTGCGGGCCGCGGCACATGTCGAGCCAGTCGCTGCCCGACCAATAGACCGTCAGCTCGTCGCCCTCGGGAAGCTCGGCGGCCCATTCGGCCTTGAAGCTCTCGCCTTGCTCCCGCCACCGCGCGATCAGCGCCTCGCGGCTCCACACTTCGCGCTTCAGCGGCTTGTCGGCGGCGATGATGCGACGCATCTCGGCCTCGATCGCCGGCAGGTCCTCCTCGGTGAAGGGGCGGTCCCTGGGTGCGAAGTCGTAATAGAAACCGTCGTCGGTCGACGGGCCGAAAGTGATCTGCGTGCCGGGGAACAGCGTCTGCACGGCTTCCGCCAGCACATGGGCATAATCGTGCCGCGCGAGCTCGATCGCATCGGCCTCGTCGCGCGCCGTTACCAGCGCCAGCGTCGAATCCTGGTCGATCGGCCGGGCGATGTCGCGCAGCTCGCCATCGACGCGCGCCGCGATCGCCGCCTTGGCCAGCCCCGGCCCGATCGCCGCAGCCACATCCGCCGGGGTAGTGCCGCGCGGCATCTCGCGCACGGAACCGTCGGGCAGGCTGATCTTGATCATCTCGGACATGGAAGTGGTCTTGCCTTGGCTAAGGATTGCGTGTTTGCGCGCGGCTTATGCCCGCGCCGCCCCGATATAGGCAAGCCGCGCGCAATTTTCCGCTTTCTTCGCGTGCGCCGGGGATTTTTTCCGTGCGATCCGCGCGTTCAGCGGCTATCGTTGCTCCCTCTCAACAGCCCATGGGACGACTGATGCTGAACCGGCTTTTTCGCGACCATCCCGCCGAAGTCGGCGAAACCTATGGCGAACATTTCGCGGCGGCGGGCGGCTTCGGCACGCGGATGGTCGTAGGCGGCGTCGCCTGCATGATCCATGCGGTGGTCCCGGGCATGTTCGTCACCACCGGCAGCGGCATGGTGAAGAAGCTCTATGACGAGATGGTCGCGAAGCGCGATGCCA
The DNA here is from genome assembly GCF_058790595.1 of Sphingomonas sp. EU05-FHT14C10. Taxonomy (NCBI): domain Bacteria; kingdom Pseudomonadati; phylum Pseudomonadota; class Alphaproteobacteria; order Sphingomonadales; family Sphingomonadaceae; genus Sphingomonas; species Sphingomonas sp. EU05-FHT14C10. The sequence continues at coordinate 62,999 of NZ_JBYTEN010000004.1, read as the reverse complement.
AGCGCCGCGCCAATATCGAGGTCCAGTCGATCGAATGGGTGATCTGATCGCGCCCGATGGGGGCGTGACGGGCTGGCTGGATCGCGGCGACGGCGTGCGCCTTGCCTTTGCGAAGCGCGAAGGGGCGGGGCCGACCATCCTGTTCCTGCCGGGTTACATGTCGGACATGACAGGCGGCAAGGCGCTGGCGCTCGATCGCTGGGCAGCAGGGCTTGGCCGCGCGATGCTCCGCTTCGACTATACGGGCTGCGGCGCCAGCGAAGGCGATTTCGAGACCGCGACGCTCGCGCGCTGGCGCGACGATGCGCTGGCGATGATCGACGGGCTGACCGATGGACCGATGATTCTCGTCGGTTCCTCGATGGGCGGCTGGATCATGCTCCTCGCGGCGCTGGCGCGGCCCGATCGCATCGCCGGTCTCGTCGGCATCGCCGCTGCGCCTGATTTCACCGATTGGGGGTATAGCGAGGCACAGAAGCTGGAAATCCTCTCGCACGGCCGTCTCGAACAAGCGTCGGACTATGCGCCGACGCCTACCGTCACAACGCGCGCCTTCTGGCAATCGGGCGAAGCGCACCGCCTGCTCCAGGGCGAGATTGCGATCGACTGCCCGGTCCGGCTGCTCCACGGCCAGCGCGATCCCGACGTGCCCTGGCACCATGCGCTTCACCTCGCTGAACGGCTCCGTTCAGCCGATGTGCAGACGCTTCTCGTCAAGGACGGCGACCACCGCCTGTCGCGCGATCAGGATATCGCGCTGATGCTGGCGACCGTCGAGGCGCTTTGCTGATGTTCCCCATCCTCCTTCTCCTCGCGGCCGAAACGCAGGCCGCTTCGCCCCCTGCGGCACTTCCCGCCGCGCCGCCGACCAACCAGGAGCTGCTCGACCTGTGCCTCGGCTCGGTCGCCGCCGATCCCGACAAGGCGATCGTCGAGGCCAATAACTGGCATCTGCGCGGCGGCGGTGCGCTTGCGCGCCAGTGCCTCGGCGTCGCCTATGCCAAGAAGCTGCAATGGGCTGCTGCCGCGACCGCTTTCGAACAAGGCGCGCGCGAGGCGGAGATTTCGCGCGAGGCGCCTGCCGCCGATCTGTGGATGCAGACGGGCAATGCGCGGCTGGCGGGCGGCAACGCCGCCGGCGCGCGCGCGGCCTTCGATGCAGCGATGGCGCGCGGCGAGCTCGTCGGCCCGTCGCTGGGCGAGGCCAGCCTCGATCGCGCGCGCGCGTCGGTCGCGATGGGCGATCTCAAGGCGGCCCGCGCCGATCTCGATCTCGCGATCCAGCGCGTGCCCGATGATCCGCTGGCCTGGCTTCTCTCGGCGACGCTCGCACGCCGGCAGGGCGATCTTGCCCGCGCGCAGAAGGATATCGGCGAAGCGGCAAAGCGATCGCCCGACGATGCCTCGGTCGCGCTCGAGGCCGGCAATATCGCGATCCTCTCCAACGCGCCCGATGCCGCGCGCGCCGCCTGGCAAGGCGCAATCACCAACCAGCCCGGCAGCACGGCCGCCGAGGCCGCCGCCGCCAGCCTCAAGCAGCTCGACGCGGAAAAGCCGAAATCCTGACCGGTGCCGGAAATGCGCATCGGGCCGCATTTTCAAACCGACGTCCGGCGCCTATGAAGGGCGCATGAAATATCTCCATACGATGATCCGCGTCTCGGACCCTGAGGCGACGATGCGCTTCTTCGATCTGCTCGGCCTGAAGCTGGTGCGGCGAATGGACAGCGAGCAGGGACGTTTCACCCTCTATTATCTGGCCGCGCCGGGCGACGAGGATGCGCAGGTCGAGCTGACGCACAACTGGGATCAGGAAACATATTCGGGCGGCCGTAATTTCGGCCACATCGCCTATCAGGTCGACGATATCTACGCGACTTGCCAGCGGCTTATGGATGCGGGCGTGACGATCAACCGCCCGCCGCGCGACGGCCATATGGCCTTCATCCGCACGCCGGACGGCATTTCGATCGAACTGCTGCAGAACGGCCATCTGGAACCGGCCGAGCCATGGGCGTCGATGCCCAGCACGGGAAGCTGGTAAGACGATGAGCGGCTGGCCCGACCCCGCGCTGCTGGCGAGGGTCGGGATGTCGGTTCCGATCGTTCAGGCGCCGATGGCGGGGGCGGGCGGCGTCTCGCTCGCCGTCGCCGCGATCGAGGCGGGCGCGCTCGGCTCCCTGCCCTGCGCGATGCTGTCGCCCGATGCCGTGCTCGATCAGGTGGCGGCGGTCCGCCAGCGCGTCGCCGGGCCGGTCAATCTCAATTTCTTCTGCCACCGCCTCGGCATGCCGCCCGACGATACGGCATGGCGCGCACTGCTCGCGCCTTATTATGCCGAATATGGCGTCTGCTATCCCGACGATCCCCCGCCGCTCCGCCAACCCTTTGACGACGCGATGTGCGCGGCGGTCGAGGAAGCGCGGCCTGAAGTCGTCAGTTTCCATTTCGGCCTGCCCGATCCAGCGCTGCTCGATCGCGTGAAGGCGGCCGGCGCCTTCGTCATCGCCAGCGCGACCAGCCTCGATGAGGCGCGCATGCTTGCCGACCGGGGCGTCGATGCCCTGATCGCACAGGGGTGGGAGGCGGGCGGTCATGCCAGCTACGCGCTGCCCAACGACGGCAGCGACCATATGGGGCTGTTCGCGCTGCTGCCGCAGATGGTCGACGCGGTGACTGTGCCGGTGATCGCGGCGGGCGGAATCGGCGATGCGCGTGGGATCGCCGCCGCGCTCACGCTGGGGGCGAGCGCGGTGCAGATGGGCACGGCCTATCTCCACACGCCCGAAAGCCTGATCGGCGAAGCGCACCGGGCGCTGTTGTCGAGCGAGGCGGCCGAACATACGCAGTTCACCAATATGATGACCGGCGGGCTCGCGCGCGGGCTGCCCAACCGATTGATGATGGAGCAGGGGCCGACGAGCGCGGACGCGCCGCCTTTCCCCTATGCCGCCACCGCGCTCGCGCAGTTGCGCCGCACGGCCGAGGCAGCCGGCGATCCCGCCTTCTCGCCGCTCTGGGCGGGGCAGGGGGCGGGGCTGGGCGTCTCGGGCGAGCCGGCGCGGCTGCTCACCGAAAGACTGGCGCGCGAGGCGCTGGCGATCCTCGCGGCACGCGCCTAGCATGGCGGCCATGCTCGATATTGTCCGCATCCCCGTCCTCAGCGACAATTATGTCTGGCTCGCGCATGATGCGGCGAGCGGCGAGACGGTGGTCGTCGATCCCGCCGTCGCGCAGCCCGTGCTCGATGCGGCGGCGGCACGCGGCTGGCGCATCACCCAGATCTGGAATACCCACTGGCACCCCGATCACACCGGCGGCAACGCCGGGATCAAGGCGGCGACGGGCTGCGCGATCACTGGCCCCGCGGCCGAGGCGGAACGCATCCCGACGCTCGACCGGCTGGTGGACGAGGGCGATCGGGTAAGCCTTGGCGATCATGTCGCCGATGTGCTTGCGGTCCCAGCGCATACTGCCGGGCACATCGCCTATCATCTGCCCGACGATGGACTGATCTTCGTCGGCGATACCCTGTTCGCCATGGGCTGCGGCCGGCTTTTCGAGGGAACGGCGGATCAGATGTTCGCCAATATGCAGCGGTTGAAAACGCTGCCGGGCGAGACCGCCGTCTACTGCGCGCACGAATATACCCAGTCCAACGGCCGCTATGCGCTCGTCGCGGAGCCGGGCAACCAGGCGATCGCCGATCGCATGAAGACGGTCGACGCCGCGCGCGCGCTTGGCGAGGCGACGGTGCCGACGACGATCGCGCTCGAACGTGCGACCAATCCGTTCATGCGCGCCGCCGATGCCGCCGAGCTCGCCGAACGCCGCGCCGCTAAGGATGCGTTCAGGAGCGAGATGGTCTAAACTCTGCGCGTGGGGCGACTGACCATGGAGATCGATATGCGCCGCCTGCCACTTTTCATCGCCGCCGCCGGCCTCGCTGCCATTGCGGGCGGCACCGCCGTCGTCGCGTCGAGCGCTGCGCCGCCCCTCAGCGCCAAGGATCAGACGAAGCTCGACAAGGCGCTTGCCGGCAAGACGGCGGGGTCGTCGCAGACCTGCATCCCGCTGACGCAGATCCGCGACACCATCTATGTCGGAAACCGGACGATCCTCTACCGGGTCAGCTCCAACCTCGTTTATCGCAACGATCCGCCGGGCGGCTGCCCGGGCCTGCGCGAGGGCAGCGGCCTCATCACCCGCACCACCACCGGGCAGCTCTGCTCGGGCGACATCGCGCAGGTGCGTGATTTCTCGGCAGGTTTCAGCGCAGGCTCCTGTGCGCTGGGCGATTTCACGCCCTATCGAACGGCCAAATGACTTGCGTCCTTTCCGGCCGGCGGCTTAGCGTCCCGGCCGGAAAGGACGGGGTCGATGCGCAGAATCATTATTTTGGTGGCAGCGGCGCTCGCGGCCATCCCGGCTTTCGCACTGGCGGCCGGGGTCGATCCGCTCGCCGAGCTTGACGCGCTGTTCAAGGGCCGCGCCCCCGAGGCGCCGGTCGATTGCGTCCAGCTTCGCGGCAGCTACGGCCTCCGGATCGTCGGCACGACCACGATCGTCATCCGCCACCGCAACGGGCTGATCTATCGCAGCGATCCGCCGGGCGGCTGCCCATTCCAGCGCGGCAGCTATCAGCTCGCGACCAACCCCAGCGACGTTCGCTTGTGCGAGGGCAACCCCGTCGGCGTCGTCGATGTCGAGCGCGGCGTTCAGATCGGCGCGTGCAATGTCGGCCAGTGGACGCCCTATCGCCGGATCGGTGACAAGGCGTCCAATCCCTAGGCTCGATCGACTAAAGCGGAGGCCGCACCGGCCCGCTCCCCCGCCTGATCCGGCTTTGCTGGATCAGCCTCGATAAAGCCCGTCCAGCCGCGTGCCATAGGCCGCGCGCAGCACATGGCGGCGGACCTTCATCGATGGCGTCATCTGTTCATTCTCGACGGTGAAGGGCTCGTCGGCGATGATGATGCTGCGCACGCGCTCGATGACCGAAAGGTCGCGATTGACCCGGTCGACCGCCGCCATCACCGCCGCGCGATACTGCGGATTGTCGGCCAGCGCGCGGAAATCGAGCTTATAGTCGTTGGCGATCGCCCATTCGGCGGTCCATTCGGGATCGGGAACGATCAGCGCGACGACATAGGGCTTGCGGTCGCCATAGATCATCGCCTGCATGATCTCGGGCTGGAGGGTGAGGATGCCCTCCACCTTCTGCGGAGCGATATTGTCGCCCTTGTCGTTGATGATCAGATCCTTCTTGCGATCGGTGATCCTGATCCGGCCCTTTTCGTCGATCTCGCCGATGTCGCCGGTGTGGAGCCATCCGTCCTTCAGCGCGCGGGCCGTCTCGGCCTCGTTGCGCCAATAGCCGTGCATCACCAGCTCGCCGCGCACCAGTATCTCGCCGTCCTCGGCAATCCGCACCTCGGTATCGGGCAGCGGCGGGCCGACCGTATCCATCTTGATCCCCGCCTTGGGGCGGTTGCACGAGATGACGGGCGCCGCCTCGGTCTGCCCATAGCCCTGCAGCAGGGTTAGGCCGAGCGAGTGGAAGAAGGTGCCGATCTCGGGATTGAGCGGGGCGCCGCCCGAAACGAGCGCCTTGATTCGCCCGCCGAAGCGCTTCTGCACCTTGGGGCGCAGCGTCTTGCCGATGAAGAAGTCCATCGGCGCATCCCAGAAGGGGCGCTTTCCCGCCAGTTCCTTCGCCCCGATCGCCAGCGCGCGGCGCAGCAGCCCCGGCCCCGCGCCGCCCTGTTTCTCGATCGCTTTCACCATCCGCTGGCGCAGCACCTCGAACAGGCGGGGGACGACGACCATGATCGTCGGGCGCACTTCCTCGATATTGGCGGCGAGCTTCTCCAGCCCTTCAGCATAATAGATTTGCGCACCCAGCCCGATCGGGAAAAATTGGCCGCCCGAATGCTCATAGGCGTGGCTCAACGGCAGGAAGGACAGGAAGACCTCGTCATCCCATCCGAAATCCTCCGAGATCACGGCGATGCAGCCCGCGACATTGTGGAGGATCGCGCCATGATGCTGGCGCACCCCGCGCGGCGCGCCGCCGGTGCCGCTGGTGTAGATGATGCAGGCCAGATCCTCGCGCGCGAAGGTCGCCTCGGCCCGCGTCGCCTCCACATCGGGCGTCTCGGCGGCGATCAGCGCCGACCAGTCGTGGAAATCGATGCTCCCGCTCTGCGCGAAACGCAGCGGCTCGATCCCGATCAGCGCTTCCAGATTGGTCGCGCGGAGCGCCGCTGGCATCAGCGTGCGCGCCAGCTTGTCGGTCGAGACGATCACCGCCTTCGCGCCCGAATTCTCCAATATATGGTGATGGTCGCGCTCGGTATTGGTGGTGTAGGTCGGCACGGTCACGCAGCCCGCGGCCATGATCGCCAGGTCGGCGATGCACCATTCGGGGCGATTTTCCGAAACGAGCATCACACGGTCTCCCGGCTTGAGCCCGATGCTCTTGAGCGCCTTGGCCAGTGAGGAGACCTGCCGCGCCGTCTCCGCCCAGCTCTGCGATTGCCAGCGTCCGTCGGCCTTGCGCCACAGGAAAGGCGCGTCGCCCTTCTCCGCCGCGCGCGTGAAGAACAGGGCAACCAGATTGGGGAAATGCTCCAGATAGCGCATCATCTCTCCGGGATATTGTTTGAGCATATATGTAGCCGACCGCACCGGCGGGTCCAGCGCGGTTTACGTAGCGTCGGGCAGCGCCGCCTGCTCCGATCCTCTATTGAGGCAGCACTTCGCCTTCGCTGCGTGGGTCAGCGCCGCCGGCCCAGCCGGCCGCGGTGCGCTCGGCATCGTTGGCCTTGCCCCAGACCGACTGGCTGACGACACGGTGGCCGAGTTGCTCCAGCGTGGGAATCATCGGCACCAGCGACGATCCATCCTCGACGACCACTGTCGTTCCGCTGAAGAAGATGTTGGGCGCCGCCACGGCCTCTTGCGCGCTCTGCCCCCAGTCGATCCACGCGACCAGCGCCTTCAGCACCTGCATGATGATCGTCTTGCCGCCCGCGGCGCCCGTGGTGAACACCGGCTTGCCCTGCGCGTCATAGACGATCACCGGCGACATGGACGACAGCGGCCGCTTGCCTGCCTCGATCCGGTTGGCAACGGGCGCGCCGTCCTTCGAGGGTGCGAAGCTGAAATCGGTCAACTCGTTGTTGAGCACGAAGCCGTTGGCGACGAGCTGGCTGCCGAACGGACCCTCGACCGTCGAGGTCATCGTCGCGACATTGCCCCCGGCATCCACGGCGACGAAATGGGTGGTGCCGCTCACCTCGCCCGGAATGGCGGCGGTGCGCGCTTCGGCCCCCGGCGGCGCTCCGGCCTCGTAGCGGCCAAGTGTCGCGTCGGGCGAGATCAGCCTGGATCGCGAGGCAATATAGGCGCGGTCGAGCAGCCCCTGCACGGGCACTTTCACGAAATCGCTGTCGCCCAGATATTTGTCGCGATCGGCATAGGCGAGCATCATCGCCTCGGCGATCAGGTGCCACGACGTGGGATTGTCCTTGCCCAGCGCCTTCATGTCGAAGCGCTCGAGCATCCCCAATATCTGGAAAACGGTGGTCGCGCCCGACGAAGGCGGCCCCATGCCACAGATGCGATACTGGCGATAAGGCGCGCAGACGGCGGGGCGTTCCTTGGCGCGATAGGCGGCAAGATCGGCTTCGGTCAGCGCCGTCGGATGGCGCGGCGCGTTGGCGATGGCGGCGCTGATCGCGCGCGCATTGTCGCCGCGATAGAAGGCGTCGGGCCCTTTGGCCGCGATCTCGCGCAGCAGCGCCGCCAGTTTAGGATTGCGCAGCGTCGTCCCCACGGCGGGGGCCTTGCCGTCGACCAGATAGATGCTCGCAATCTCCGGAAAGCCGCTCCACAGCGGCGCGAGGCCACCGATCCGCGAATTCATCGTCTTGTTGACGACAAAGCCCTGCTCGGCCAGCCGGATCGCCGGCTCGAACAATTTGGCCCAGGGCAGCTTGCCCCATTTGGCGTGGACCATCTGCATCAGGCGGACATTGCCGGGCACGCCGACCGAAATCCCGCCGGGCACGGCCTCGCGCATCGTCATCAGCGTGCCGTCGGGATTGAGGAAGCGGTCGGGCGTCGCAGCGGCGGGCGCTTTTTCGCGGCCATCTATCGTCCCTGGCTTTCCGGTCTTCGCATCATGATAGATGAAGAAGCCGCCGCCGCCGATCCCGCTCGATTGCGGCTCGACCACGGTCAGCGCCAGCATCATCGCCATCGCGGCGTCGGCGGCGCTGCCGCCTTCGCGCAATATCGCGCGCCCTGCCTCGCTCGCGCGCGGATCGGCGGACGAGACGACGCCTTCGGCGGCGAATGCGGGCGGCAGGATCGCGAAGAAGAGCGCGAGGACGAGCGAGAGGCGCTTGAACATATCGCGCCTGATAATGCCTAAACGGCGTCGGCGCCAACCGCCTGTGCGATGCTGGTGAAACCGTCGCGTGCCAGCAGCGTCTTCAGTCCCGTCGCGATGCGCTTCGCCAGCCCCGGCCCCTCATAGACCAATGCGCTGTAGAGCTGGATCAGGTCGGCCCCGGCGCGGATGCGCGCATAGGCGTCCTCGGCGCTGGCGATCCCGCCCGCCGCGATCAGCGGCATCGTCCCGCCCGTCGCCGTGCGGAAGGCGATCAGCCGGTCGAGCGCGAGCGGGGCGAGCGGCGCGCCCGACAGGCCACCGCTCTCGCCGGCCTGCGACGATCGCAGCGCCGGGCGCTGGATCGTGGTGTTGGACACGATCAGCGCGTCGATCCCCCGTCCGGCGGCGATCCGCGCGATCGCATCGACATCGGCATTTTCGAGATCGGGCGCGACCTTGAGGAAGACGGGCGGACCCGCCCCGCGCGATTCCATCACGGCCGCGAGCAGTTCGTCGAGCGCGCCTGCATCCTGCAGCGCGCGCAGCCCCGGCGTGTTGGGCGAGCTGATATTGACGGTCAGATAATCCGCGACCGCCAGCATCGTCTTCACGCCCAGCGCATAGTCGGCGATCCGGTCGGCCGAATCCTTGTTCGCCCCGATATTGACGCCCACGATCCCGCGCTGCGCGGGCAGCGCCTCCAGCCGCGCCAGCGCCGCATGCTGGCCGCCATTGTTGAAACCCATGCGGTTGATCACCGCCAGATCCTCGCTCAGCCGGAACAGGCGCGGCCTGGGATTGCCCTCCTGCGGCAGCGGGGTCAGCGTGCCGACCTCGACGAAGCCGAACCCCATGCCCAGCATCTCGCGCGGCACCTCGGCATCCTTGTCGAAGCCCGCCGCCAGCCCGACCGGGTTGGGGAAGTCCAGCCCCGCGACTCGGGTGGCAAGCATCGGGTCGGGCGCCTGCGGCGAAGCGGCGGGCACTATCTTCAGGGCATTTATCGTCAGCCGGTGCGCCCGCTCGGGATCAACCAAATGAATGAGAGGGCGGAGGAGGGGAAAGATCATCCCGCTCCCTTAACGGATAAAATCAACCATAACACTGGCCTGGGGCGCTTTTTGGGCGGGCCGGATGTCGAATCCATCCAATACGACTCGTCCGATATGGTCATATGGGTGGCTTGCGACCCGAAGGGCTCCCATTCGATTTGGGGGTTCTTACCTTACGGCCCGGCTGGAAACAGCCGGGCCGCTTTTCTTTAACAATCTGTCGCGATAGAACGCCTGCAAGAAATAAAGATTCGGGCGCAGGGTCATGGCAGCCATATCCTTGGAATATGCGGCCCCCGAGGCTGATCTCCGGGACTATGTCTCGGTCTTTTACGATTTTCGCGCAGATATTCCGCTGTTTCAGGATGAAGAACGCGCCGATCTCGCCCAGTTTCGCTTTCTCTTGAGTCCGGGTTCAGGTGAATATCATTTCGCAGACGGAACGTCTCAGGCTGCCGCAGCGATCCAGATTCTTGGTCCGACTACCGGTGTTACGCGTGTTCGAGTCCAGGGTCCTGTCGATGTCTTCGGCGCGGGGCTTCTGCCGGCGGGCTGGGCGGCATTGATGGGCACCGATGCTTCGGCGATGGTCAATCGCATGATCGATGCGACCGCGATCTTCGGGCGCTCGCTTGCCGTTTACGCCGATCGATTGCGCGCGGCCGCCACGCTCTGTGATCGTGCCGTGATCGGGAATGAGATGGTTCACGCGCTCGTCGCCGACGCGGCCGAGACGCCGGGCGGCTTCACGCGCATGGTCGATCGCTGGCTGGCGAGCGCGGCTTCGCCCGATATCGATTGCCTCGTTGCGCAATCGGGCCTGTCGCGCCGCCAGATCGAGCGGCTGTGCAAGCGCTTCTACGGCGTCCCGCCCAAGCTGCTCGCGCGCAAATACCGGGCCCTGCGCGCCGCCGTCGCGATGGCGCGCGGCGAGGCCGAGCTTGGCGATGTGCTCGACCGCGGTTTCTACGATCAGTCGCACTTCATCCGCGAGGTGAAGCAGTTCACCGGCATCACGCCCAGGAAATTCGCCGAAGATCTGCCGACGCTCGCGCGGCTCACGCTCAAGCGTGGGGCGTTCGAGGAATTGAGCCCGCTTGTCACCGATACATGACTTGACGTAGGGGCGTCGGGCGACCACATGCCAATCGGATCGAATCAGTCCGATTAGGTTTTCAGGTGCGTCTTTCCAGCTTCGCCGACTATGCCGTCGTCATCATGTCCGCCGCCGCGCGCGCGCCGGGCGATGCGCGCCTGTCCGCCGCGATGCTGGCCGACGAGACCGGAATTCCGCTCCCCACCACGCAGAAGCTGATGGGCAGGCTCGCCTCGGCGGGGCTGTTCAGTTCGGCGCGCGGCTCGGGCGGCGGTTTCATGCTGGCGCGCCCCGCTGCCGCGATCAGCCTTGCGGACATTATCGAAGCGGTCGAGGGACCGATCGCGCTTACCCCCTGCTCCGGGGAGGGGCGCCATGATTGCGCGCTCGAACCCGGCTGCCGGGTCAAGCCGCATCTCGGCGCCGTCAGCGGTGCGGTGCGCGGCGCGTTGTCGGGCGTCACGCTCGAAACGCTGGCTGGAGACAATTGATGGCGACGCGTAACCAGGAAGCCCATGATGCGGTGAACCGCAAATATGAATGGGGTTTCTCCAGCGACATCGAGCAGGATTTCGCGCCCAAGGGGCTGAGCGAGGATACCGTCCGCTTCATCTCGGCGAAGAAGGGCGAGCCCGAATGGATGCTCGACTGGCGGCTCAAGGCCTATCGCCACTGGCTGACGATGACCCCGCCCGACTGGGCGAAGCTCGACGTGCCGCCGATCGACTATCAGGACGCCTATTACTACGCCGAGCCCAAGGCCAAGCCAAAGCTCGAGAGCCTCGACGAAGTCGATCCCGAGATTCTGCGCGTCTATGAAAAGCTCGGCATCCCGCTCGAGGAGCAGAAGCTGCTCGCGGGCGTCGAGGGCGCGCGCAAGGTCGCGGTCGACGCGGTGTTCGACAGCGTCAGCGTCGCCACCACCTTCCGCAAGGAGCTTGAGGCCGCCGGCGTCATCTTCCGCTCCATCTCCGAGGCGATCCGCGAATATCCCGATCTGGTCCGCAAATGGCTGGGCAAGGTCGTGCCGATGCACGACAATTATTTCGCGGCCTTGAACTGCGCGGTCTTCTCCGACGGCACCTTCGTCTATGTGCCCAGGGGCGTGCGCTGCCCGATGGAGCTGAGCACCTATTTCCGCATCAATGCCGAGAATACCGGCCAGTTCGAGCGCACGCTGATCGTCGCCGACGACGGCGCCTACGTCTCCTATCTCGAAGGCTGCACCGCGCCGATGCGCGACGAGAACCAGCTTCACGCGGCGGTGGTCGAACTCGTCGCCTTGAACGATGCCGAGATTAAATATTCGACCGTGCAGAACTGGTATCCGGGCGACGAGAACGGCAAGGGCGGCATCTATAATTTCGTCACCAAGCGCGCGCTCTGCCAGGGCCGCAACAGCAAGGTGTCGTGGACGCAGGTCGAGACGGGCTCGGCGATCACCTGGAAATATCCGTCCTGCGTGCTCGCGGGCGAGAACAGCGTCGGCGAATTCTATTCGGTCGCGGTCACCAACAATTTCCAGCAGGCCGATACCGGCACCAAGATGATCCACCTCGGCAAGAACAGCCGGTCGACGATCGTGTCGAAGGGCATTTCGGCGGGGAAGAGCAACAACACCTATCGCGGGCTCGTCCGCGTCGGGCCGACGGCGGACAATGTCCGCAACTTTACCCAGTGTGACAGCCTGCTGCTGGGCAGCGAGTGCGGTGCCCACACCGTCCCCTATATCGAGGTGCGCAATCCTTCCGCGCAGATCGAGCATGAGGCGACGACGAGCAAGATCAGCGACGATCAGCTTTTCTACGCGATGCAGCGCGGGCTCGATCAGGAAAGCGCCGTCGCGCTCATCGTCAACGGCTTCGCCCGCGAAGTGCTGCAGCAATTGCCCATGGAGTTCGCGGTGGAGGCGCAGAAGCTGCTCGGGATCAGCCTCGAGGGGAGCGTGGGGTGACCAGCGCAAGCAGGACCGACGCGGCCGCCGTTACGACGCATACAGGAAGTGAAATGCTCAAGATCGATAACCTCCACGCCGAAATCGACGGCAAGGCCATCCTCAAGGGCCTGTCGCTCGCCATCAATCCCGGCGAGATCCACGCGATCATGGGCCCCAACGGCGCGGGCAAGTCGACGCTGGCCTACACGCTCGGCGGCCGCCCCGGCTATGAAGTGACCGAAGGCACGGCGACGCTCGACGGTGCCGACCTGCTGGAGATGGAGCCGCACGAGCGCGCCGCCGCCGGCCTGTTCATCGGCTTCCAGTATCCGGTCGAGATCCCCGGCGTGTCGAACGTCCAGTTCCTGCGCGAAAGCCTCAACGCCCAGCGCAAGGCGCGCGGCGAGGAGCCGCTGTCGGGCGGCGATTTCCTCCGCCTCGCCCGTGCGCAGGCCGACGGCCTCGGCCTCGATATGGAGATGCTCAAGCGCCCGGTGAATGTCGGCTTCTCGGGCGGCGAGAAGAAGCGCAACGAGATGGTCCAGATGGGCATCCTCGATCCGAAGCTCGCCATCCTCGACGAAACCGACAGCGGCCTCGATATCGACGCGCTCCGCATCGTCGGCGACGGCATCAACAAAATCATGCGCAAGCCCGACAAGGCGGTGCTGCTCATCACGCATTATCAGCGCCTGCTCGATTATGTGCGCCCCGATTTCGTCCATGTCCTCGCGGCGGGCCGCATCGTCCGCTCCGGCGGGCCCGAGCTGGCGCTGGAGCTTGAGCGCGAAGGCTATGGAGCGCTGGCGGCGTGACCGCGCTCGCGCTCCCCACGCGCAAGGACGAGGCCTGGCGCTATGCCGATCTCGATGCGCTCGCGCGCGTCTGGCCCGATGTCGCCGGCCATGTCGAACGCATTGCGGTGCCGGCGGGCGAGAGCTTCGCGCGCAGCATCGCGCGCGTCGCCGATGACGATGCCGTCGCGGTCGAGACCTATGAGATCGTCGTCGGCAAGGGCGCGCGCGCCGCTGTCCATATCCTTGCGGCGGGCGGCGACTATGGCCGTATCGCGCTGGACGTGACGCTCCACGAAGGCGCGCATTTCGAACTGGGCGGCGCGATCCTCGGCCATGGCACCCAGACGCTCGAGATCGTCACCACGCTCACCCATGCCGAGCCCAACGCGACGAGCAATCAGGTCGTTCGCTCGGTCCTCGGCGGCCGCGCGACGGGCAGCTATCTCGGCAAGGTCGCGGTCGCGCGCGATGCGCAGAAGACCGACGCCGTCCAGTCGGTGAAGGCGATGCTGCTCGATCGCACTGCCTCCGCCAATGCCCGGCCCGAGCTCGAGATCTTCGCCGACGATGTGAAGTGCGCGCACGGCGCGACGGTCGGCGAGCTCGACGCGCAGGCGCTGTTCTACCTGATGAGCCGTGGCCTGCCGCCCGCCGAGGCCAAGGCGCTTCTGCTCCGCGCGTTCATCGCCGCCGCCTTCGAAAGCATCGAGGATGAAGGGGAAAGGCTGCGCGTTGAGGCACAGGCGGTCGCCGCGCTGGAGCGCATGCTGTGAGCATCTCCTCGCTGCCGTTCGCCCCGAGCGAAGTCGAGGGGCATGTCTCGACTGCGCTCGACACGAACGGGCTTTTCGCGGATCGGCTCGCCGACTTTCCCGCCATCCCAGAAGGCTGGCACTATCTGGACAGCGCCGCCACCGCGCAGAAGCCGCAAGTGGTCATTGATGCGATCACGCATGCCTATGACCGCGATTATGCGACGGTGCATCGCGGCGTCTATCAGCGCTCGGCGGACATGACGCTCGCCTATGAGGCCGCGCGCCGCAAGACTGCGCGCTTCATCGGCGCGACTTCGGCCGACGAGGTGGTGTTCGTGCGCGGCGCGACCGAGGCGATCAACCTCGTCGCGCAGAGCTGGGGCGCGACGCACCTCAAGGCCGGTGACCGTATCCTGCTCTCGATGCTCGAACATCATTCGAACATCGTGCCGTGGCAGCTGCTGCGCGACCGCCTCGGGATCGAGATCGACGTCTGCCCGCTCACCGAGGATGGCCGCATCGATCTCGACGCCGCCGCCGCGATGCTGACGCCGGCGCACAAGCTGGTCGCCTTCGCGCATGTCTCCAATGTGCTCGGCTCGGTGCTCGATGCGCGCCGCGCCGCCGATCTGGCGCATGCGGTGGGCGCAAAGCTGCTGCTCGACGGTTGCCAGGCGGTGCCGCGCCTTCCCGTCGACGTCTCGGCGATCGGCTGCGATTTCTATGTCTTCTCGGGACACAAACTTTACGGCCCCAGCGGCGTCGGCGCGCTGTGGGCGCATGCCTATCTGCTCGATTCGATGCCCCCCTGGCAGGGCGGCGGGTCGATGATCGATCGCGTCACGTTCGAAAAGACGACTTACGCCCCCGCGCCCCAGCGTTTCGAGGCGGGCACGCCGCACATCACCGGCGGGATCGGGCTGGCGGCGGCGATCGACTATGTCGAGGCGATCGGGCTCCACGCGATCCATGCGCATGAATCGGCGCTGGTGGCGATGACGCGCGATGCACTGTCGCAGATCAACAGCGTGCGCCTGCTCGGTCCGGCGGATTCGGCGGGGATCGTCAGCTTCGCGATCGATGGGGTTCATCCCCACGATATCGGCACCATATTGGACGAAGGCGGGGTCGCGATCCGCGCCGGGCATCATTGCGCGCAGCCGTTGATGGCGGCGCTTGGCGTCGATGCCACGGCGCGCGCCAGCTTCGCTGTCTATAGCGGGCCGGCGGATGTCGAGGCGCTGGTGCGCGGGGTCGAACGAGTGACGAGAATATTCGGATGAGCGACGAACGGATCAGGGTCGAGGAAGTGGACGGCGTGGACAAGCCGCCGCGCGCACGCGTCGATGATGCGCCGCGCGAGACGTTCGAGCGCAAGCGCGACTATCTCGAAGGCTTTCTGACGCAGAAGGCGCCCGCCGCCTCGACCGAGGAGCCGGGCGGCGAGGTCTATGAAGGCGTGATCGAGGCGCTGAAGGAAATCTACGATCCCGAGATTCCGGTGAACATCTACGATCTCGGCCTGATCTACGGCGTCGAGATCAATGGCGGCCATGCCGTGGTGACGATGACGCTCACCACCCCGCATTGCCCGGTCGCCGAATCGATGCCCGGCGAGGTCGAACTGCGTGTCGGCGCGGTCCCCGGCGTCGGCGATGCCGAGGTCAATCTCGTCTGGGATCCGCCCTGGGACCCGCAGAAGATGTCGGACGAAGCCAAGCTGGAGCTTGGCATGCTGTAACCATCGATCGGAATGGCGTTTCGATCGAGAAGAACATGAAGAAGGAAGTCCGTTCGTCCCGAGCGAAGTCGAGGGACGTTGGTCAAGAGGCGAAGATATGACGACCACCACCCGCGCCCGCCCTGCCGCGCTCACGCTGACACCCTCGGCCGAGGCGCGCATCGCCGAACTGATGGCGCGCGCGCCCGAAGGCGCGATCGGCGTCAAGCTCTCGACGCCGCGTCGCGGCTGCTCGGGGCTCGCCTATTCGGTCGATTATGTGAAGGAAGCCAGCGGCTTCGACGAACGGATCGAAACGCCGGGCGGCACTTTCTTCGTCGACGGCGCATCGCTGCTTTACCTGATCGGCAGCACCATGAACTGGGTGGAAGATGATTTCACCGCCGGTTTCGTCTTCGACAATCCCAACGCCAAGGGCGCCTGCGGCTGCGGCGAGAGCTTCACCGTCTGACGCAGGCCGGCAGGGGAACCACGACCCCGTCATTGCGAGCGCAGCGAAGCAATCCAGGTGGCCGAAAGCCGCGCGCTGGATTGCTTCGCTGCGCTCGCAATGACGGGGCGGAGGGAATCCGATCAGCTCTAGCCGCGCTCCCCTCCGCCCGCTAAGCCGCCGCGATGCAGCCCGGTCTCGCCCATATCCGCAACTGGATCTTCGATCTCGACAACACGCTCTATCCGGCGTCGGCGGATCTGTTCGGGCTGATCGACATACGCATGGGCGCCTATGTCCAGAAGCTGCTGGGCGTCGCTCCCGATGAGGCGCGGCGCATCCAGAAGGCCTATTATCTCGATCATGGCACGACGCTCAGCGGGCTGATGGCGCACCACGGCGTCGATCCGCACGAGTTCCTCGAATATGTGCATGATATCGAGATGGACGCGCTTGCCGAGGATCGCCGGCTGGTCGAGGCGGTGGCGCGGCTGCCGGGGCGCAAGCTGATCTTCACCAATGGCGACGATGCCTATGCGCGGCGCGTCCTCGCGCGCCTCGGCCTGTCGGAAAGTTTCGAGGCGATCCACGACATCCACGCCAGCGCCTATCTGCCCAAGCCCGATCCGCGCGCCTATGCCGTCATGGCGTCATCCTTCGGGATCGATCCGACGCAGTCGATCTTCGTCGAGGATATGGCGCGCAACCTGCGCCCCGCCAAGGCGATCGGCATGACGACGCTCTGGGTCAACAACGGCTCCGAATATGGCGATCACGACGCCAGCCCAGATTATATCGATTTCGAAACGACCGACGTGAGCGAATGGCTCCACCAGCTTCTGGAAGGGTGATATGACCGACAACCTAAGTGGAATCATCGAGCAGGCGTGGGACGATCGCGAGCAACTCGGCTTCGCGACGCAGGGTGAGGTCCGCCTCGCCGTCGGTCGCGCGCTCGCCCTTCTCGATACGGGTGAGGCGCGCGTCGCCGAACCCGACGGCGAAGGCGGCTGGCGCGTCAACCAGTGGCTCAAAAAGGCCGTGCTCCTGTCGTTCCGCCTGAACGACATGGCCGAGATTTCGGGCGCGCCCGGCGCCGCGCACTGGTGGGACAAGGTTCCGTCCAAATTCGCAGGCTGGAGCGAGCAGGATTTCCGCAAGGCCGGCTTCCGCGCCGTTCCCGGCAGCATTGTCCGCCGCGGCGCCTTCATCGGCAAGAGCGCGGTGCTGATGCCCAGCTTCGTCAACATCGGCGCCTATGTCGGCGAAGGCACGATGGTCGACACCTGGGCGACGGTCGGCAGCTGCGCGCAGATCGGCAGCAACGTCCACATCTCGGGCGGCGTCGGCATTGGCGGCGTGCTCGAACCGCTTCAGGCCGGTCCGGTGGTGATCGAGGACGGTGCCTTCATCGGCGCGCGCTCCGAAGTCGCCGAGGGCGTGATCGTCGGCGAAGGTGCCGTGCTGTCGATGGGCGTCTTCCTCGGCGCGTCGACCAAGATCATCGACCGCGCGACGGGCGAGGTCTTCATCGGCCGCGTGCCGCCTTATGCCGTCGTCGTCCCCGGCAGCCTGCCGGGCAAGCCGTTGCCCGACGGTACCCCCGGCCCTTCGCTCTACTGCGCCGTCATCGTCAAGCGCGTCGATGCGCAGACGCGCGCAAAGACCGGGATCAATGATCTGCTGCGCGATTGATGCCTGCGTACCCCGTCCCATGCCGGGACGGGGCGCCAGACGAATCCCGATCGACTCGAAACTGTCTTATTCCCGTCACTTAAGCGGCCGATGAGCGCACCCGTCGTAAATGGTAATCAGGGTGTTAACTGTCATGGGTCGCTTCGCTTTCACTGCCGCGCTGTTCGCTGCCGCGCTTCCTGTCGCCGCTCCCGCCGCCACGATCGAGGCGATCTCGGGCGTGCGCGGCGCTTCGATCACTTATTTCCAGCCGATCGGCCAGAGCTTCACGGCGATCGACAGCCAGCTCACCTCGATCGGCTTCCAGTTCCAGTCGCTCAATCCCGATCGCACCAATGATCCGATCACGCTCACCATTCGCGCGGGCGCGGGGCTGACCGGTGCGGTGCTGGCGACGCAGAGCTTCACGCTGCCGACGAGCATCAATTCGCGCGAACCCGTGTGGTTCGACATCGCGCTCGCCAATCTCGGCGTGACGATCGGCGATCAGTACACCGCCGTGCTGACCACCACGGGCAGCTTCCGCAACGCGGTGACTTTCGGCCCCGATCTCAACATCTACACCGGCCAGCCGCTGTCGGGCGACGCCTATGCCGGCGGCCAGCTCTATTCGCAGACCCCGATCGACTCCTTCTGCACGCGCACGGGCAGCTGCGATCTCAACTTCCGAGTTTCGGGCGTCACACCCAGCGCGGTGCCCGAGCCGGCGAGCTGGGCGATGCTGATTGCCGGTTTCGGCCTGGCGGGCGGCGCGATGCGCGCCCGCCGCAAGGCTGCCGTCCTCGCCTGACCGGCTGACGGCTTGGCGTCAGAGGCCGGGGACCTGCCTGAGCAGCGCCCCGGCCTTTTCGCCCGTCCAGTCCATCCCGCCGGCGACGCGCCACACTTCCTTGCCGTCGGCGTCGTAAAGGATCGTCGTCGGCAGTCCGCTTTCGCCTGACAGCGGGAAACCCAGCTCGTTCTGCGGGTCGAGATAGGGCTTGATCGCCTTGAAGCCGCGCTTGGCGAAATAAGGTCCGACCTTCTCTGCGCCCTGCATGTCCTGGCTGATCGTCAGCACCTGCAGCTTGCCCGCCTCGCGCGCGGCCAGCGCATCGAGCGTCGGCATTTCCCTGACGCAGGGCACGCACCACGTCGCCCACAGGTTGACGAGCACCGGCTTGCCCCGGAAATCGGCGAGCGTGACCTTCTTGCCGTCGGGCGCGATGAAGGCCTGCGTCGGCGCGGCCGTCCCCTTTTTGGAGACATCCACTTTGCTCTGCTCGGCAGGCGCGGGCGCGGGAGCCGCAGTTTCCGCTGCACTCGCGTTCGGCGCGGGTTGCGGGGCTTCGCTGCTTTGCCTATCGCAGCCCGCGATCAGGCCAAGGGCAAAGGTGAGCGCAATGACTGAGCGCAAGGACGGCTCCAACAGCATGTGGGGCGGGCGCTTCGCCGAAGGGCCCGCATCGGTGATGCGCGAGATTAACGCATCCATCCCGTTCGACAAGCGGTTGTGGCGCCAGGATATCGCCGGTTCGCAGGCGCATGTCGCGATGCTGGCCGAACAGGGCATCGTCTCGGTCGCCGATGCGACCGCGATTTCCGCCGGTCTCGATCAGATCGCCGCCGAATATGAAGCGAATGGCGTGCCGGAGGACCTCGCGCTCGAGGATATCCACATGCATGTCGAATCGCGCCTCGCCGCGCTGATCGGCCCGGCGGCGGGCCGGCTGCACACCGCGCGCTCGCGCAACGATCAGGTCGCGACCGATTTCCGCTTGTGGGTGCGCGATGCGATCGACGCGGTCGACGAGGGGCTGGCCGGCCTCCAGCGCGCACTCGTCGCACGCGCCGAGGAGCATGTCGCCAGCGTGATGCCCGGCTTCACGCATCTGCAGGCGGCGCAGCCTGTGACGCTTGGCCACCACCTCATGGCCTATTTCGAGATGATCCACCGCGATCGCAGCCGCTTCGAGGATGCGCGCGACCGGATGAACGAATGTCCGCTGGGCAGCGCGGCGCTCGCCGGCACCGGCTTCCCGATCGATCGGGAAGCGACGGCGGAGGCGCTGGGCTTCGATCGCCCGACCGACAACAGCCTCGATGCCGTATCGGACCGCGATTTCGCGCTCGATTATCTGATGGCGGCGACGACCTGCTCGATCCATCTCTCGCGTCTCGCCGAGGAATTCGTGATGTGGGCGTCGCAGCCCTTCGGCTTCGTCGCGCTGCCCGATGCCTATTCGACGGGCAGCTCGATCATGCCGCAGAAGCGCAATCCCGACGCGGCCGAGCTTGTGCGCGGCCATGCTGGGCGGATCGCGGGCGCCATGACGTCGCTCGTCATCACGATGAAGGGGCTGCCGCTCGCTTATTCGAAGGACATGCAGGACGATAAACCGCCGGTGTTCGAGGCGCACGATCTGCTTGCCCTGTCGATCGCGGCGATGACGGGCATGGTCGAGACGGTCCGTTTCCGCACCGATCGCATGCGCGCGGCGGCCGAGGCCGGCTTCTCGACCGCGACCGACCTTGCCGACTGGCTCGTCCGTCAGGCCGATATCCCGTTCCGCGAAGCGCATCACATCACCGGCGCTGCCGTGAAGCTCGCCGAGACCGAAGGCGTCGCGCTCGACAAGCTGCCGCTCGACAAGCTCAAGGCGATCGATCCGCGCATCGACGAGCGCGTTTATGCCGTGCTGGGCGTCGATGCCTCTGTCGCCGCGCGCAACAGCCATGGCGGGACCGCGCCCGATCAGGTACGTCTGCGCGTGGCCGAGGCGAAGGCCGCGATCGGCATGGGCAGCGAAGGCGAGGACGAACAGGCATGAACAAGGCCATCCCCTTGGCGTTCGCGCTTGCCGTCACGCTTGCCGGTTGCGGCGGTCGCCAGACGCTCAAGCCGCCCGAAGGCAAGGCCATGCCGCCCAAACCGGCCTTCGCGACCGCGACGCCGACGCCCGACCAGATGATGGCGGCCGACAGCCAGGCGCGTCCGCGCCGCAGCGACGAACTGCTCCGCCGGTCGCAGGAGCGCGGCGACGATCGTTTCGACCAGCCCCCGAGGAACTGAGTTTTGGATCATTTCGAGATTAAGGACGGCGCGATGTTCGTCGAAGGCGTCGCGATGGATGCGATCGCCGATGCCGTCGGCACGCCGGTCTATGTTTATTCGACCGCGACGCTGAAGCGCCACGTCGCCGTGCTGCGCGAGGCGCTGGGCGGGCTGGGCGATCCGCTGATCGCCTTCGCGGTCAAGGCCAATCCCAACGGCGCCGTCCTCGCGACCCTGGCGCGCGAGGGGCTGGGCGCGGATGTCGTCTCGGGCGGCGAGATTCTCCGCGCGCAGGCTGCCGGTATCGCGCCTGAGAAGATGGTCTTCTCGGGCGTCGGCAAGACGGCCGAGGAAATGCGCCTCGCGCTGTCGATCGGCGTCGGCCAGTTCAACCTCGAATCCGAGCAGGAGGCCGAGATGCTCTCGGCCGTGGCGACCGCGATGGGCATGGTCGCGCCCGTTGCCTATCGCATCAATCCCGATGTCGACGCCGGCACCCATGCCAAGATCTCGACGGGCAAGTCCGACAACAAGTTCGGCATCCCCTATGCCTCGGCGGAAGAGGCCTATGCTCGCGCCGCGCGCATGCCCGGGCTGCATGTTCAGGGCGTCGCCGTCCATATTGGCAGCCAGCTGACCGACCTCGCGCCGCTCGAGGCCGCGTTCGGCCGTCTGGGGGCGCTGATCGATCGGCTGCGCGCCGGCGGGCATGACATCACCACGGCCGATCTCGGCGGTGGCCTGGGCGTGCCCTATGATCCCAGCCTGCCCCCGCCGCCCAGCCCGGCCGATTATGGCGCGATGGTCGCGCGCGTGACGCAGGGCTGGGATGTCCGGCTGATCTTCGAACCCGGGCGGATGATCGTCGGCAATGCCGGCGCGCTGCTCTCCACCGTCGTGCGCGTGAAGGATGGCGCGACGCATCCCTTCGTCATCGTCGATGCGGCGATGAACGATCTGCTGCGCCCCAGCCTCTACGACGCCTGGCACGATATCCGCGCGACGCGCCCCGCCGGCACGCGCGCCGTCGCCAACGTCGTCGGCCCGGTCTGCGAAAGCGGCGACACCTTCGCCACCGCGCGCGACATGGATGCGGTGGCGGCGGGCGATCGCGTCGCGTTCATGACCGCCGGCGCCTATGCCGCGACGATGGCGAGCACCTATAATTCGCGCGCCCTCACCCCCGAAGTGCTCGTCGATGGCGATCGCTGGGCGGTGGTGCGCGAGCGCCAGCCGATCGAAGCGCTTATCGCGCAGGATCGCCTGCCCGACTGGCTCTAGGAATCTGTTTGAAATGCGCAGATGCGCATTTTGCGGGCCGGCACCGTTCTCAAGCTGGCGCTAACCCCGGCTTGGCAAGCGCCGCGCGGCGCGCGACAAGGGCGACGATGCACAGCCTGCCCATCTTCGTCCGCTTGGACGGTCGCCCGGTGATCCTCATCGGCGATGACGAGGCGGCAGCGGCAAAGCGCCGCCTGCTCGAACGCGCTGGCGCCGTGATCGTGGGTGAGGATGAGGCGGCGAGCCTCGCGATCGTCGTGTGCGAAGCGGGTGTAGAGGCCGTTGCGAATCGCCTGCGCGCGCGCGGCATCCTGATCAATGTCGTCGACCGCCCCGATCTGTGCGACTTCACCCTGCCGGCCATTGTCGATCGCGACCCGGTGATCGTCGCTGTCGGGACCGGCGGCGCTTCGGCAGGCCTCGCCAAGGCACTCCGCCAGCGGCTCGAAACATTGCTCCCTGCCGGCCTGGGCGCGCTGGCGAATGGCCTTGGCAGTGCGCGCGCCGCGATCCGCGCGCGCTGGCCCGATGCCGCTGAGCGCCGCCGCGCGATCGATGCGGCACTCGATCCCGGCGGTCCGCTCGATCCCTTCGGCGCGCCGGCCGATGTGGAGCGCTGGCTCGCGAACGCGGGGGCAGGGGATAAGGCAGGCAGCCTCGTGCGCCTGACCCTTGCCTCGCCCGATCCGGACGATCTCACGCTGCGCCAGGCGCGATTGCTCGGCCGCGCCGACCGGCTCTTTCACCGCCCGGACGTGCCCGCCGCGATCCTCGATCGCGCCCGCGCCGACGCCGCGCGCATCGCCTGCCCATCGTCCCCCGCCGATCCGGGGGCCGGTCTCTCGCTCGACATCAGCATGGAAGCCACGCCATGAATCTCGCTTTCATCGTTAAGGACGGCAAGGTCAGCGAGGTCGATGCGCGCCCTGCGCTCGATGCCTGCGGCAATGGCGGATTCGTGTGGATTCACATGAGCGCGCGCAATGCCGAGACCATTCCCTGGCTGAGCAAGATCGCAAAGCTCCCCGACGTCGTCGTCTCTGCGCTGACCGCGACGGAAACGCGCCCGCGCTGCGATCCGATCGGCGCCGGCGCGCTCGTCAACCTGCGCGGCCCCGCGGTCGATCCCGAATCGATCGAGGATGCGCTCGCCTCCATCCGCATCTGGATCGAGCGCGGCCGCGCCATCTCGGTCGGCCGCCATGCGTTGCAGGCGACGCCGATCGTGGCCGAGCAGGTCCGCGCCGGGCAGATCAGCGATCCCGGCGACCTCGTCACCGCATATGCGACGGCGGTCACCGATCAGCTCGATCCGGTCATCACCGGGCTCGGCGATCAGCTCGACGATTGCGAGCTGGGGATCGAGCAGGCCCGCCACCTCGCGCTTCGCCACGAGATCGCGACGACGCGGTCCGAGGCGATCGGTTATCGCCGCTTCGTCGCACCCCAGCGGCAGGCGCTCGAACGGCTGGGCATGCTCCAGTGCGACTGGCTCGACGAGCGCGACCGTCTCCACCTCGTCGAGGCTGCCGATCGCTTCGCGCGCATGGCCGAGGAGCTGGAAAATGTCCGCGAGCGCGCCGCACTGATGCACGAGCAACTGACCGATCTGCGCGCCGAGGTGCTAGAGACGCGCGCCCTGCTCATCTCGGTCGTCGCGCTCGTCTTCCTGCCGCTGACCTTTCTCACCGGCCTGCTCGGCATGAACGTGCAGGGCATACCCTTCGCGCAGGAGCCCTGGGCCTTCTGGGGCGTGGTCGGTGTGTGCAGCGCGATCTCGATCGCGATCACTGCCTATTTCGTCCGTGCGCACTGGTTTCCGCGTTAAGTCGGCGGCACCGGCCCACTCCCCCGCCCGGCCTCCCATCCAGGATATGCTCAGTGGGAGGCCGGGCGGGGGAGTGGGCCGGTGCCGCACCCGCGTGAACGGGCAGATGCTACCCGCTATTCCGCAGCGCCGTCGCGACGGCGTTGATCGATAGCTGGATACCCTCGGCCACGCGCGGGTCGTCCTCGCCCGCACGGTGGCGCTTGAGCAACTCGACCTGCAGCAGGTTGAGCGGCTCGATATAAGGCAGGCGCAGCCGGATCGAGGTTTCGAGCGCGGGGCTCTTCTCCAGCAGTCGCGTCTGGCGCGTGATCGACAGCAGCATGTCGTGCGTGCGTTGCCAGCCGTCCCTGATCCGCCCGAAGATCGCCTCGCCCATCGCCTTGTCCTCGACGAGCGTCGCGTAGCGCGCCGCGATCCGCATGTCGGACTTGGCGAGCACCATCTCCAGATTCGCCAGCGCCGATCGGAAAAAGGGCCATCCCGCTGCCATCTCGCGCAGCAGCCCCTGATCGCCGAACCCGGTCAGCGCATCGCCCACGCCGTACCAGCCCGGCAGCATCACGCGCGCCTGCGCCCAGCTGAAGACCCAGGGGATGGCGCGCAGATCCTCGATCGCGTCCGATTTCTTGCGGCTTGCGGGGCGTGACCCGATCTTGAGCGTCGCGATCTCGGCGATCGGGGTCATCTGGCGGAAGAAGGTGCGGAATCCCTCGGTTTCATAGACAAGCCCGCGATAGGCGCGGAATGCCTCGCCCGAAACTGACGCCATGGCCTCGTTGAAGCGCGTCGCGTCGGCGGGCGACAAGGCCTCGGGCTCGAGCGAGGCGAGCAGGGTCGCCGATGCGATCGCTTCGAGATTGGTCATCGCGCTCTCGCGCGTGCCATATTTGGCGGCGATCACTTCGCCTTGCTCGGTGATGCGGATGCGGCCGTTGACGGTGCCCGTTGGCTGGCTGCGGATCGCCGCGAACGACGATCCGCCGCCGCGCCCCACCGCGCCGCCGCGCCCGTGGAACAACTGCATCACTGCGCCAGCCTCCGCGAACACCGGGGCGAGCGCCTTGCTCGCCTCGTGCAGCGACCAGGTGGAAGTCAGGTAACCGCCATCCTTGTTGCTGTCCGAATAGCCGATCATCACTTCCTGATGGCCGCGCCTCGTGACGATCGCGGCGATCTCGGGCAATGCGAAATAGGCGCGCATGATCGCGGGCGCGGCTTCAAGGTCGGAGATGGTCTCGAACAGCGGCACCGCCATGATCGCGGCGTGCGGCGGATCGCCCGGCAGATAGAGCCCCGCTTCCTTGAGCATGATGTTGACTTCGAGCAGGTCGGAGACCGACTGCGCCATCGATACGATATAGTTGGTGATGCACGCCGCCCCGTAGCGGCCATGCGCCTCGGCGGCCGCACGGACGATGGCGAGTTCGCTCGCCGTCTCGTCCGAATAGGCGGCATAAGGGCTGGTCAGCGGGCGCGGCGATGCCAGCTCGCGCCGCAGCAGCGCGACGCGCGCATCCTCGTCCAGCGCGGCATAGTCCGCCTCGACGCCGGCCGCCTTCAGCAACTCAGCCACCACGCGCTCGTGCACCGCGCTGTTCTGGCGCATGTCGAGCGTCGCGAGATGGAAACCGAATGTCTCGACCGCGCGGATCAGCCGGCCCAGCGCGCCGCCGCTCGCCAGCGGCCCGGTCAGCGCTCGCGCGATCGCGACCAGATCGGCGCGCAGTGCTTCCGGCCCCGCATAAGGCGCGCCGGCCAGCCGCGAGGGCCGCGGCGGCGCGCGCCCGATCAGCCCCTCATAGGTCGCCGCCAGCCGTGCATAGATGCCCGAAAGCGCCCGGCGATAGGGTTCGTCGGCGCGGCTCGCAGCCTCGTCGCCGCTCGCCTCGGCCAGCGCGAGCACCTCGGGGGTCACTTCGGCCAGTTCGGTCGAGATCGACAGCTCGGCGCCCAGCGCATGGACCTGATCGAGATAATGTTCGATCACCGCGCTCGCCGACCGCGACAGGGCCAGGCGCAGCGAATCGGCGACGACGAAGGGATTGCCGTCGCGGTCGCCGCCGATCCAGCTTCCCGGTTTCAGGAAGCTGGCCGGCCGCTGCCCCAGCGCGCGTTCCCATCGGGCGTAGAGCGCAGGCAGCACAGGCAGGAACACGTCGCGCAGATAGGCAAGCGCGGTTTCCACCTCGTCGGCGACATACAGGCGCTCGCGGCGCAGCGGGCGCGTCTCCCACAGCAAGGCGATCTGGCGCAGGATCGCATCCTCGATCCGGTCGCCGTCGGGCGTCTCCAGCGCGCCGCCGTCGCGCAGCGCCATCAGCTCGGCGATGCGGTTGCGGTGGTCGATCATGCTCTTGCGCCGGACTTCGGTCGGGTGCGCGGTGAGCACGGGGACGATCAGCGCGGCGTCGAGCAATGTCGCCACCGCCTGATGATCGATATGCTTCTCGCCCAGCCGGTTGAGCGCGCTCACGAAATCCGCGCCCGGATCGGCGGCGATCCCCTGCCGGTCCTCGGCGAGGTTGGCGAGCATCGAGAAGAGCATGAATCCGCGCACGAAGCTCAGCGTGTCGTCCAGCGTCAGCGCGTCGAGCCCCGGGTCGATCGCATCGGCGCCCGATATGCCGCGATGCCGGTCGACCGATGTCGACCGGATATATTCGGTGCGCTTGAACAGCGTCTCGCCGCCGACCTGGCGAATGACGTCGCCCAGCAGCTTGCCGAGGAAGCGGATGTCGGGATTTTGCGTTATAGGGGGTGCAGCGGCCATAGGCGGCGATGCTGCAACGCAAAACCGCCCCGGTCAACGATCAGGCGAGCAGTTCGACGTCCCAATAGAGCCAGTCGCGCCAGCTATCGTGCAGATAGTTGGGCGGGAAGGCCCGGCCATGCTCCTGCAACTGCCAGCTGGTCGGGCGGATCGGCGAGACATGCAGCTTCATCGCCGCCTCGCGCGGGGTCCGGCCGCCCTTCTTCAGGTTGCACGGCGCGCAGGCGGTGGCGACATTTTCCCATGTGGTCCGCCCGCCATAGGCGCGCGGGATGACATGATCGAAGGTCAGGTCCTTGTGCGTGCCGCAATATTGGCACTGGAAACGATCGCGCAGGAACAGGTTGAACCGCGTGAAGGCCGGATATTGCGAGGGCTTCACGAACTGCTTGAGCGCGATGACCGAAGGGATGCGCATCGAGGCCGAAGGGCTGTGCACTTCGCGCTCATAGCTGGAAACGATGTCCACCCGATCCAAAAAGACCGCCTTGATGGCGGTCTGCCAAGGCCAGAGGCTCAGGGGATAATAGCTGAGCGGCGTGTAATCCGCGTTCAGCACCAGCGTCGGACAACTGTCCGGATGGCGGAGAAGGTCTGGATGGTACATAGAAGTCCGACCCCTTTCGCCCCGTCCTTTGGCTCAGGCCGTCCTTTGGCTCAGGAACGTGACGCCGACATGACAACATGGCCCGCGACTCGCCGTCAAGAGCCGGATTCATATTTGTGAAGCCCGCCACCCGTTTTGCCCCCAGCCCGACCGGGGCTCTGCACCTCGGCCACGCCTTCTCGGCGCTCGCGGCATATGATCTGGCCCGCGCGGGGGACGGATTGTTCCTGCTCCGCATCGAGGATATCGATCCCGGCCGCACCCGTGAGGCACATGTCGAAGGCATATTGACCGATCTCGACTGGCTCGGCCTCGCCTGGGATGGTCCGGTAGTCCGCCAGTCGCAGCGGCTGGCGCTTTATGCCGCCGCGCTCGATCGACTGAGGGCAATGGGGATTGCCTATCCCTGCTTCTGCACGCGCGCCGAAATCGCCGCCAGCGCCTCGGCGCCGCACGGCCCGGCAGGCGCAATCTATCCCGGCACCTGTCGCCATCTGGATGTGGAAACGCGCGCCCGTCGGATGGCGGGCGAGGCGCATGCCTGGCGGCTCGACATGGTGGCTGCGGTCGATCGCGCCGGCCCGCTCGTCTGGCGCGATCTGCTGGCGGGCGAGATTGCCGCCGATCCGCTCGCGCAGGGCGATGTGGTGATCGCGCGCAAGGATGCGCCGGTCAGCTATCATCTCGCGGTGACGGTCGATGACGCCGATCAGCGCGTCAGCCATGTCGTGCGCGGCACCGACCTGTTCGATGCCACGCATGTCCACCGGCTGCTGCAGGCGCTGCTCGATCTGCCGACCCCGCTCTATTGCCATCATCCGCTGCTCGTCGATGGCGAGGGGCGGCGCCTCGCCAAGCGCGACGGCGCCCGCTCGCTTGCCGAATTGCGCGCCGGGGGCGTCGATCCGGTCGGGCTCGTCGCCGATTTGCGGTCGATGCGCGATCGGCTTGGCTTCGCCCTGCCATCGGCCTAGGGTCGGGCGATAATAGCGGAGGGGGTTTGGGGACTGACGATGAATGCCTTTCTCACCATTCTCATCATCCTGGCGGCGCTCGCCACCTTGTTCTTCCTCGTGCGCGGGATCGTGATCTTCCTCCGCACGACCGAGGAGGAACTCAAAAATCCCGGTACGGGTCCCAGCCGTTCGTCGGTGCGCCAGAACCGCATGATGATGGCGCGCGTCGCGGCGCAGGCGCTCGCGATCCTGCTGATCGTCATCCTGCTGCTGGCGCGCCGCTGATCCGGCGCGATCATGGTCCGCCTCAACAAGATCTACACGCGCACGGGTGACGCGGGCACGACGGGGCTCGTCGACGGTTCGCGCGTGGCGAAGGACGATGCGCGCCTCGCCGCGATGGGCGACGTCGACGAAGCCAACAGCGCGATCGGGATCGCGGTTTCGGCCATGATTGAAGGTGACGACATCGCCGTCATGCTTCGCCGCATCCAGAACGACCTGTTCGATCTCGGCGCCGATCTCGCCACGCCCGGCGATGATTTCGCGCCGTCGCAGATGGCGCTGCGCATCGTACCGGCGCAGGTCGAGCGCCTGGAGCGTGAGATTGATGCGATGAACGAGGCGCTTGCCCCGCTCACCAGCTTCATCCTGCCCGGCGGCGGGTCGGCCGCGGCCTCGCTTCATCTGGCGCGCGCCATCGTGCGCCGCGCCGAACGCACGGCGGTTGCGACCGCGCGCGCCGCCCCTTTGAATCCCGCCGCGCTTACCTATCTCAATCGCCTGTCGGACCATCTGTTCGTCGCCGCGCGGCTGCTCAACGCCCGCGATGGCGGCGATATTTTATGGGTGCCCGGCGCGTCGCGTTGAAACATTCCGCTGGCCCGGCGCGTATTTCCCGCTGAGCCAGCAGAGGGGAAGCCCATGTCCACCGGCGCTCGTGCCGCAACGGCCCTGTCCGATCTCGCTTCGACCTATTGCGCCACGCGCGCCCTGTCGGTGGCGCTTGCGGCGCCGCTGTCGGATGCCGACGCGACAGTGCAGTCGATGCCCGATGCCTCGCCCGCCAAATGGCATCTCGCGCATACGAGCTGGTTCTTCGAAACCTTCGTGCTGCGCGATTTCGCAAGCGGATACCGGCCGTTCGATCCGGCCTATGCCTATCTCTTCAACAGCTATTACGAAGCCGAAGGCGCACGCCACGCGCGCGACAGGCGGGGGCTGATCACCCGCCCGTCGCTCGGGCAGGTCCTCGCCTATCGCGCGCATGTCGACGGCGCGCTCGCCGACGTGCTTGCCGACATGCCCGATGTCGCGCGCGATCTCGTCACGCTTGGCATCCATCACGAACAGCAGCATCAGGAATTGCTGCTCACCGACATCCAGCATCTGATGGCGCAGAATCCGCTGCGCCCCGCGCTGTGGGATGCCGCCTCCGCGATGCCCGCGCCCATGCCCGCGCCGCTGCGCTGGGTCGAGGGGCGCGAGGGCATCGTCGAGATCGGCTACGACGGCCCCGGTTTTGCCTTCGACAATGAAGCGCCGCGCCACCGCACGCTGCTGACGCCGCACGCGCTCGCACATCGCCCCGTCACCAATGGCGAGTGGCTCAATTTCATGGCCGACGGCGGCTATGCCGAACCGCGTCACTGGCTCGCCGACGGCTGGGCCTGGGTGAAGGCGGAAAAGATCGAAGCTCCGCTCTATTGGGAGCGTGACGGGCAGGGCGGCTGGCTGCGCTTCGGGCTCGATGGTCTGCGCCCGGTCAATCCCGCCGCGCCCGCCACGCATATCAGCCTCTTCGAGGCCGATGCCTATGCGAGCTGGGCCGGCGCGCGCTTGCCGACCGAGGCCGAATGGGAAAGCGCCGCTACCGGGCTCGCGCCCGATGAGGGCGTGTTCCTCGATCGCGCGATGGCGGTGCGCCCGCGCGCCTGCGTCGAGGGGGACGGGCAGAACGTGAAGCAGATGTTCGGCGACGTCTGGGAATGGACCGGCAGCGCCTATCGCCCCTATCCCGGCTTCCGCGCCGCCGAGGGTGCGGTCGGCGAATATAATGGCAAGTTCATGTCGGGGCAGTTCGTGCTGCGCGGGGGCAGCTGCGCCACGCCGCGCGGCCATGCGCGCGCCAGCTATCGCAACTTCTTCTACCCGCACCAGCGCTGGCAGTTCACCGGGCTGCGCCTTGCCAGGGATCTCTGAGCCATGCTTGTCAGCGACCTTTCCGTCGATCCCGCCTTCCGTGCCGACGTGCTTGCCGGCCTGTCGGGGCATCCGCGCGCCATCCCCGCGCGCTGGTTCTACGATCTCGAAGGCTCGCGCCTGTTCGAGCAGATCACGGCGCTCCCCGAATATTATCCGACGCGCGTCGAAACCGCGCTGCTCAAGGCGCATGGCGCGGAGATCGGCCGCCTCGTCGGCCCGGGCCGCGCCGTCGTCGAGTTCGGATCGGGATCGTCGATCAAGACGCCGCACCTCCTCGCCGCGATCGAGCCCTCGGCCTATGTGCCGATCGACATATCGGGCGATTTCCTCCGCCAGTCGGCCGCGGCGCTCGGCGCGCGTTTCCCGGATCTGTCGATTCTGCCCGTCGAGGCCGATTTCACCGCGCCCATCGCACCGCCCCCCGCGATCGAGGGCTTGCCGCGGCTGGGCTTCTTCCCCGGCTCGACGATCGGCAATCTCGTGCCGCGCACGGCGGTCGACCTGCTTCGCGCAATGGTCGCGACGCTCGGGGTGGGATCGATGCTGCTGATCGGCATGGACCGGATCAAGAGCAGCGACGTGCTCGTCCCAGCCTATGACGACGCCCGGGGCGTGACGGCGGCGTTCAATCTCAACCTCCTGCACCGTATCAATCGCGAACTGAACGGCGATATTCCCGTCGACGCCTTCCGCCATGTCGCGCGCTGGAACGACGATGAGGCGCGGATCGAGATGCATCTCGAAGCGACGCGCGACGTTGCGTTCAGCGTCGAGGGACTGCGCTTCGCGATGCAGGCGGGCGAGACGATCCATACCGAGAACAGCCACAAATATGGCCGCCGCGATGCGCGCATCCTGCTCCGCGCCGGCGGCTGGACGGCAATCCGCGAATGGACCGATGCCGCCGACAATTTCGCGCTGATTCTCGCCGAAGCGAAGCCGCCGCGCACAGCGCCTTAGTTCGATGACTTGATCCGGCTTGCCGGATCAGGTGCGGCACCGGCCCTCTCCCCCGCCCGGCCTCCCATCCAGGATACACTCTGTGGGAGGCCGGGCGGGGGAGAGGGCCGGTGCCGCACTCCAACAACAAAGTCGCGCGGCGCGACTCTAGCCGAAGCGCATTTCAGCCGGTAGGACGCCGCGATCATCATAGGAGGATCGGCAATGCAGGCGGTTGGCGTAATCGGTGCGGGGCAGATGGGCGCGGGGATCGCGCAGGTTTCGGCGCAGGCGGGCTATCACGTCTTCCTGTCCGACGTGTCGATCGAGCGCGCCGAAGGTGCCAAGGCCGCGATCGCCAGGCAGCTCGGCCGCCTCGTCGAGAAGGAAAAGCTGACTGCCGAGGCGCGCGATACCGCGCTCGGCCGCATCGAGCCCGTCGCGAGCTTCGAGAAGATGGCAACCGCCGGCCTGATCATCGAGGCCGCGACCGAGCGTGAGGAGATCAAGCGCGCCATCTTCGCCGAGGCGGGCAAGATCCTCGGCCATCAGGCGATCCTCGCCTCGAACACCTCGTCGATCCCGATCACGCGCCTCGCGCAGGCGTCGCCCGATCCCAGGCGCTTCATCGGCGTCCATTTCTTCAATCCCGTCCCGGTGATGGGGCTGATCGAGGTGATCAGCGGCCTCGCGACGAGCGCGGAGACGGTGAAGGTCGTCCAGACCTATGCCGATGCGCTCGGCAAGCGCGTCGTCCATGCCAACGACGCGCCGGGCTTCATCGTCAACCGCGTGCTGATGCCGATGCTCAACGAAGCCTGCTTCGCGCTGGGCGAGGGCGTCGCGACGATCCCCGATATCGATGCCGCCTGCCAGCTCGGCCTCAATCACCCGATGGGGCCGCTGACGCTCGCCGACTTCATCGGGCTCGACACCTGCCTCGAAATCAGCCGCGTGCTCTTCGAGGGCACGGGCGATCCCAAGTTCCGGCCCGCGCCGCTGCTCGTCAAATATGTCGAGGCCGGCTGGTACGGCCGCAAGACCGGGCGCGGCTTCTACGATTATTCGGGCGACGCCCCGGTCCCGACGCGCTGATGCTCTGGGCGCTCCTCCTCGCCGCCGCGCCGGGAGGGGCGCTCACCGATCCCTATGATCCCGCCAATCCCTTCGCCCGCATCATCCGGGGCGAGGCGGCGGCGGTGCAGGTGATGGCCGACGATCGGTTGATCGTCATCATGGACAATCGCCCCGCCGCGCCGGGCCACGTCCTGATCATTCCGAAACAGTCCTATCGCAATCTGCTCGATGTCGATCCGGCGACGCTTGCTGATATGATGTTCGTCGCCAAGCGCCTCGCCCGCGCCGAGGTGAAGGCGCTCCATGCTGACGGGGTCCAGCTGCAGTGGAACAATGGCGCGGCAGCGGGCCAGACCGTCTTCCACGCGCATCTCCACCTGATCCCGCGTTATGCGGGCGTCCCGCTTGTGGAGGAAAAGGCGGGCGATCCGCCCGCCGATCCCGCCGCGCTCGAGGCGGTGGCGGCCCGGCTGCGCGCGGCGCTCGCCCGATAGGCGCGATCGATCGGGCGAAGCCGGAACCGAAGCCCCGGCTTCCCCCGTCGTCATGGCGTCACTTCGCGCGCGCCGCGCCGACATCCCTGATGAATGCCCATACCGCCATCGGAAAGGGCGGCTTCTGGTCGCCCTGCCATTCGCCCATCCGGTCGTAGAGCCTCGTCGCCCCTGCCATCATCTCGGGCGTCGCGACGGCGGTGAAGGGCGCCAGAAGCGCCTGCCACTCGTCGTAGAAGGCGTTCGCCTCGGGGCTCGCCGGGTCGATCGGCAATGCCGCCTCGATCCGTGCCGACAGCTCCGTCCAGGCATTGCTGTAGGCCGTCTGGTCGAAATCGCCCGGCATGTCTGCCATCTTCTCGGCCCAGCGCGCCCTCTCCTCGGGGCTGAAATAGCGGTCGGTCACCGCCTGCCAGTTTTCGGCTTCCATCGATTTTTCTCCCGTCCTGATCAGCGAGCAGAGCGTCGCGACGTCGATCGGCTCGCCAAGATCGATGCGGGACTGGACGGACAGGAGCAGCGCGCGCGCCTCGGCGATCTCGATCGCGCGCGCCTCTATCTCCTGCAATTGCGCCTCGACAAGCCGGCCAAGGTCGACCGCGCGCCCACCCAGCAAGGTCGCGATCCGCGCAAGCGGGAAGCCCGCGCGCTTCAGCGCCACGACGGCATTGAGGCGGGCGATCTCGCCGGGGCCATAGAGCCTGCGGCCCGATCCGGTGCGCAGCGGCTTCACCAGCCCGCGCGCCTCGTAGAAACGCAGCGCACGGCTGGTCAGCCCGGTCATGCGGCAGACTTCGGCAATGTCGATCGGTTGTTCCATGCAAAGAGGCGTAGCGCTTGACGCTACGTCAACTTCAACCCCCATTTTGCGCTGGCGAGCTTGGCCGGCGGTTGATAGTCCTCGCTGATGACGACCGGATCCGGGGGCGGCGTTCAGATGCCGCGATCGCTCTTCGCCTTTTCCATCTTCTACGGCGGCATGGTCTGCATCGCGGGCGTGCTCGGCAACAAGCAGGTGACGCTTGGACCGCTGTCGGCGCTCGGTCCGCTCGTCGGCGTCAGCTCGCTCGCGGTCGAGGCGGGGATATTCGCCTTCCTGCTGCTGGTTGTGACGTCCAGCGCGGTTGCCGAGCTTCACGGCCCGCGCGTCGCGACCCAGCTCGTCCGCATCGGCTTCATTCCGCTGATTGTCTCGATCCTGCTGTCGGTCGTCGTGCGCGCGCTGCCTGCCGCGCCCGAAATGCAGCCGCAGGTGCGCGACGCGATCCAGACCGTGCTTGGCGGCACCTGGCGCATCTGGCTCGGCGGGATCGTCGCCTATGGCATTTCGCAGACGCTGAACGTCACCATCTTCGCGGCGCTCAAGGGGCGCGAAGGCTCGCGCCTCCTCTGGCTGCGCGCGGCGACGGCAAGCATACTCAGCCAGATCGTCGACACTTTGCTGTTTGTCACCATCGCCTTCATCGGCGTCTTTCCGGTCGGCGAGCTGCTCGCCGGGCAGATGCTGGCGAAGGTCGTGCTCTCCGCGATCCTCGTCCCGCCGCTCATCTACCTCTTCGTCGCGCTTGGCCGCCGGCTCGACCACGGCTGAAACCGCCACCCGAATCGAGGATTAGACGCGGCCCCGCGCATGCCCTAAAGGCGCGCGCATGACTGACGATTCCGCCCTGCAGGCGCTTCTCGCCAAGGCCGAAACCCTCACCGAAGCGCTGCCTTACATGCAGCGCTATGCGGGCCAGACCTTCGTGGTCAAATATGGCGGCCACGCCATGGGCGATCCGGAGCTTGCGCGCGATTTCGCCGAGGATGTCGTGCTGCTCAAGGCAGTCGGCATCAACCCCATCGTCGTCCATGGCGGCGGCCCGCAGATCGGCGCGATGCTCAAGCGGCTGGGCGTCGAATCGCGCTTTGTCGATGGCCTCCGCGTCACCGATGCGGAAACCGCGCATATTGCGGAGATGGTCCTCGCCGGATCGATCAACAAGGAAATCGTCGGCTGGATCGGCGCTGCCGGTGGCCGCGCCGTCGGCGTCTCCGGCAAGGATGCCGGCCTCGTCCTCGCCGAGAAGGTCCAGCGCTCCGAGGCGGACAAGCTTCAGGGGATCGAACGTCATGTCGATCTCGGCTTCGTCGGCGAACCCGTGGCGGTCGATCGCCGCATCCTCGATACGCTGTCGGGCGCGGGCATCATTCCCGTCGTCGCGCCGATCGCGATCGGCGCCGATGGCCACACCTACAACATCAATGCGGATACGATGGCCGGCGCGATCGCGGCGGCG
The DNA here is from genome assembly GCF_058790595.1 of Sphingomonas sp. EU05-FHT14C10. NCBI lineage: Bacteria > Pseudomonadati > Pseudomonadota > Alphaproteobacteria > Sphingomonadales > Sphingomonadaceae > Sphingomonas > Sphingomonas sp. EU05-FHT14C10. Next base: position 27,623 of record NZ_JBYTEN010000004.1, on the reverse strand, counting down.
ATGGGCGCTTCGCGCTTCTTCCTGCTGACCGATGTCGCCGGCGTCCTCGACAAGTCGGGCACGCTGCTCACCGATCTCGATCCGGCGGGCATCGCCGCGCTGCGCGAGGATGGCACCATCTCGGGCGGGATGATCCCCAAGGTCGAGACCTGCGTCTCGGCGGTTCGCCAGGGCGTCGACGCCGCCGTCATCCTCGACGGCCGCGTGCCGCACGCGATGCTGCTGGAAATCTTCACCCGTCAGGGCGCAGGCACGCTGATCCGCGCCTGATCGCCTGTCTCGTCATTGCGAGGCGGCGTAGCCGACGAAGCAATCCAGAATGGCTGGCATCGGACTGGATTGCTTCGCCAAGCTCGCAATGACGCGGATTTTTTAGGGCAGGCACGCCGCGTGAACATCGTTACGCGCGGATAACCATATCCGCCGCCTTTCGTCTTTGGCGCTGTTCGGTTATCTGGACTGGCAGGGCAAGCCCCACGGAGTTTCAATGCTTCTCTCGATCTACCAGATATTGCAGATTCTGCTGTCGGTCGCGCAGTGGATCATCATCATTCAGGCCGTCATGTCGTGGCTGATCGCGTTCAACGTGATCAACACCTATAATGATCTGGTCCGCTCGATCTGGATCGCGCTCGATCGCATGACCGAGCCGCTCTATCGGCCGATCCGCAAGATCATGCCCGATCTCGGCGCGCTCGATCTCTCGCCGCTCGTCGTCCTCCTGATCATCATGATCCTGAAGGGCGTGCTGCTTCCCAATCTGCTGCTGCCACTGGCCTTCTGATGGAAGCATCGATCATCGACGGAAAGGCCTTCGCCGCCGGCCTGCGCGAACGCGTGGCGACGGGGGCTGCCGCCTTCACCGCGGCCGCCGGGCGCGCGCCCGGCCTCGCCGTGGTTCTGGTCGGCGAGGATCCTGCAAGTCAGGTCTATGTTCGCTCCAAGCACAAGGCGACCGTCGCCGCCGGCATGGAGAGCTTCGAGCATCGCTTGTCCGTCGACGCCAGCCAGGCCGATCTGATCGCGCTGGTGAAGCAGCTCAACGCCGATCCGGCTGTCGACGGCATTCTCGTCCAGCTTCCGCTGCCCGGGCAGATCAACACCGATGCGGTGATCGCCGCGATCGATCCCGACAAGGATGTCGATGGCTTCCACCCGGTCAATGCCGGGCGGCTGGCCAGCGGGCTGCACGGCTTCGTCCCCTGCACGCCGCTCGGCTGCCTGATGCTGCTCAAGGATGAGCTGGGCAATCTTTCGGGCCTCGACGCCGTCGTCGTCGGCCGATCGAACATCGTCGGCAAGCCGATGGCGCAGCTTCTCCTCAAGGAGAATTGCACCGTCACCGTCGCGCACAGCCGCACGCGCGATCTGATGGGCGTGGTCGGCCGCGCCGATATCGTCGTGGCGGCGGTCGGCGTGCCGCGCATGGTCAAGGGCGAGTGGCTGAAACCGGGCGCCACCGTGATCGACGTCGGCATCAACCGCACCGACGACGGCCTGGTGGGCGATGTCGATTTCGCCGGCGCGCTGCCGATCGCGGGCGCGATCACGCCGGTTCCCGGCGGCGTCGGCCCGATGACGATCGCCGTGCTCCTGCGCAACACGCTCGTCGCCGCGCACCGGCGCGAAGGCATTTCCTACGCGGAGGACGCCTTCTAGGATGTTCGCGCTGTTCGTCTCCGCCTTCGTCACTTTCCTGGTGGTCATCGATCCGCCGGGCTGCGCCCCGATCTTTGCGGGGCTGACGGCGGGCGCGACCTCGGCGCAGCGACGCGCGATGGCGATCCGCGCGGTGTTTGTCGCGGCATGCATCCTGCTCGTCTTCGCGCTGTTCGGCGAACCGTTTCTCGACGCGCTCGGCATCAGCCTCGATGCCTTCCGCATCGCCGGCGGCATCATGCTCTTCCTGATCGCGATCGACATGGTGTTCGAAAAGCGCACCGAACGGCGCGAGAATCGTGCTCAGAAGCTCAAGGAAACGCCGGAGATCGAGGATGTCTCAATCTTCCCGATGGCGATGCCGATGATCGCCGGCCCTGGCTCGATCTCCGCGATCATGCTGATGACGGCGCGCAGCCACGGCGTCGAATCGACGCTCACCGTGCTCGCCGCGATGGTCTCGGTCATGGTGCTGACCTTGCTTGCGCTGCTCCTCGCCGCGCCGATCATGAAAGTCGTCGGCCCGCGCATCGAACTCGTCATCACGCGCCTGCTCGGCGTCATCCTCGCCGCGCTCGCCGCCCAGTTCGTGATCGACGGCTTAAAGGCGAGTTTCGCCTGACAACCTAGCTGACTCGCCACAATTTCAGCGGCGACGACGCGGGCAGCGGCATCGGCGTCAGCCAGTCGAACTTCTCGCCGCGCGACAGCCGCGCATAGAAGCCGTTCGGGCTCCGCGACCGGTAGATCGTCGACTCCGACATGTTGGGGCAGGTCAGCAGCAGGGTCGCGCCGTGCCGCTTCGCGATCGCGCGCGCCTGTTCGGGCGATCCGTCGAACGCGTGGTGGATGTCGAGGATCGAATCGCCGTTGCGGTGATAGGGGCCGGCGATCGCGCTGTGATGCGTGACGGTGATCAGGCGCGGCCCCAGATCGACGAAGGTCATGATCGTCGTCGCGGGAAGCCTGGCGATCGGCGCCAGCGCCGGCAGCGTCGGGCAGCGCGCATTGGCCTTGCCGATGATCTTGAGCGCGGGCCGCGCCGGGCTCGCGGGCGGCCCGAATGCCGTCGGCGGCAGCCAGACCCACGCGGCGATGCCGGCTGCAGCGACGGCCGCCGCGCCGCCCATAACGGGCAGGCTTTGCCGCCACAGCCAGCCCAGCACCAGCCAGCCCAGCGCCGCCGCGCCGGGCAGCGCGATGATCTGCGCGCCCGCCCCGATCCGCGCCTGCCAGAACAGCATCGCGCAGGAGAGCAGCGCCATCAGCAGGATCGTCGCCCAGTTGGCGATCGCCCGCGCGTCGCGTCGCGCACGCCAGCACATCGCGATCGTGCCGATCAGTCCGACGATCGGCATGGACACGATGCCGATGATCACGTCGCGCTTCTGCAGCGTGATCGGCCGCGCTTCCTTGACGTTGGACAGCCACAGCCTGTCGAGTTCGGGCGACACATGTTCGGGCCGCGTCAGGCAGCCGGGCCAGGTGACAGCGAAGGCGCCCGCCACCAGTGCACCCGCCGCGCCCGCGACGAAGAGGCGTACGGCGCGGCTCTGGGTGTGGAGCAAGCTCATCGGATAAAGCAGCGCGCCGGCCAGCAGCAGCGCCGAAAGCCAGACGGGCGACAAAGCGTCGCACACCGGCGCGCGATTGGCATAGGAGGCGAAAAGCACATAGCCGATCGCGCTGCCGCCCGCGATGCCAAGCGCATAGGTGCGCATCCGCTCGGCCTCGGCCGCACCTTCCCACACCCAGCGCAGAACGATCGCGCCGCCGGCGATGGCAAGGAAGGGTAGCATCTCCAGCCCGATCACCAGCGAGATCACGGTCGAGATCGCCGCGATCGCGCCGCCCCTCGCCGCGCGCGGATCGGTCAGCCCCGCCATGGTCGCGGCCAGCATCGCCAGCTGCCAGCCATGATGGTCGATCCTCAGCGGCATGAACATGAACAGCGCGCTCTGGCACAGCAGGATCAGCGCAGCCGCCGGGATCGCTGCGATCGGCGCGACCAGCCGCCGCGTGGTGATGGCGGTCGCCGCCATCGCGATCGCGAGCGGCAGCATCGGCGCCAGCGCGACCGCCGTCTTCTCCGCAATCACGCCGCCGACGAACGGGCGCAGCGCAAGGATGATCCCCGCGATCGGCAGATCGACGAAGCGCGACCAGTGGATGTCGAAACCCTTGGGCGGATTCAGCCGATACTGGCGCAGATCGTACCAGCCCTGGCCGTTCAGCCAGTCACGCACCTGATCCATGCGGATATTGTCGTCGGTGTCGGGCAGCGCGAACCAGTGGATGCCGCCCCAGCGCACCCACAGCATCCAGGCCATCGCTCCGATCCACAGCGCGACCAGGGCCATGACCCAGTGGCGGTTCAGATATGCGCCCAGGTGCTCGACGTGCGCCCGCAGATGTTCGGCCAATGCCTGTTCCCTTATGTGTTGCGGCGCACTAGAGCATTTTTGGGCCGGCCGGAACGGGCGGCGGCCCTGAAAATGCGACATCGGGAAAATCGGGGCGGGTTCCGCATCGGCGGAAACCGCACTAGAGCATCGCGCGCCCTCGCTGGAGGGCCAACGGATAGGAACGGGTCTTGCGGCTGAACGAATTGCGGCTGAGCGAAGAGCATAGGGAGGTCGTCGGGCAGCTGGTGCGATTTGGCCTGACCGGCGGATTCGTCACCCTGCTCTACGCGATCGTCTATTCCCCGCTCGCCAAATATGATGTCGTGACGCCTCAGATCGCCAATCTCGCCGGTTATTTCGTCGCGATGGTGACGGGCTATGTGCTTCACAGCCGATGGAGCTTCCGCGGCCATGGCACGCGCGACAATGCGGCGCGCACCACCAGCCGCTTCTTCGTCGTCTCGCTGGTCAGCCTCGGCATGAACAGCCTGTTCGTTTTCGTGCTGACCGCGCACAACATGCTCGCGGGGCCATGGTGGTGGCCGCTCGTCCCGATCCTGTTCGTGACCCCGCTCGTCACTTTCTCGCTCAATCGTCTCTGGGTTTTCGGCTGATGGAACGCATCGTCTATGATCGTATGGCGGCGCTCGACACGCGCCACTGGTGGTATCGCGCGCGCCGCGACGTGCTGGCGGCGCTGATCGAGCGCCGGATCGCGCCGCCGCCGGGTGCGCGCATCCTGGAGGTCGGATGCGGCACCGGGCATAATCTGGGCATGCTCGGCGCGTTCGGCGCGGTCGATGCGATCGAGATCGATCCCGTGGCGCGCGGCGTCGCGAGCGAACGGCTCGGCCGCCCGGTCGGCAGCAGCCCGCTCCCCCAGCTCGAGGGAGTGCCCGGCGGCTATGACCTGATTGCCTCGCTCGACGTGGTCGAACATGTCGAAGATGATCGCGCGGCGCTGCGCTCCATGGCCGATCGACTGACGCCGAACGGCCGCCTGCTCATCACCGTGCCGGCGCATCCCTGGATGTGGAGCGCGCATGATGTCGTCAACCATCATCATCGCCGCTATACGCGCGCGTCGCTCACCGCCGCGATCCGCGAGGCCGGGCTCAAGGTCGAGATGATGAGTTCGCTCAACAGCCTGCTCTTCCCGCTCGCCGCCGCCGCGCGCATCGCGGGGCGGATCGGCGGCAAGGAGGACAGCGACGACAAGATGCCTCCCGCGCCGGTCAACAGCCTGTTCGAGCGCATCTTCGCGCTCGAGCGTCACGCGATCGGGCGCGTGCCTTTCCCGCCGGGGGTCTCGCTGGTAGCGATAATCTCCGCCGGGGCGTGACCCAGGCTGGTCTCGCCGCCCACCGGGCCGGCGATGTCGGCGACGATGTAAAGCGGGCGGCGCTTCGATTCGATGTAGAGCCGCCCCAGATATTCGCCGATCATGCCCAGCACGAACATCTGCACCGCGCCCAGCACCACGACGATCAGTGCCAGCGAGGTCCAGCCCTGCACGGCGCTGCCGGTGAAGAAGCCGATCGCGATATAGAGCAGCAGGAAGACCGATGCCGCTACCAGCCACAGCCCGACATGGCTGGCGAAGCGCAGCGGCGCGGTCGAGAAGCCCGTTACGGCATCGAGCGCGAAGGCGATCATCTTCGACAGCGGATATTTGGATTCGCCCGCCAGCCGCTCTGCGCGATCATAGGGAAAGGGGACCTGACGGAAGCCGACCCAGGCAACCATGCCGCGGATGAAGCGCGCCTGTTCGGGCAATGCGAGCAGCGCGTCGAGCGCGCGCCGGCTCATCAGGCGGAAGTCGCCGGTATCGATGGGGATATGCGTGTCGGTCAGCCGCGCGAGCGTGCGGTAGAAGATCGCGGCGGTCGCCTTCTTGAACATCGTCTCGCCGTCGCGCTTGCGGCGCACGGCATAGACGACGTCGGCGTCCTCGCGCTTCATCGTCGCCATCATCTCGCCGAGCAGCTCGGGCGGATCCTGCAGGTCGGCGTCGATGATCAGGATCGATTCGCCATGACACAGGTCGAGACCGGCGGTCAGTGCGAGCTGGTGGCCATGGTTGCGCGACAGGTTGATCGCGACGACATGGCTGTCGGCCGCCGCCAGCGCACGCATCACGTCCCAGCTTCCGTCGCGCGACCCGTCGTTGATCAGCACGATCTCGTGCGCGTCGCCGACCACGGCGGTGGCGGTCGCACTCAGCCGGCGATGAAGTTCGGGCAGGCAGCCCGCTTCATTGTAACAGGGTACGACAATCGAAAGCGCCGGGCGCTGCTGGGTCATTGCTGCAATTTCTGGTCGGGAGAAGCGTGGATCACGCCATAGAGCCGATCGCGGCCGTTGGTCCAGATCAGGTTGAGCCCGCTCATCCATTCGGGCTTGAGCGACGGGGGGTTGAGCAGCCAGACATAGTCGAAGGCATTGTGCGGCAGTCGCGCGAGCGCGATCTCGGCCGTACGCCAATATTCGCGCGAGCATTTGCGCGCGGTGATCAGTTCGGATGGATCGCGGTCGAAGCCGAAGGCATTGGGATAGCGGACGCCCAGCAGCTGGCCGCCGGCCATCGCCCATTGGTCGTTGGAAAAGGCCTCGCGCCTCACCATCGCCATCGCGCCCAGATGCTCGGTGCGATCGCTGAACCAGCGCAGCCCGCATTGATGGCCGACGAAGGTGACGAGCCGCGCGCCCTTGGGCACATGGTCGAGTGCGACAAGCGCCTCGTCATAACGGTTGCTGGCCAGCGCGAGGCTCGTCGTCGTCGCCGCCGTCCGCACGAGCATGAAGCACAGGCCGATCGTCGCCAGCCCGCTCAGGAAGCGCGGCGTCGCGTGATGGCTCGGCCGGATCGCGATCACTGCGATCGCCAGCATGAAGGGGGTCAGCCGCATGTCGGCATAAGCGCTGCCGAACACCACGCGCGGCAGGATGATGAAGACGACGAGCAGGAAGATCGCGCTCGCTGCCAGATTGCGCGAATATTCGAGGCCGCGCTCGGTCCAGGCGTAGATGACGGTGCCGAGGATCATCACGGCGCACAGGATGTCGAACCACTGCCAGCGGTCGCGAAGCGTCATCAGCAGCCAGGTCAGCTTCACGCGGATGTTGAACCAGTCGAACGTCTCGCCGCCGACATGGTCGCCGCTGCGCCACAGCACCATCGCCAGCAGCGGCGGGGCGAGCGACAGGCACTGGATGCCCGCCGGGAAAAGCGCGGCCAGCCAGCGCTTGCCGGCATCATGCTGGCGCACCACCTCGGCCGAAAAGGCCATGACGCCAAGCGCCCCCCAGCCGAATGTGTGCGTCACCCAGATCAGCGCCGAGATCGGCACGAAGATGATCGCGCGCAGCTTCAGCCGCCCCTTGCGCGCCAGCCGCAGCCACAGCGCGAAGGCATTCAGCGCCAGCGCCATCGATAAGGCGAAATTGATGAAGCCGAAGTGGAAGGGGTGTCCGTAGGCGAGGGGCAGGGCGAAGAAGATCGTCGGCGGCACGCGGCCATGCACTTCGCGCGCGATCCAGATCATCCCGCCCACGGTCAGCACCGGGATCGACAGCACGATCAGCTTGACCGCCAGTTCAAGCCCGAAGATCGGCGCCAGCGGTTCGACCAGCAGATCGACGCCGAGATTGCCGATCAGCTGCCACTGGAAGGTGTAGAAGCTCATCAGGCTCGGCGACGCCGCGCCCATCAGCTGGACGCGGTAGCGCCCCATATGGCCGGGCAGGTCGACGAGCGGCGGGATCGAGGGATAGAGCAGCGGGACGGCGGCCAGCAGCACGACCGCGATCAGCAGCCAGCGCGATTGCCACCACCCCGTTTGACTGGATTTTTCAGAGCCCACCGATCGAGCGATATTCGCTGTCAGGCCCGGCTTCAAGGGGCGTGAGAACATGGTTCGATGTGATGAAGCGCAGCCGGCCCGCCCCCGAGCCGGCTGCGTCTATGAGATGATCAGCGGTCGCGGCGACCAAGCAGGCGCAGGCGCAGCGCGTTGAGCTTGATGAAGCCCTCGGCATCGCGCTGGTCATAGGCGCCGGCATCGTCCTCGAAGGTCACGACCTTTTCGGAATAGAGCGAGTAGGGCGACTTGCGCCCGACGACATGGATGCCGCCCTTGTAGAGCTTCAGGCGGACGGTGCCCGTCACTTTCTGCTGGCTGTAGTCGATCGCGGCTTGGAGCATCTCGCGCTCGGGGCTGAACCAGAAACCGTTGTAGATCAGCTCGGCATAGCGCGGGGCCAGCTCGTCCTTCAGGTGCGCCGCGCCGCGATCGAGCGTCAGCTGCTCGATGCCGCGATGCGCGAGATGATAGATGGCGCCGCCCGGCGTCTCGTACATGCCGCGGCTCTTCATGCCGACGAAGCGGTTCTCGACGAGGTCGAGGCGGCCGATGCCGTGCGTCCGGCCGAGATCGTTGAGCCTGGCGAGCAAGGTCGCGGGACTCATCCCCTCGCCGTTCAGCGCGACGCCGTCGCCGCGCTCGAAATCGATGGTGATATATTCGGGCGCGTCGGGCGCATCCTCGGGGTTGTTGGTGCGCGAATAGACATAGTCCGGCACTTCTTCCCACGGATCCTCGAGCACCTTGCCCTCGGACGAGGTGTGGAGGAGGTTCGCGTCGGTCGAGAAGGGGCTTTCGCCGCGCTTGTCCTTGGGAACCGGGATTTGGTGCTGCTCGGCGAAGGCGATCAGTGCGGTACGGCTGGTCAGATCCCATTCGCGCCAGGGCGCGATCACCTTGATGTCGGGCTGCAGCGCATAATAGCCCAGCTCGAAGCGGACCTGATCATTGCCCTTGCCCGTCGCGCCATGGCTGACGGCGTCGGCGTTGACCTGCCTTGCGATCTCGATCTGGCGCTTGGCGATCAGCGGCCGCGCGATCGAGGTGCCGAGCAGGTAAAGGCCTTCGTAAAGCGCATTGCCGCGCATCATCGGGAAGACATAATCGCGCACGAACTCCTCGCGGAGATCGTCGATGAAGATATGCTCGGGCTTCACGCCCATCAGCTCGGCCTTCTTGCGCGCGGGCTCCAACTCCTCGCCCTGGCCGAGGTCGGCGGTGAAGGTCACGACCTCGCAATTATAGGTCTGCTGCAGCCACTTCAGGATCACGCTGGTATCGAGCCCGCCCGAATAGGCGAGCACCACCCGGTTGATCTTATCGGTCATCGTCGGCCTGGTCCTGTGGAACGGAGGGGAGGGAATCGCGCGCCCTATTAGGGGCGTTGGCCCCGCGCGACAACCGCCCCGTCGCGCGTGCGCGGGCGCCGTTCAACGTCGCGACAGCTTGCCCGCGCCAAAGCAACGCCAACGGGGGACGTCGAATCGGTTCGGAGTGGCATGATGAAGCAGACGATCTTCCTTGGTGGCAGCCTTATCTTTGCGCTTGCCGCGCCCGCGATGGCGCAGCCCGGCGGCGGCCGCACGCCTCAGGCTATCGATCGCGCCGTGTTCGAGCAGCGCATCGAGCGCCGCTTCCAGATGGCCGACGCCAATGGCGACGGCTACATCACGCGCGACGAAGCGCAGTCGGCGATGAACGCGATGCAGCGGTTCGGCGGCGGGCGCGGGGGCGGCGGCGACCGCCTTGCTGGCTCGCTCGATCCACAGGCCTTCGACGCGATGGACACCGATCATGACGGCCGCGTCTCGCTCGCCGAGGCGAAAGCCGCCGCGCTCCAGCGCTTCGACGCGATGGACACCAATCACGATGGCGTCCTCTCGCCTGAGGAGCGTCAGGCCGCACGCGGCACCCAGCCGCAGCGTTAATCAGCCTCGTCATTGCGGGCAGGCTAATCCGGCGAAGCAATCCAGAATGATGCCGGGCATCGAACTGGATTGCTTCGGCCTGCAGCCTCGCAATGACAGGCAGGCCCCTAGCGCGGCAGGCGCCGCTCGACTTCGGTCATATAATCGCGGGTGATCGGCAGCGCGTCGCGGCGGCGCGCATATTGCAGCTGATAGACGCACATCTCCGCCGATTCGAAAGCGACGAGCGACCCGGCAAGGTAGAATTGCCACATGCGGAAGAAGCGCTCGTCATAGAGTTTCTCGATCGCGCTCTGGTTCGCGGCGGCGCGATCATACCAGTGCTGGAGCGTATAGGCGTAGTGGAGGCGCAGATTTTCCACGTCCATCGCGATCAGCCGCTCATGTTCGCTCGCTGCCACGATCTCGCTGAGCGACGGGCAGTAGCCGCCGGGGAAGATATATTTGCGCGTCCAGGGGTCGGTCTGCCCGGGCGCGCCGAGCCTGCCGATCGTGTGGAGGAGCATCACCCCGTCGTCGGTCAGCAGCTCGTGCGCCTTGCGGAAGAAGGTGCGGTAGTTGGGCGGGCCGACATGCTCGAACATGCCGACCGAGACGATGCGGTCGAATTTCTCCTCGACGCGGCGATAGTCGCGCAGCTCGAAGCGGACCCGGTCGGCAAGGCCCGCTTCCGCGGCGCGGCGCTGCGCGACCTTCAACTGTTCCTCGCTCAGCGTCACGCCCAGCACCTCGACGCCCTCGACCGCGCGCGCAAGGTAAAGCGCCATGCCGCCCCAGCCGCAGCCGATATCGAGCACGCGATTGCCCGGCTTCAGGTTTAGCTTGGCGGCGATATGGGCTTTCTTGTCGGCCTGCGCCTGTTCGAGGCTGTTCTGCGGATTCGCGAAATAGGCGCAGCTATATTGGCGGTCCGCGTCGAGGAAGAGCTCGTACAGGTCGCTCGACAGGTCGTAATGATGCGCGACGTTGCGCTTCGACCGCCGCTCCCAGTTGATCCGGCCAAGCGCCGCGCCGGCCCGGTCGGCAAGCCGCACGATTGGATTGTCGATGTCGATGGCGCCGCCGCCTTCCCAGGGCGCATTGTGCATGACGAGGCGGAGCAGCGCGAGGATGTCGCCCTTCTCGATCACCATCCGGCCGTCCATGAACGCCTCGCCCGCCGCCAGTTGCGGGTTGCGTGCGATCGCGCCGGAAACCCCCTTGTCGGTGAAGCGGATCGTTACCGGTCCCAGCGCGGGATCGGGCGCGCCGATCGTCTCGACGCTGCCGTCGGCATTGATGATGGTCAGTTCGCCGCGGCGAACGATGCGGGTGAGCAGGCTGGATAGGAGCGACATGCCGATCGCTTATCAAATACCGGCATACCATTCATAGCCCGCAACATCTTCCCAATAGCCGCCACCGCCTTGATAGATGCCGGAAAGATCGGCCACCGCCTCGATCCGCTCGACATATTTGGCGTGCTTGTAGCCCAGCTGGCGTTCGACGCGCAGGCGCAGCGGCGCGCCGTGCGCGACATCCAGCCTCCGGCCGTTCAGCCCCCAGGCGATCATCGTCTGGGGATGGAAGGCGTCGATCAGGTCGATCGATTCATAATAGCGCCGCCCACCGCGCGTGTCGGCGCAGTGGAAGACGAGATATTTGGCGTTCGTCCGCAACCCCGCCGCATCGAGGATGATATGGAGCGGCGTGCCGTGCCACTGGCCGATCGCGCTCCACCCTTCGACGCAATCGTGGCGCGTGATCTGCGCGCGCGCCGGCATCGTGCCGATAGCCGCGAGCGACAGGCTCATCGGGCGCGCCACCAGACCGTCGACCACCAGTCGCCAGTCGGCGAAATTGCTCGCGACATGTGCGGCATAGGCTTCGCCCGCCGGCCGCGTCGTCCCGTTGGCGCGAAAAATGGGGGACATCTGCTCGGGCGTATAGGTCGGGGCCAGCGCGTTGCGGTTCATCACGGCGCGCTGGATCGCCTCGTTGACCTTGTTGGCGCTGAACAATGTCTTCCGGAAAGTTGTATTGTCGGTCAGCTTGTCGCAGCCCGACAATAGCCCCGCTCCGGCGCCGACCAGCACCGTCCGTCGCGTGATCAGGCTCATTGCACCTTCTCCCGCCGCCAGCCGGTGATCATCGATCCGATCTCGCTCACCGGCCCGGCAAGCAGCACCAGCAGCAGGTGGACGGCAATGAACGCGACGATCAGCATCGCGCAGATGAAGTGCACCGATCGCGCCGACTGTCGCCCGCCGAACAGGTCGAGCAGCCAGGGCCATGCCGCGTCCATCGCCGGCGACATGGCCAGCCCGCTGAGGATCAGCGTCGGCAGCAGAAGCAGGGTCACGCCGGCATAGGCGATCTTCTGCAGGGGGTTGAAGGTCTGCCCGCCTTCCGCGTCGAAGCGCAGCCGCAGATGCTGTCTGACGTCATGCCATAAATGGCGCGGGGCAAGCTCGCGCGGGCTCGGCAGCAGGTCGCGCTGGACATGCCGGTTGATCAGGCTGGTCGCGAGGAAGGCGATCAGCCCGAAGACGAGGATCAGGGCGAAGGCGAAATGCCAGCGCCGCCCAAGCGCCAGGCTGTAGCCCGACGGGATCGTGGCCCATGACGGGAAAGCCCAGCGCTGCACATTGCCCGCGCTATCGGTCCACAGCCCCAGCCAGCCCGTCGTGTCGATGCTCAGCGATCCGATGCGCAGGAAGCCGCGATCGGCCATCGATCCGATCTGCAGCCAGGCATGGTCGAAATTCGCGCCAAATTGCCCCCAATAGAGGCGCGGGTGCGCGTTGAAGATCATCAGCCCGCTCATCAGCATGATGAAGACGGTCAGCGCATTCACCCAATGCCAGATCCGCGTGGGCAGGCGGTGCCGATAGATGCGCGCTGGTCTTCCGTCTTGGGTGTCGATCACGCCGCCATCCTTGTCGTCATCGGCTGTGCCTCCATATAGGCGCGCATCGTCCCAAAGGTTACACGAAACCGGCTTCCCCATGCATTTCTACGAACCGGCCAAGGGCCATGGCCTTGCCCATGATCCGCTCAACGCGATCGTCGGCCCGCGCCCGATCGGCTGGATCAGCTCGCTGTCGGATGCAGGCGTGCGCAACCTTGCGCCCTATTCCTTCTTCAACCTGTTCAACTATCGCCCGCCGATCATCGGCTTCGCGTCGACCGGCGCGAAGGACAGCCTCGCGAACATCAGCGATCGCCCCGAATTCGTCTGGAACCTCGTAACGCGCGACTTGGCAGAGCGGATGAATGCAACCGCCGCGCAGTGCGATCCGCACGTCGACGAATTCGCGCTCGCCGGGATAGAGGCGGCGCCGTCGCGCCTCGTCGCCCCCGATCGCGTCGCCGCCAGCCCCGTCCAGTTCGAATGTCGGCACAGCCAGACGTTGCGCCTCACCTCGGCTGCGGGCGATCCGATCGATACCTGGGTGGTGTTCGGCGAGGTCGTCGGCGTCCATATCGACGAGGCGCTGCTCGAAAACGGCGTCTACCAGACGGCGCGCGCGCATCCCGTGCTGCGCGGCGGTGGCCCCGCGGATTATTTCGAGATCGGCGCGGATGCGCTTTTCCGCATGACCCGCCCCGCCTAATTCTCAGGAATAGGCGCGCCAGAAAAAGGCGATCGTCGTCGCGGCTGTCACCAGCAACGTCCACCAGCGGATGGCGCCCGGCGACAGGAGCCGGCCGACGATCGCGCCAAGATAGCCGCCAACCGTCGCGCCGATCAGCATCGGCAGGCACAATGTCCAGGCGACCATCCCCCCGGTGACGAAGACGATCAGTGCCCCGGCATTGGCGATGGCGAGCATCAGCGTGCGCGGCGCGGCCAGCCGGTGTGGCTCGCCATGCGCGAGCAGGCCCCAGGTCGCGGTCATCATCAGCCCCACGCCGCCGCCGAAATAGCCGCCATAGATGCCCAGCATCGCCTGCGCGCCGATCAGCGTGCGCCGGCCGATCGACAGGCGGCGGTGCAGCGCGTGCGAGGCGCGCCGCCCGAAGGCGATGGCCAGCGTCGCGACCAGCAGCAGCCATGGGATGATAAGGTCGAAGGTGCGCGTCGGCGTTGCGACGAGCAGCAGGCTGCCGGCGATCCCGCCGACGAAGGTGATCGCCGACAACGTCCGGATGCTCACGCCGCCCAAAGGCTCGAGCCCGTCGCGATAGGCCCAGGCGCTCATGATCGCGCCGGGCTGGAGCGCGACGTTGCTCGTCGCATTGGCGATGGGCGAGGGCAGTCCCAGCGCGATCAGCGTCGGCATGGTGGCAAAGGTGCCGCCGCCGGCCAGCGCGTTCATCGCGCCGCCGAGCACGCCTGCACCTGCCGCCAGTGCCAGCGCGGCTGGATCAGCCAAGCGCCGCCTGCTTTTCCTCTGCCAGCCGATCGAGCTCGGCGCGGCTCTTCCTCTCGCTCGCCGATTTCAGCTGCCCGCACGCGGCCATGATGTCGCGCCCGCGCGGCGTGCGCACCGGGGCCGAGATGCCCGCCTCGAAGATGATGTCGGAGAAGCGCCGCACGCGATCGGGCTCCGAACATTCATATTCCGCACCGGGCCAGGGGTTGAAGGGGATGAGGTTGACCTTCGCCGGCAGCCGGTACTTGCGGATCAGGCGGACGAGCTCGCGCGCGTCGTCGTCGCCATCATTCTTGTCCTTCAGCATCACATATTCGAAGGTGATGCGCCGCGCATTGTTTGCGCCCGGATAGTCGGCGCAGGCCTGCAGCAGATCCTCGATGCCATATTTGCGGTTGAGCGGGACGATCTCGTCGCGCACCTCCTTGGTCACGGCATGGAGCGACACGGCAAGGTTGACGCCGATCTCGGTCCCGGCGCGTGCCATCATCGGCACCACGCCCGACGTCGACAGCGTGATCCGCCGCCGCGACAGCGCCAGCCCGTCGCCGTCCATGACGATCGACAGCGCATCGCGCACATTGTCGAAATTATAGAGCGGCTCGCCCATCCCCATCATCACGATGTTGGTCAGCAGCCGGCCGTCGGGCTGCGAAGGCCATTCGCCCAGGCTGTCGCGCGCCAGCATCACCTGTCCCACGATCTCGCCGGGGGTCAGGTTGCGGACGAGGCGCATCGTGCCGGTGTGGCAGAAGCGGCAGTTGAGCGTGCAGCCCACCTGGCTCGATACGCACAGGGTTCCCCGGTCGGCGTCGGGGATGAAGACCATCTCATAATCCTGCCCGTCGTCCGACCGCAGCAGCCATTTGCGCGTCCCGTCGGTCGAAACCTGCGCTTCCACGACCTGAGGGCGCCCGACGACGAAGCGCTGCTCCAGCCAGATCCGCATATCCTTGGCGATGTCGGTCATCACCGCAAAATCAGTCGCGCCGCGATTGTAGATCCAGTGCCAGATCTGCTTGGCGCGCAGCTTGGCCTGCCGCACTTCCATCTGCGATTCGAGCAAAGCCTCGCGGATCTGCAGCTTGGTGAGGCCGACAAGGTCGACGCGGCCGTCGGGGCGCGGCGTCGCGACGCGCGGCACGGGGACCGGATCGATATGTCCGGGAATGGGCATGGGAGCGTTCATGATCGCCGCCATTTAAGCGATCGCGGCGGATTTTTCCACAGGCAGGCAATCGAGCGCGCCCAGCGTCGTGCGAAGCGCCTCCACCAGTGGCGTATGCGGCTCGGCGCCGATCGCCGCGACGAGGCTGCGATTGTCGAGCGCGACAGGGTGGCGCCAATAGGCTTCCATCTCGATCATCTCGCGCATCGTCGGGTTGAACGGCGCGATCAGCGGCAGCAGGCGCCAGGGCAGGCGGCGCGTCCTGATGTCCGGAATCCCCGCCGCCGTGCCGATCGCGTCGACCATATCGCGCCCCCCGGCATCCCAATATCCGGCGAAATGAAAGCGCGCGAAGGCCGGCAGCTGCGCTTCGCGGCCGAGCAGCATGGCGAAGGTCGCCGCCACATCGGGCAGATAGGCCCAGGCATGGCCGACGCCCGGCGCGCCGGGATACAGCACGGACTTTACCAGCTGGCCCGGCCGCACCATCCCCTGCGACAGCCAGCTATTGCCCGCGCGCGGCCCGAAATAGTCGCCCGCGCGTACGATCGCCGCGCGCATGCCGCCTTCGCAGGCAGATGCGATCCGGCGCTCCATCTCGACGCGGATCGCGCCTTTGCGCGTTTTCGGCTGCTGCGGCGAATCGGGGGCGGCGACGGGCGTCGCTGCGGGGTCGAAATTATAGATGGTGCCGGGCAGCAGCAGGCGGGCATGCGATGCGCGCGCGGCGGCGATGCTGTTGTCGATCATCGGCAGCACAAGCTGCCCCCAGTCGCGATAGCCCGGCGGGTTGACGGCATGGACGATCGCGTCCGCCCCCGCCGCTGCCGCGATCACGGCAGCGCGATCCATCGCGTCGCCCTGCCGCCAGTCGATGGGCAGCAGATCGGGCCGCGGCGTCCGGGCGAGCGCGCGGACGCGCCAGCCGCCCGCGATCAGCGCACGGGTAATCTCTCCCCCGATGCCACCGGTCGCGCCGAGAATCAGAGCAGTGCGTTCCATCTTCGGTCTCCTTCCCGCCGATCGATAGAGCGCCTCAGGTCTGTATAAAATTGCCGAACATTGTCATTCTGTCTAAAAGAAATCTATGAGCATCGTCGATTGGGAGCAGCAACGCGCTTTCCTCGCCGTCCTGCGCACGGGCAGCCTGTCCGGCGCCGCGCGGCAGTTGGGCATCGCGCAGCCGACGGTGCGCGCGCGGATCGAGGCGCTCGAAGCCGCACTCGGCGTCGCGCTGTTCACGCGATCGCCCGGCGGCCTCGCGCCCACTGATATGGCGGTGGCGCTCGCCCGCCCGGCCGAGGCGATGGCCTATGCGTCGGACGACTTCGTGCGCACTGCCTCCGCTGCAGCCGGCGATCCCGCCGGCATCGTCCGGCTGTCGGCAAGTGAGGTCGTCGCGGTCGAGGTGCTGCCGCCCATCCTCGCACGGCTGCGCGAAGCGGCGCCGGGCATATCGATCACGCTCGCCGCCACCAACCGCAACGAGGATCTGTTGCGGCGCGAGGCCGATATCGCGATTCGCATGGTCCGCCCGACTCAGGCCGGGCTGGTCGCGCGCGGTCTTGGGGCCGTCATGCTCGGCATCCACGCCCACCGCGCCTATCTCGATCGCCATGGCTGGCCGGCCAATCTCGCTGCGTGCGAAGATCATGCGCTCATCGGCGTCGAGACCGACAATCCCATCGTTCACCAGCTCGCCGCACTTGGTTTCCCGGTCGGCCGCTTCGCCTTCCGCACCGACAGCGATCTCGCCGGCCTCGCGGCGATCCGCGCCGGGCTGGGCATCGGCATCTGCCAGGTCGCGCTTGCCGCGCGCGATCCCGGTCTCGTGCGCCTGTTCCCCGACAGCTTCGAGCTGGGCCTCGATAGCTGGGTGGTGATGCATCAGGATCTGCGCGCCGTCGCCCGCATGCGCCTTGTCTTCGATGCGCTGGCCGAAGGGTTGATCGCCTATGTGGCGGAGGGCGTGGCCCCGCGCTGAAGCGCCTCGAGGATCGCCAGCGCTTCCTCTGCATGCGCGCGCGGCACGAAAGCATGGTCGTGATGGAAGGCCGCGACCATGTTGCAGGCGATGCCAGCTTCGGCGAGCGCCGATGCAACTGGGGCGGTCAGCCCCACGCCATCGAGCGCCGAATAGACGTTGAGCGTGATCCGCGCCATCGGCTGGTCGACGGCGAAGCCCAGTCGCCCGGCGTCACCGGTCGTCAGGATCAGGCTGATTCCTTCGGCCTCGCGGAACATGCCCGTCGCCAGCGGCAGCGCTTCGGCCGCCCGTGCGCCGTCCGACGTCGAGCAGAAGGCATAGGTTTCGCCGTCCAGCACTGGCGTCATGCCGGCAACCATCGCCCGGCCGTCGCGGATGATCTCCGGCCCGCTCATCGGCGTGCGCAGCCCAGCGCGGCGGCGTCGATCGCCGTCGCCGCTCCGCGCAGCCGATAGGCGTCGGCGAACGCCCCGCCATTCCTGCCCGTGGCCTCCACGCTCATGCTCGTCGCGCTGCGCATCGCCGCGACGATCTGGGCGTCGGCGCGCGCATCGGGCGCCCAGGCATCGGTTGTTCCCGCGACCAGCTCGAAGCTGCGCTCGCCGATATGCAGTGTCACTCTGGTACCTGGTCGCCGCGCATGGCTCAGCCGGATCGCAAGCTGATTGCGCTGGCCGACCGTCGGCCAGAAGGCGACGCTGGCAAAGGGCTTCCAGTCGCCGTCGCCGCGCCTGACCGGCTGGGCGATGGCGAAACAGCGCGGCGGCTTCGCATCGCGAAACGCGCCCCAGCCTTCGAATACGCCCAGCGAATCGCGCGCACCGGCGGGCGCCGCGACCGCGATCAGCAAAAGCCCCCCGAACAGCTTCACGCTGGCGCTTTCCCCGTCCCCAGATGCACGATCGTCTCGCGCCCATCCTCGATCATCGCAATGCTGCCCTGCGGCAGCCCGCCCGCGACACCTGCCTTCAAAACGGGATCGAACGCCGCGCCGGTCAGCATCCCGCGCAGCACGCGGCTGGTAATGCCGTGGCTGATGATCAGCCGGTCGCCCGGTTCGTCCTTCACGTCGTCCAGCCAGCCCTTCAGCCGCGCGGCGATATCGTCATACCATTCGCCCCCCGGCGCGCGTGCGCTGAACAGCCCGGTCGCGCGGTCGACGATCGATCCATGCTCCGTCATGACGTCATGATAATAGCGCCCGCCCCAATCGCCCATGCCGATTTCCAGCAGCCGGGTGTCGGTCCGCGCGTCGTGCCAGTCGAGCTCAAGATGCTCGGCGATCACCGCCAGCGTCTGCAGCGCCCGCCCTGCGGTCGAGGACCACAGCGTGATTGCGGGCTTCGCGCCCAGCATTTGCCGCAGCGCCGCACCCATCTCGTCGGCCTGCGCGAATCCCGCGCGAGTCAGCGGCGTATGCGGATGTTCGCCCTGCAGCCGGCGGGCGGCGTTGAATACGGTTTCGCCGTGGCGGGCGATGAACAGGCGGCTCGTCGTCGTCATGGCTCGCCTCATCCCGCGATTGTTGCCGCGATGCAACAGGCGAACCTCGTTGTCTGAGGTTCATGCAACGGAACTGTCACATATGCGATTGGCGGCCACCCCGTTGATTCGGGGCGATTACCAAGGAGTACCCCTCAAATGCGTAACATTGTCATTGCCGCCCTCACCGCAACCGCCGTCGCCAGCCCCGCGCTCGCGCAGTCGGATGCCGCGCCCTTCACCGGACCGCGTATCGAGGCGCTCGTCGGCTGGGATCACCCGGTCACGCCGGCAGGCAAGGATGACGGCTTCGCCTATGGCGTCGGTGCCGGCTACGACTTCCAGGTCGGCCGCGCCGTGCTGGGCGGCGAGGTCGAATGGTCGGATTCGACGGCGAAGCAGTGCGCCAACGGCGTCAGCGTCGCCAATGACCGTCTGTGCGTCGGCACGGGCCGTGACCTGTATGTCGGCGGCCGCATCGGCGTCGCCGTCGCGCCGAAGACCCTCATCTACGGCAAGGTCGGCTACACCAACGCCCAGGCGCGCGTGCGCTACGCCGGCGTCGATGGCGGGCCGGACAGCTTCCGTCTGCACGACAATCTCGATGGCGTGCGCGTCGGCGCGGGCGTCGAGCAGAAGCTGACGGGCGGCACCTATCTCAAGGCGGAGTATCGCTACTCCAACTATGAGCAGGGCTATGAGCGCCACCAGATCCTGGGCGGCCTCGGCGTCCGCTTCTGAAACACGGCTTCAAAACTGTGAGAAAAGGGGGTCGGGGCGCTTGCTCCGGCCCCTTTTCTCGTTAATGAAGTTGACCCGGGATCGCGGCCTTGCATTTGGCCCGCCCGGCTCATGCATGAAGGGGCCGGGAGGCTCCGGGGGAAGAAATGAAGGCGACGATCGAACGCGCAACGCTGCTCAAGAGCCTCAGCCACGTCCAGTCGGTGGTCGAGCGGCGCAATACCATTCCGATCCTGTCGAACGTGCTGATCGAGGCGACGGCCGATGGCGCGATTCGCCTGATGGCGACCGACCTCGATCTCCAGATCGTCGAGACGGTGGCGGCGGCGGTCGACCAGCCGGGCGCGACGACGATCTCGGCGCACACATTGTTCGATATCGCGCGCAAGCTGCCAGAGGGTAGCCAGGTCGATCTCCACGCCGCCGACGGCAAGATGCAGATCAACGCCGGCCGCGCGCGCTTCAGCCTCGCCACGCTTCCGCGCGACGATTTCCCGGTGATCGCCGAGGGCGAACTGCCGACGAGGTTCGAACTGCCGGCGGCGACGCTGCGCCAGATCATCGACAGCACGCGCTTCGCCATCTCGACCGAAGAGACGCGCTATTATCTGAACGGCATCTTCCTCCACGTCGCCGACGACGGGCAGCCGGTGCTCAAGGCGGCGGCGACCGACGGACACCGCCTCGCGCGCGTCACCGTGCCGCGTCCCGACGGGGCCGAAGGCATGCCCGATGTGATCATCCCGCGTAAATGCGTGGCCGAGCTTCGCAAGCTGCTCGACGAAGTCGACGGCACGGTCGAAGTCTCGCTGTCGCCGACCAAGATTCGCTTCGGCCTCGGCGCCGCGATCCTCACCTCGAAGCTCATCGACGGCACGTTCCCCGATTATTCGCGCGTCATCCCGACGGGCAATGACAAGCTGCTGAAGCTCGATCCGAAGAGCTTCATGGAAGGCGTCGATCGCGTGGCGACCATCGCCAGCGAAAAGACCCGCGCGGTCAAGATGGCGCTCGATCGCGACAAGATCACGCTTTCGGTCACCTCGCCGGAAAACGGTACGGCGGCTGAGGAAGTACCGGGCGAATATGCCGCCCAGTCGTTCGAGATCGGCTTCAATGCCCGCTATCTGCTCGACATTCTCGGCCAGATCGAAGGCGACGTCGTCGAGGTCCACCTCGCCGACGCCGCCGCGCCGACGCTCATTCGCGAGAATGACAAGTCGGCCGCGCTCTACGTCCTGATGCCGATGCGCGTCTGATCCGGCTGCCATTGCGCAGGCAATGGCGGTCGACCGGCGCTACTCCTTGGCCGGCTTGGCGGCGACCTGCGCCAGCGGGGCCGCCGGCGGCCTGCATCCCCGCGCACGACCGATTCCCTTCAGATAGCCGCGCCGCGTCAGCCCGGCCGACACTGCGATATTATATTGCTGCGATGCCTTGTCCGCCCCGGAGACGTAGCGGACGATGCTGCGGAAGGGGATCAGACTGTTGACCACGGCCTTGCCAACCGCGCCCGCGCCCTGCTCTCGCTTCTGGTCGCGATTGTCGGGCGGCGGCGGCGGCGCGTCGAAATCGTCGCCCAGCGCTTCGTTCAGACCCGCGACCGCAGCGGCGATCGTCGCGCAGGTCCGCGTATCGTCGGGCGAATAGGCGTCGTCCACCGCGCGCGCCAGCACGGGCGGGATATCCTTTCTCTTCAGGTTCACGTCGTCGAGCGGCTGGGTCACGATATCCTCGGCGCGCTGTTCGCCGGTGGGTGGGGCCTGCGGTGGTTGGGCCAGGCTCGCGGTGGCAAGCGTCGTGAGTGCGATGACGGCCGCGGCGCGGCTTGCAGTGCTGAGGATCATGGTTCTGCTCCCTGCTTATCCCCCTGATCTTGGGGTGCGCAGGGGCGATAGGCAATACATCCCATTTGAGCGGTGGCGCAGCTTCGCCTACCAAGCCATCGTGTCGATCGCGCGCCTCGCCCTCTCCGATTTCCGTTCCTATGCCGATGCGCTCGTCACGCCGGGGCCGGGGCTCGTCGTGCTCACCGGCGAAAACGGCGCGGGCAAGACCAATATATTGGAAGCGGTTTCGCTGTTCGCGCCGGGGCGGGGGCTGCGCGGCGCGGCTTTGACGGACATGGCGCGCACCGGCGGCGCCGGCGGCTTCTCGGTCGCGGCAAGGCTGTCGGGCGATGTCGATATCGGCACGGGCGCGCTTGCCGGTGCGCCCGAACGCCGCATCGTCCGCATCAACGGTGCGCAGGCTTCGGCGACGGCGCTCGGCGAATGGCTGTCGATCCTCTGGCTCACCCCGGCGATGGACCGGTTGTTCCTCGAAGGCGCGGGGGGGCGGCGGCGCTTCCTCGATCGTCTTGTCCTCGCGCTGATGCCTGGCCATGCCGCGCATGCCACGCGTTACGACGCGGCGATGCGCGCGCGCAACAAGCTGCTGGCCGAGGATCCACGCCCTGATCCGGCCTGGCTCTCGGCGCTTGAGGCGCGCATGGCTGAGCATGGCTCCGAAATCGCCGAGGCACGCGCGGTCGCCGTCGGCGCGCTGGCGGAGCGGCTGGCGCTTGCCCCCGAAGGCCCCTTCGCGCGTGCAGGCCTTGCCCTGGACGGGTGGGAAACGATTCCCGAGGCGGATTTCGCCACGGCGCTCGCCGCCGGCCGCGCGCGCGATGCGGCGGCGAGGCGCACGCTTGCCGGCCCGCACCGCGCCGACCTCGTCGTCACGCATCTCGGCAAGGGCCAGCCCGCCGATCGCTGCTCGACCGGCGAGCAGAAGGCGCTGCTCCTCGGCATCGTCCTCGCCCATGCCGATCTCGTCGCCGAACGTATCGGTCGCCGCCCGATCCTGCTGCTCGACGAAGTTGCCGCGCATCTCGATCCCAGCCGACGCGCCGCGCTCTTCGCGCGCCTCGCCGGCGGCGGCGGTCAGGTGTGGATGACGGGCACCGAACCGTCGCTCTTCGCCGGCATCGGCCACGCGACGATGCTCGGCGTCGAGAATGGCAGGGTCGCCTAGGTCAGCCCGTCGGCCCGGAGCTTCAGCCCGGCCGTGAACAGCGGTGTCTGCGCGGTCTGAAACGCCCCCGGGGTGATCCCGAAGAAACGCCGAAACTCGCGGTTGAGGTGCGACTGGTCGAAATAGCGCAAGGCCGCCAGATCCTCGGCGGTGAAGTCGCTGAACCCGCGCATCGCCGTCGCCATGTCGAGGAAGCGGCTGCGGCGCAGCACCGACTTGGGCGTGTGGCCGAAGGCGGCACGGCACTGGCGCTCCATCTGCCGCACCGAAAGGCCCAGTTCCTCGGCCGCATCGTGGACACGGATCGTGCTGTCGTGGCGCGCTATGTCCTCGAAACGGCGCATCTGCGCGTCGGGGGCATGTTCGCTCGCGGCGATCCGGCGGAGCAGCACCGCCTCGGTCCCCGCGACGATCGCTTCGTCGTCGCCGCCGTCGAGCACGGCCTGATGGAAATCGCCGGCGTCGCGCTTGCCCCACGCGTCGGACAGCGGAACCATCCGGTCGGCATAGTCGCAGGCGGAACAGCCGAACAGCGCGCGCCACCCGCTCGGGCGGATCGCGACTCCGGTCACCGTGAACGGCCCCTTCACGCGCACGCGCAGCGGCTTGCCGTTCGATCCGAACAGCGGCACCGGCCCTGCCGTCCCCCAATTGTCGGGCGTGGTTTCTGCCTGCCAGTCGCCGCGGATCAGCACGCGGATGAACGAGGTCTCCGAAACCAGCTTGTCGATCAGCACGAAATCGGGGGGCAGTTCGGCCTGAAATACATAGTGCCGCCGAATATAAGGCGCGAGCGCATCCGATGGCGGATAGTTACGCGACAGCAGCACGGGTGGAACGCCCCTCGACCCTGTTATGGATCGACAGTGGACCCGCCATGGCGTCAATGCAAGAAAATGTAAGGCGCGCCCGCCGTGCCGAATTCGGATGACGCGCGTTAGTTTTCGAGTCCGATCTGCCAGAGGAGGAACGCCATTTCCTCTGCTTCCTCGCGCAGCGATTCGAACCGGCCGGACTTGCCGCCATGTCCTGCACCCATGTTGGTCTTGAGCAGCAGGATATTGTCGCCGGTCTTGGTCGCGCGCAGCTTGGCTGCCCACTTGGCCGGCTCCCAATAAGTCACGCGCGGATCGTTCAGCCCCCCCGAAATCAGCATCGGCGGATAGGTCTGCGCCGTCACATTGTCATAGGGACTATAGCTGAGGATCAGGCGAAAAGCCTTTTCGTCGGTGATCGGATTGCCCCATTCGGGCCATTCGCCGGGGGTCAGCGGCAGCGTCTCGTCGAGCATCGTGTCGAGCACGTCGACGAAGGGCACGTCGGCGATCACCGCGCCGTACAGCTCGGGCGCCTGATTGACGATCGCGCCCATCAGCTCGCCGCCCGCCGATCGCCCCGCCGCCGTCACGCGGCCTTCGGCGGCATAGCCCAGCGCGATCAGCCCCCTGGTCACGTCGACGAAGTCGTTGAACGTGTTGGTCCGCTTCTCCAGCTTGCCGTCCAGATACCAGCGATAGCCCAGATCGTCGCCGCCCCGGATATGCGCGATCGCATAGGCCATGCCGCGATCGAGCAGCGACAGCCGCGCGGTCGAGAATCCCGGTGCGATCGCATAGCCATAGGCGCCATAGGCATAGAGGTGGAGCGCACCCTTGCCGTCCTTCGCGAAATCCTTCGCATAGACGATCGATACGGGGATCGCTGTGCCGTCGCGCGCCACGATCTCCAGCCGCTCGGTGGCGTAGCGGTCGCGGTCGTAGCCCGATGGGATTTCCTGCACCTTCAGCACGGTCATCGCCGCCGTATCGACGTCATAGTCGACGACGGTGTCCGGCGTGACCATCGATTCATAGGACAGGCGCAGCACGCGCGTCGCATATTCGGGATTCTCGTCGAGCCCCGCGACATAGCTCGCTTCGGGAAAGTCGATCCGCTTCGCCGCATGGGTGGCATAGTCGCGCAGTTCGATCTGGTCGAGCCCGCGGTCGCGCCCTTCGGTCACGTAGAAATCGGCAAAGCAGCTGACGTCGGTCAGGTAGAAATCCTCCGACGGCGCGATCGCCTCGCGCCAGTCGCCGGGCGAGGCGATCGTGGCGGTGACGAGGCGGAAATTGGGATGCGTGTCGTTGGTGCGGATCAGCAGATCGTCGCCGTGGATGTCGACGTCATATTCGCGCCCGGTCTGCCGCGCCGCAATCAGGATCGGCTCGGCAAAAGGATCGTCGGCCGGGATCAGCCGCGTCTCGCTCGTCATATGCTCGCTTGCGGTCAGCAGCAGCCATTTGCGGTCGCCCGACAGGCTGATACCCACCGAATAGCCGATATCCTCCTCATGATAGATCACCCGGTCCTCGGAGGAAGGCGTGCCCAGCCTGTGCACCTTGATCGTGCGCGTCCGCCAATGCTCGTCGACCAGTCCGTAGAGCAGGTGCAGATTGTCGGCGGCGAAGACGATGTTGCCCAGCGTCCCCTCGATGCTGTCCTCGCCCCATCTGCCGCGCGCGCCTTCGATCGCGTCGTCGATCGGCGCGCCGGTCTGCAGGTCGCGGAAGCGGATGGTGAAGCGCTCTGATCCGTCGCTGTCGGTCGAATAGGCAAGGATGCGGTCGTCGTCGGAAATATCCATCGCGCCGAGGCGGAAATACTCCTTGCCCTCGGCCAGCGCGGTCTCGTCGAGGATCAGCTCGTCGGACCCGCCCGCCGCCGGCCTGCGCCACCATTTGCGATATTGCGCGCCCTTGTCGAACGATCGCCAGTAGACGAACGCTCCGTCCTTCGCGGGGACGGAGCTGTCATCCTCCTTGATGCGCCCCTTCATCTCGGCGAACAGCGCGTCGACGGTGCCCTGATGCGGGGCCATCCTGCTTTCGAAATAGGCGTTCTCGGCTTCGAGATAGCCGAGGATCTCCTCGTCCTTCACCTCGGGATAGCCGGGATCGCGCAGCCAGTGATACGGGTCTTCGCGCGTCACGCCGAAACGGGTCGAGACATGCGGCTTGCGCGCCGCGACGGGAGGCTTGGGATCGGTCATGCCGCTGATCTAGTGGTTCTCGCTCTCAATGCAAAAGCGGAGATTGGATGCGGCCGCCGCCGGGCCTATGCTGGGGTCAAGAAGGAGATTCCCCATGTCCACCTACGAAGCGCGGCTGCAGGCGCTGCGCGATCAGCTGAAGCGCGATCGGCTCGACGGTTTCGTCGTGCCGCTGACCGACGAGCATATGAGCGAATATGTCGGCAGCTACGCCCAGCGCCTCGGCTGGCTCACCGGCTTTCAGGGGTCGGCCGGCTCGGCGGTGGTCCTGCCTGAGGAAGCCGCGATCTTCATCGACGGCCGCTACACGCTGCAGGTGCGCGAACAGGTCGACGCGAAACATTGGCAATATGTCTCGGTGCCGCAGACGAGCATCGCCGACTGGCTGGCGGGGCACGCGGCAGAGGGCGCGCGGATCGGCTATGATCCATGGCTCCACACCCGTGCCTGGGTACGGCAGGCGGGCGAGGCGCTGAAGGCCAAGGGCGCGACGCTGGTCGCCGTCGACACCAATCCCGTCGACGCGATCTGGCCTGACCGGCCCGAGCCGTCCAAGGCGCGGCTGGTGCCTTATGACGATGTCTATGCCGGCAAATCCTCGGCCGAGAAGCGCGCCGACATCGCCGACTGGCTGCACGAGAAGGGCGCCGACGCCGTCGTGCTCTCTGCGCTCGATTCGATCGCATGGGCGCTCAACGTCCGCGGCCGCGACGTGGAGCACACGCCCGTCGCGCTCGCCTATACGGTGGTCAACGCCGATGCCACGGCCGATCTGTTCGTCGCGCCCGAGAAGATGGGCGACGATGTGCTCAAGCATCTGGGCAATGCCGTGCGCGTGCATGATCGCGCCGCCTTCGCGGGCAGCCTCGGCGCCTTCGCCGGCAAGCGCGTCGTCGTCGATCCGGCCTTCGCGGTCTCGGCGATCTTCGACAAGCTCGAACAGGGCGGGGCTGCCGTGATCGCGACGCGCGATCCGACGATCATCGCCAAGGCGATCAAGAACCCGGTCGAAAGCGCCGGCCATCGCGCCGCGCAGGCGCGCGACGGCGCCGCGCTCAGCCGGTTCCTGCGCTGGCTGTCGATCGAGGCGCCCAAGGGCGGCCAGACCGAATTGTCGGTGTCGGACAAGCTGGCGCAGTTCCGCGAGGCGACGGGCGCGCTCGTCGACCAGAGCTTCTCGACCATTTCGGCCGCTGGCCCGCATGCGGCGATCCCGCATTACCACTCGACTCCCGAATCGAACCTCCCGCTCGAAATGGATCGCATCTTCCTCGTCGATTCGGGCGGCCAGTATCTCGACGGCACCACCGACGTGACACGCACCGTCATCGTCGGCACGCCTACCGCCGAGATGCGCGATCGCTTCACCCGCGTGCTCAAGGGGCATATCGCGCTCGCCGCCGCCACCTTCCCGCCGGGCACGACGGGGGGGCAGCTCGATATACTCGCGCGCCAATATCTGTGGGCGGCGGGGCTCGACTATGCGCATGGCACCGGCCACGGCGTCGGCGCCTATCTGTCGGTCCACGAAGGGCCCCAGCGCATCGCCGCGCCCAGCTATCCGGGCGGCGGCCCGTCGGAACCGCTGCGCGCCGGCATGCTGCTGTCGAACGAGCCGGGCTATTACAAGGCGGGCGACTACGGCATCCGCATCGAGAATCTGGTGCAGGTCGTCGAGAAGGCGATTCCCGGCGGCGAGCTGCCGATGCTCGGCTTCGACACGCTCACCTTCGCGCCGATCGATCGCCGCCTGATCGAACCCGCGCTGCTCAGCGTCGATGAACGCGTCTGGCTCGACGCCTATCATGCCAGGGTGGTCGAGATCGTCGGCCCGCAGCTCGATGGCGAGGACCGCGCCTGGCTCGAATCGGAGTGCGCGCCGATCTGAGGCGTGTGCAATCGGCGGCACCGGCCCGCTCCCCCACCCAGCCTCCCATCCAGGATACACTCTGTGGGAGGCCGGGTGGGGGAGCGGGCCGGTGCCGC